>CAZSHV010000059.1:6296-14273 GCA_964606815.1 uncultured Bacteroides sp. | reverse complement strand
CGCGAAGGTACGGCGACTTTCGCAATCCGCCAAATGTTTTTACATTATTTTGCGGTATTTAACATTAGTTTGTATATAAATTCAGCACCGAATGGATGAATAATCATCCTAAAACTCACTCAAAACGCAGACGCACAATCACTTAATCTGTATCACACGGAGGGAGTCGAGGCCTGTGCGTGTTTCGACGTACCGACGCATCTGGTCGAGGTCCTTAATCGGCGCGCTTTGCGTGATTATGGCCACGTTCAGGGTGTCGACGCGGCGCGTCAAGGTGTTGCACTGATAGGTGCGCGATATGGCTATGCTCGTGATGGCCGGGTAGAGCACGCGCAGCTCGGGGGAGATGGCATAGGAGATGGAGTCGAAATCCTCGCGGCGCGTGATGACGCTGCGCAGGGAGTCGATGGTGCCCTTTTGGCGGTCGATCTGGGCGATTACGGAGGTGAACATGTCGCCCATGCTCGCCGGCGAGCTTTGGTTGGCGGATGCCGAGGCGGAGAATCCTTGGGAGATCTGCAGGTGCGCGCCGCGGAGCATGGGCTCCTGGTTCATCTGCGCGGTGAGGGCCAGGCGCAGAGAGTCGACGTTGACGCGCTCGCCGATGAGGGTGACGTCGATGTACTTCTTCCAGTGCTTCATGTAGGCCTTTTTAGCGAACACCTGCGTGTTGGGGAACGCGCAGCGCGAGTCGACGAAAGCGGCAGCGTCGCTGACGAAGAAGCTCTCGGTGATCATCTGGGCCGTGAGATAGACGCTGGGCAGCATGGTCACCACCACGATTGTGACCACCATGCGCTTGATGCGGCGCTTGCGGGCCGCGTCGACAAAGGTGGCCTCGCTGAATCGGAAGAGCTTAACGCCTATGAGCGTGGCGGCGGCGATGAAGATGCTGTTGATGAGGAAGAGGTAGAAGGCGCCGGTGAAGTACTGCAGCTGCCAGGTGGCCAGGCCGTAGCCGGCCGTGCACAGGGGCGGCATCAGGGCGGTGGCTATGGCCACGCCGGGGATGACGTTGCCCTTCTGCTTGCAGGCTATGGCCACGATGCCGGCGCCGCCGCCGAAGAAGCCGATAAGGACGTCGTAGATGGTGGGCGATGTGCGGGCCAGCAGCTCGCTGTGCCCCTCGGCCACGGGCGATATGAGGAAATAGATGGTAGAGGCCAACACCGAGAAGGCCGCGGCGGCGGCCAGGTTGCGACCCGAGCGTTTGATTAACGCGAAGTCGTAGGTGCCCACGCCCAGGCCTATGCCGATAATCGGGCCCATGAGCGGAGAGATGAGCATGGCGCCTATGATCACGGCGGGAGAGTTGGTGTTCAGGCCCAGCGACGCCACGAAGATGGCCAGTATGAGAATCACGATGTTTGGCCCACGGAACGAAACGCCGTCGAGAATGGCGCGCTTGGCCACCGCCTGGTCTTCAAGATAGGGCGTGAGATCGAAATATGACTTGATTTTCTGCTTTATAGTCGTCACAATCATGTTCTCTTATATATAATTATAATAATGTGTAATTCTGTGGTCTATATGCCTTCTTGGCGCGTAAAGGTAAGAATTTTTTCTACATTACCCACAATATTTTCAAGTTTTTCTGCAAATCGTTTGCAAATTATAAAACCTTGCTGTAACTTTGCAAGGAAACAAATTTTTCATGTAAATCGTCTAAACTATGACCCCTCCTTCCACCGAGCTTATGCTCCCCGCACCAACGGCCACTACCATCGACCGCGTGCGCTACCTCATCAAACTCTTCCGCAAGACCCAGGCTAAATTCGGCGAGCTGATCAACGTCGACGCCTCCAACATGTCGAAATTCCTCTCCGGCCGCATTCCCATCACCGACGGCTTCATGAACCGAATCGTGGTGAACTTTGGCGTTTCCAAAACTTGGCTGGCCACCGGCGAGGGCGTGCCCTTCCCCAACAACACCGACCCCAACACCATCACGATCGGTGAGCGCGTGGTCCAGGCGGCGAAAGGCGCACCCGTATATGACGTCGACGTCACCGCCGGCTACGGCGAGCTCAGCGCGCAGTTCACCTCCGACCGCCTCGTGGGCCGTCTTGACATGCCCTCGATCAATCCCAAGTACCCCGTCGTGCACGTCACCGGCGAGTCGATGGTGCCACGCGTAACCAACAACTCTTGGATTTCCATACGCCCCATACAGCTCGATTCGCCCATTTTCTGGGGACAGATGTACCTCGTGGTGCTCGACGACTACCGCATGGTGAAGGTGCTACGCAAGCATCCCGACCCCGAGAAGGTGGTCCTCCACAGCTACAACCCCCAGTACGACGACATGGAGATTCCCCGCTCGGCCATTCGCCAGCTCTTCATCGTTGACGCCGTGCTCAACTACGAGATCTTCAGCTGATAGATCTCAGCTTTAATATATTCTATGGTACAGGCTCTTAGCGTCACTCCGCCCGAGGAAATACTTATAGCCACAGCCGCCCTACCCGCCAGCAAGAGCATAGCCGCACGCGCCATGCTCATGGCAGCCATTGCTGGCCAAGCGCCTGCCCCTCAAGGCCCCGACGACGAGTGCGACGACCTGCGCATGCTGCGCCGCGCCCTTTCCGCCCCGCCCGTAGGGAATAAGGACGCCGGCGCCTCCGGCACGGCAATGCGCTTCCTCACAGCCCTGTATGCTGCCACACCTGGCGCCGACGTCACCATCGACGGCACGCCGCGACTGCGCGAGCGCCCCGTCTCCCAGCTCGTCGACGCCCTGCGCGCCCTGGGTGCCGACATCGAATACACCGCTGCCGACGGCCGCCTACCCCTGCGCATGCGCGGCCGCCAACTGCGCGCCGATAGTCCTGTGGTGGTCGACGCCACCGTCAGCTCGCAGTTCATCTCAGCCCTGCTGCTCGTGGCCCCCACCCTCCCCGGCGCCCTGGAGCTCAGACTCAAGGGCGAGCCAGCGTCTATGCCGTACATAGACCTGACCTTAGACATGATGCGCCGCCGCGGCATAGCCGCCCGCCGAGAGGGCGCGGACATCACAGTCGCTCCAGGGTCGTACTCTTTAACCGACGCCGACAACGAGCCCGACTGGAGCGCAGCAGCGTTCTGGTACGAGGTCGCGGCCCTGTCGGCTGGATGGGTGTCGCTGCCGGGCCTCAAGCCTGACTCTCTCCAGGGCGACGCGCGCGCCCGCCACATCTTCGAGCGTCTGGGCGTGCTCACCGACTTCACCGACCGCGACGACGACGGCGAGCCCATACCCTACGGCGCGCAGCTGTCGGCATCGCCCGAGGTCTTCTCGCGGCTCGACCTCGACCTCAGCGCCACGCCTGACCTGGTGCCGGCGCTGGCCGTGACGTGTTGCCTGCTGGGCGTGCCATTCTCATTCACCGGGCTGCACACCCTGCGCAGCAAGGAGTGCGACCGCATTCAGGCTTTGATCGACGAGCTCGACAAGCTCACCTTCTCCCTCGCAGCCCCCGCCCCAGGCACCCTGCAATGGGAAGGCCAACGCCACCCCGTGGCTGAAATACTGCCCCTCGATGCCCACGGCGACCATCGCATTGCCATGGCCCTCGCCCCCGTGGCCCTGCACCTGCCCGACATCACCATCCGCGGCGCCGAGACCGTGGCTAAGTCCTACCCCGCCTTCTGGGAGCAGCTCCAGCAGGCCGGATTCACCATCACCGACGTCACTCCCCAGCCCTGATGATAGTATCTTTGATTCTCGCCGCCGCCATCACCCTGGTCGGCCTCGCCCTGTACATCCACCATCGCCTGGCCTACGGCTCTGACTCCGCCACCCCCGCCGATGCCCCCGAGGCAGCCGAGGGCGACGAGCAGTGCTGCGGGCTGCACCTGCAGTGCGAAAAAGGCCTGACCGCCACCGACCAGATCATCTATTACGACGACGAAGAGCTCGACGCCTTCCGCGGCCGCCCAGCCGACGCATACTCCGACCCCGAGACCGAACTCTTCCGCGACGTGCTGCTCACCCTCCTGCCCTCCGACATCGCCGGCTGGGCCCGCTCGCTGCAGCTGCGAGGCATCGAGATGCCCGCCGCCGTGCGCCAGGAGATGATGCTCATCGTCACAGAGCTCCGCGCCTCGGCCGCTCCGGCCGCTTCGCATTAACACCCTGCCCCTCAGACACATGCTCGAATACGAATTCTTCCGCAACGCCCTGCTCGGCGTCATCATCATCAGCGTGGCCTCGGCCATGATCGGCACATACATCATCACGCGCCGCATGGTGGCCATCAGCGGCGGCGTCACCCACGCCTGCTTCGGCGGCCTGGGTCTCGGCTACTTCCTGGGCATCAGCCCCGTGGCCATGGCAGCCGTTTTCGCCGTGGCTTCGTCGGTGGGCGTGGAGTGGCTATCCACCCGCATGCGCGTCCGCGAAGACTCCGCCATCGCCGTTGTCTGGGCCCTGGGCATGGCCGCCGGCGTGGTGTTCGTGTTCCTCACCCCGGGCTACGTCCCCGAGCTCAACACCTTCCTCTTCGGCAATATCCTCACCATCTCGCAGGCCGACATCTGGGCCTTCGCCATCTACACCGCCGCTCTCATAGCCATCTTCGCCCTGTGGTGGCGGCAAATCATAGCCTGCGCCTTCGACCGCGACTTCGCGCGCGTCGCCGGCCTCCCCGTCAGGCTCATCACCTATACCATGACGGTGATGGTGGCCCTGTGCATCGTCCTCACCATACGCCTCGTGGGCGTGATGCTGCTCATGTCCATGCTCTCGCTGCCCATCATGACGGCCGAGACCTGGCTGCGACGCTTCGGCCCCATGATGCTCGCCGCCGTGGCCATCTCCATGGTAGCCGGCATCGGAGGCCTCGCCATAGGGGCCATGGTCGACGTCCCCTGCTCGGCCATCATAGTGCTGCTCATGGCCGCCCTTTTCATCATCTCAAAAGGTATCAACCTGATCATCACTCCCGCCCGCCTAAGAGCCTGTACCATAAAATCTGTTAAAGCTGAGGCGGTCAGCCATTGAGCAGAGTTGTTCGTGTGATGAGGGAGTGTACTCGACGTACACGACCGAAGAACACGGACGAATATGCCAATGGATGGCCGAGGCGATGGAAATTTCCACCGCCCACGAAACTCATTGTTTGGCTGGTTGAAACGTAGTTGTTTGACGAAGCTATACGTGCTTCAGAAGTATCATCAGAAAAGCCATTTTTGCCATTCCCGTCGCCGTGTGCAGCAGCTGCTCGTAGCCACGGCATAATCTGCGGAAGCGGTCAAGCCAAGCGATGGTCCGCTCCACTACCCAGCGGCCCTCCAATGGAATGAATTCCGACGTTCCGTAATTCGATTTAACGCATTGCAAGTCAATAGACAGGGCGGTTTTTGCAACCTCAATTAAGCCGCCCCTGTAGCCGTTGTCGGCTTTGATTGTCTTGATGTAAGGATGTGGGCCGGCGAGGACGCCAATCATGAGATCAGTATCTTCAGCATTTCATCAAACCACGGGGATTCGCTGATACTGCGGAAACGATGATAGACGCTTTTCCACTTGCCGAAGAAATCGGGCAACCGTCCCCATTGGCATCCGGCCTTCAAGACATATATAATGCCATCTAATTGTCTTATATTCAGCTTGATGTTCAAGTGAGCGCTGAATGCGGAGAGCCAGCGCTTTTGATTCGTGTTAAGTAGAGAGTATCGCTTCACATATCATTAACGCGCTTGAGGAACGGATATTACCTCCGTCTCGCATCTCTCGGGTGCTTTTGAAGCCGCCGCTCCGTCACAATGCGACGGCATTGCTCCCTCCCGCCGCCTCCAAAATCACACCAAGATATGCGACCTCAGCCTTAACATATTTTATGGGACAGGCTCTAAAGCGTTAACACGGAAAATGTTACGCCGCGCGAATATTTTTATGGCATATTGAAAAATTATTCGTACATTTGCCACGATTATGCCCCATCCGCCGCGCGGGCTCTCGCTATGCCATTGAAAAAATCGGCTATACCATTGAAAAAGAAATAATTATATATCATTTACTTACAAATCTATCATGAAACAATTCTTTAAGTCTATGCTCGCCCTTGTGGCCGTGATGCTGTGCGGATACCATGCGCACGCCACCGGTTGGCCGGCTAACTACGAAGGTGTCATGCTCCAAGGCTTCTATTGGGACAGCTATGCCGACACCAAATGGACCAACCTCGAGAGCCAGGCCGACGAGCTCTCACAGTATTTCTCCCTCATCTGGGTGCCCAACTCAGCTAAGTCTGCATCCGGCGGCATGGGCTACGACCCCGTATACTGGTTCACCAACCACAACACCAAATTCGGCACCGAGGCCGAGGTGCGCAAGATGATCCAGACCTTCAAAGCCAAAGGCACAGGCATAATCGCCGACGTCGTCATCAACCACCGCAGCGGCAAGAGCAACTGGACCGACTTCCCCGCCGAAGTCTGGAACGGCACCACCTGGAAAATCGGCCTTGACGGCATCTGCTCCACCGACGAGGTCAACCGCGAGAGCGGCCAGGCCCACGGCACAGGCGCGCCCGACACCGGCGAGGACTTCAACGGATCCCGCGACCTCGACCACACCAACGCCAACGTGCAGAACAACTGCAAAAACTACGTCAAATTCCTCCTCTCCGATATGGGCTACACCGGCGTGCGCTACGACATGACCAAAGGCTACGGCGCTCAGTACACAAAGATGTACAACCAGTACGCCAAGCCCCAATTCTCCGTCGGCGAGTACTGGGACGGCTCCTACGACGCCCTCAAGGCATGGATCGAAGGCACCGGCAAAGAAAGCGCAGCATTTGACTTCGCTTTCAAATACGCCGTCAACAAAGCCTTCTCTTCCAACGACATGACCCAGCTCGTGTGGAAAGCCAACGGCACCACCAACCAGCCCGCTGGCCTTATCCACTTCGGCTATGCACAGTATGCCGTAACATTCATCGACAACCACGACACCAGCCGCGACGACTGGAACAAATTCAACGGCAACGTCCTCGCCGCCAATGCGTTCATGATCTGCTCCCCCGGCACCCCCTGCGTCTACCTCCCCCACTACAAGCAGTATAAGAGCCAGATCCAGGCCATGATCGCCGTGCGCAACGCCTGCGGCGTCACCAACACCAGCGCCGTCAACGTGCTCCGCGCTGACCGCGACTGCTACATGGCCGAGGTCACCGGCACCAAAGGCAAGCTCGTCGTAAAAGTCGGATCTGCTATGGCAGCTCCCGCCGGATACACCGACGCCGACATCAAGGCCACTGGCACCGACTACTGCATCTGGAGCAAGGTAGGCGGCATCGACATCCCCACTCCCGACCCCACTACGGCTCCCGACGCCCTCTACCTCATCGGTAACGTATGCGACTGGAGCACCTCCACATCCAAAGCCCTCACCAAGAACGGCGACGTATTCACCATCAAAGAGGTCACCCTCCCCGCTGCCGCGCAGGACACCTACTCCTACTTCACTTTCGTAACCTCTCAGGGCGCCTCTTGGGACATCGTCAACGGCACTGACCGCTACGGCGCAAGCTCGGCCGACGAGGCAATCACTCCCGGCACCCCCGCTGCCTTCACTAAATTCACCGCCGACGTCAACGCCTCCAGCGCTTACTCCTGGAAGGTGGCTGCCGGCACCTACGACATCACCGTCGACTTCTCCAAAGGCACTGTCCTCCTCACCGGCGAGAGCGATCCCACGCCTCCCACACCTCCTACTCCTCCCACTCCCGATCCCACCACCATCACCGTTTACTGGGACAACTCCGCTGCTCAGTGGACCACTCCCCACATCCACTACTGGGGCGCCACACAAAGCACTTGGCCCGGCGTGGCTATGACTAAGGTCGAGGGCAACATCTGGATGTACACCTGCCCCGAAGGCACCACCGGATGCCTCTTCAACGCTGGCGACGGCGACGCTACAAAGACCCAAGACTTCAAAGCCGTAAACAACCACGTATACACCGCCGCTGGCGACCAGGGCGAGTACCA
>CAZSHV010000059.1:0-6196 GCA_964606815.1 uncultured Bacteroides sp. | reverse complement strand
GCCGCTGGCGACCAGGGCGAGTACCAAGGCAACACCCCCATTCCTCCCACTCCCGGCACCGACCTCTTCCTCGTGGGCGAATTCAACGAATGGACCCCCGGCGACGCTAACTACAAGTTCGCACAGACCAACGGCGTCTACACCCTCTCGATGCCCGCCCTCGACGGCGAATTCAAAATCTGCGGCGAGACCTGGGACCTCTCCTTCGGTGGCGAAGGCGACATCATGGATCCCACCGTCATGACCGCAACCGCCGTCATCGGCGAGAACGTCATGTGGTATGACTCCTCCGTCAACATGGTAGCCAACAACCTCGGCTCCTGCACCCTCTCCTTCACATGGGACGGCACAGCTGCCACCGGCACAAGCATCACCCTCACCATCACCGAGGGCGCAAGCTCCATCGCCGACATCGAAGCCGACAACGCACCCGCCGAGTACTACAACCTCCAGGGCGTGCGCGTCCTCCAGCCCACCACCGGCATCTACATCAAAGTCGCCGGCGGGAAAGCCACCAAGGTTGCCCTCTGATCCCCCGCACAACCAACACCCCCACACCAAGGGCTGCGCCACCGCGCAGCCCTTTTTTTCATTAATATCATCCCTTCATGCCAACAATCAACACCACCCTATTGTAGGGCCGCAACTTCTTTGCGGCCGCCGTAAACGCCCACGACAACGCCAACGAAGCTCCAGAGGAGTGCGTTTCGGGAGCCGTGGATTTCAATCCACGGACCCGGCGCCCCCTCCTCTCTTCTTTCCCCTCCCCGCCATCGGTGGGGAGGGGGCCAGGGGGTGGGGAAATGAAAACAATGTGGGGGGTGTTCCAACCAAAACGTTTTCGCTGACGCTCGGACCTAGCGTCCCTACATCCTGGCAGTCAACGTTTTATGGATATCGCGGCCGAACCGACCGTTCGGCCCTACTATATTAGGGAATATTTGAGTGACGTTTTGTTCGGAATTAATCGGTTTTAATTTTTATTAATTTAATAAATATTAAAATATCATATTGATATAGTTAATTATTCTAAATTTTGGGGATAATTTTTGCGTTTGGGGGCGGGCGGGGGCGGGAAAACTTGCGCGGGCGGCGAAATTTTGTTACCTTTGCGTAACTTCACGAGCTGGAGGAGGCCTGCGGGCTTCCTCTTTTTATTTACAGCACGCGGAGCACTAAACTTTACTATTATGATCGACAAGGATTTGCTTAAGAAAACGGTGCTCGACGCCCTGCAGGGCACAGGAGCCTTTTTAGTGGACATCACTGTGTCGCCCTCCAACGACATCGTGGTGGAAATCGACAGCAACGAGGGTGTGGACATCGACCTCTGCTCCGAGGTGACCCATCGCATCGAGGCTGAATTCGACCGCGACAAGGAGGACTACTCGCTCGAGGTGGGCTCTGCGGGTCTTACCGCCCCCTTCAAGGTCGTCGAGCAGTACACCAAGAATCTTGGCAAGGACGTGGAGGCTCTCACCCGCGACGGCCGCAAGATCCACGGCGTGCTCGCCGCGGTCGACGCCGACACCTCATCTTTCACCATCGAGGTGCCTACCAAGGTGAAGGAGCCCGGCGCGAAGCGACCCGTGGTGAAGATGGTGCCCGAGCACCTGAAGATGGACGACGTCAAATACATTCGTCACGACCTCAAATTCTGACCCCCCTCCCCTGCTCACTGATTATTAACAATAAAAACATAGAACCAAAAAAACACAATGGCAAAGAAAGAGGAAGCTCCCAACATGGTGGAGCAATTCGCTGAATTCAAAGAACTTAAGAATATTGACGAGAGCACCATGACCACTGTCATCATCGACGCCTTCCGCAAAGCCCTCGAGGATATGCTGGGCAAGGAGTCGGACTTTGACGTGGTGCTGAACACCACCACCGGCGACGTGCAGATCGTGCAGAACCTCGAAGTGGTGGAAGACGGTGCCGTCACGATGCCCAACAAGGAAATCGCCCTGAGCGAGGCGCGCCTTGACGACCCCGAGGCCGAGGTCGGCGACGACTACGCCCGCGAGATTGACTTCTCTAAGTTCGGACGCCGTCAGATTCTCACCCTCCGTCAGACCCTCCAGCAGCGCATCCTCGAGATGCAGAAAGAGGCCCTGGTGAACAAGTACAAGAGCCTCATCGGCGAGATCGTCGTGGGCGAGGTTTACCAGACCTGGAGCCGCGAGACCCTCCTGCTTGACGACAGCGGCAACGAGATGCTCCTGCCCAAGTCCGAGGCAATCCCCGGCGACTTCTTCCGCAAGGGCGAGACTGTCCGCGCCGTGGTCACAAGCGCCACCGACAAGAACGGCAACCCCAAGATCACCCTCTCGCGCCGCTCCGTCGACTTCCTGCGCCGTCTCTTCGAGATGGAGGTGCCCGAAATCCACGACGGCCTCATCACCATCCGCGGCGTGGCACGCATCCCCGGCGACCGCGCGAAGGTGGCCGTAGAGAGCTATGACGACCGCATCGACCCCGTAGGCGCCTGCGTCGGCGTAAAGGGCAGCCGCATACACGGCATCGTCCGCGAGCTCCACAACGAGAACATCGACGTCATCAACTTCACAGCCAACACCGCCCTCTACATCCAGCGCGCACTCCAGCCCGCAAAGATTTCCTCCATACGCCTCGACGAGGAGGAGAAGAAGGCCGAGGTGTTCCTCCGCCCCGAGGAGGTGAGCCTCGCCATTGGCCGCAACGGATCTAACATCAAGCTCGCCAGCGAGCTCACCGGATACGTAATCGACGTATACCGCGACGTCGACAACGCCGACGAAGAGGACATCTACCTCGACGAGTTCAAGGACGAAATCGACGAGTGGGTGATCGACGCCCTCAAGGACATGGGTTGCGTCACCGCAAAGTCTGTGCTCCGCACATCCCGCGAAGACCTCATCGAGAAGGCAGACCTCGAGGAGGACACCGTCGACAACGTCCTCGCTGTGCTCAAAGCCGAATTCGAAGACTAACCAATAGGAAAAAACTGACTGATACAATATATGGGTAAAACAAAATTAAGCAGAGTGGCGAGAGAAGCCAACGTGAGCACCGACACGCTCATCGAGTTCCTGCGCAAGAAAGGCATCGAGATCGAGGCCAACCTTAACACGCGCGTGGAGGATGACGTGGTGGAAATGCTCATGAGCGAGTTCGCGCCCGACAAGAAACTAACGCCCCGACCGTCAGAGCCGGCTGCAAAGCCCGAGCCCAAGCCCGAGCCCCAAAAGCCCGTGCAAGAGGTTATCACCGGCAGCGGCCACCAAAAGCCCCGCATTCTGGGCAAGCTGGAGCTTGACGACGCAGGCCGCCCCGTGGTCAAAACCGCCGACGAGCCCAAAGCCCAGGCCCCCAAGGCCGAAGAGCCCAAAGCTGAGGCCCCCAAAGCAGAGCCCAAGGTAGAAGCTCCCGCACAGCAGCCCGCCAAGCCCGAGCCCCAGCGCGAGGCAAAACCCCAGCCCACAGCTGAAGTGAAACCCGAGCCCAAGCCGGCCGAGCCCGCTCCCGCCAAGGAGGAGCCTGCCGCTAAGCCCGAGCAGCCCAAAGCAGAGGCTCCCAAGGCCGAGCCTAAGCCCGCCAAGCCCGAGCAGCCCAAGGCTGAACAACCCGCCGCCCCCGAAGCCAAAGAGGAGCCAAAAGAGGAGGCAAAAACAGAGCCCAAAGAGGATGAAATCTTCACCACCGGCACTCCCAAGCCGGCCGTGAGCCTCAACATCGTGGGCAAAATCGACCTCTCTGCCATCAATGCCAGCACTCGCCCCAAGAAGAAAAGCAAGGACGAGAAGCGCGCCGACCGCCGCGGCGCAGCTGCCCAGCAGCCCGGCGCAGCAGGTGCAGCCGGCGACCGCAAGAAGCGCCGCCGCATAGCCGGCAAGGAGAAAGTCGACATCGAGAAGACCGGCCAGCAGACTGCCCAGGAGCCCAAGCAGGGCGGCCGCGGCGCTGACCGCCGTCGCGCCGACGCTCCCCGTCCCGCCAAGCAGCCCGCGCGCCCCCAGCACACCGACGTCAGCGAGGAGGATGTATCGAAGCAGGTGAAGGAGACCCTCGCCCGCCTCACTTCCAAAGACAAAGGCCTCAAGCGCGGCGCCAAATGGCGCAAAGAGAAGCGCGAAGCCAACGCCGAGCGCGAGCGTGAAGCTCTGCAGGCCGGCATGGCTGAGAGCAAGATCCTCAAGCTCACAGAGTTCGTTACCGCCAACGACCTGGCCGTGATGATGGACGTGCCCATCAACCAGGTCATCGCCACCTGCATGAACCTCGGCGTGATGGTCTCCATCAACCAGCGCCTCGACGCCGAGACCATCAACATCGTGGCCGAGGAGTTCGGCTTCAAGACGGAGTACATCTCTGCCGAGGTGGCCGACGCAATTCATCAGGAGGAGGACAAGGAGGAAGACCTCGTCGCCCGTCCGCCCATCGTCACCGTGATGGGCCACGTGGACCACGGTAAAACCTCCCTGCTCGACTATATCCGCAACGCCAACGTCATCGCCGGCGAGGCCGGAGGCATCACGCAGCACATCGGCGCTTACAACGTCAAGCTGCCCGACGGCCGCCACATAACATTCCTCGACACCCCCGGCCACGAAGCATTCACCGCCATGCGCGCACGCGGCGCGAAGGTCACCGACCTGTGTATCATCATCGTCGCCGCCGACGACAACGTCATGCCCCAGACCGTGGAGGCCATCAACCACGCCAGCGCCGCAGGCGTGCCCATCGTCTTCGCCATCAACAAGATAGACAAACCCCACGCCAACCCCGAGAAAATCAAAGAGTCGCTCGCGGCTATGAACTATCTCGTGGAGGACTGGGGCGGCAAATACCAGAGCCAGGACATCTCCGCCAAGAAAGGCATAGGCGTGGAGGAACTCATGGAGAAGGTGCTCCTCGAGGCCGAGATGCTCGACCTCAAGGCCAACCCCAACCGCAACGCCACAGGCTCCATCATCGAGTCCAGCCTCGACAAGGGCCGCGGCTACGTGGCCACCGTGCTCGTGCAGAACGGCACCCTGCGCGTCGGCGACATCATCATCGCCGGCACCCACTTCGGCAAGGTCAAAGCCATGTTCAACGAGCGCAACCAGCGCATCAAGGAGGCCGGCCCCGCCACCCCCGCCCTCATCCTCGGCCTCAACGGCGCCCCCCAGGCCGGCGACACATTCAACGTGCTCGACACCGAGCAGGAAGCCCGCGAGATCACCAACAAGCGCGAGCAGCTGCAGCGCGAGCAGGGCATGCGCACACACAAGATGCTCACCCTCGAGGACATCGGCCGACGCCGCGCCATCGGCAACTTCCAGGAGCTCAACATCATCGTCAAGGGCGACGTGGACGGCTCCATCGAGGCCCTCTCCGACTCCTTGATTAAGCTGAGCACCGAGGAAATCCAGGTCAACGTGCTCCACAAAGCCGTCGGCGAAATCTCCGAGAGCGATGTCACCCTCGCCGCCGCCTCCGACGCCGTCATCATCGGCTTCCAGGTGCGCCCGTCGCTCGCCGCTCGCCGTGCCGCCGAGCGCGACGGTGTGCAGATCCGCCTTTACTCCGTCATCTACCAGGCCATCGAAGAGGTCAAGGACGCTATGAGCGGCATGCTCGCCCCCGAGATCAAGGAGGAAGTCATCGGCACCGCCGAAGTGCGCGAGACCTACCACATCTCCAAGGTCGGCACCATCGCCGGCGCCATGGTGCTCGAAGGCCGCATACGCAAAGGCACCAAGGTGCGCCTCATCCGCGACGGTATCGTGCGCTACACCGGCGACCTCGCCTCCCTCAAGCGCTTCAAAGACGACGCCAAGGAAGTCATCGCAGGCCTCGACTGCGGCCTCTCCATCGCCAACTTCAACGACATCAAAGTCGGCGACATCATCGAGTGCTTCGAAGAGAAAGAAGTGGCCCGCGCCATCGAGTAGCGCCCGCCACGCCCCAACCTTCCCATCCCAGGGCTGCGCCATCCGCGCAGCCTTTTTTTATGCATTCATACCTCCCATTTTGTGGGGTCATTGTTACAACCAATCGTTACACTTGTGACGGCAAATGTAACAAATGTCGCGCATTTTTGTATCATTCTGCCAATTGATACATTTTTCGTAACATTCTGTACATTTTGTAATTCACTGGTTGCTAATACGTTACGAAATATTTTCAATTTTGTTGCGTGGCGCTGTAATATTTTAGGGGCGAAAACTTG
>CAZSHV010000058.1:0-14492 GCA_964606815.1 uncultured Bacteroides sp. | reverse complement strand
TTGCGCGTGTCGCGGAGATTTAGTAATTTCGCAGAATAGAAAACAACCCTACCGATCATGACCGAAAAACAATACCATGAAGACCCCGCCGGCGGCGCGGAAACCGAACCTCGCGCATGGCTTTTCCGCGGCATCGTGTCGCTGCTTGTGATGGCAGTGCTCATCATATCAATCCATTACCGCCCCGGTAGCGGCATCAAGTTCGTGGCCGCGCTGGCCACGGGCCTCTACGGCGCCGTCGCGCTGGTGCGCTTCGTGATTTCATCTTTAAAAAAGAAATAACACCCCTCCCCATGGCTCGATTGATAGAGTGCGTGCCCAATTTCAGCGAGGGCCGCGACCCAGCAGTGATCAATAGCATAGTGGACGCCATACGCGAGGCCGCGCCCGTGCAGGTGCTCGACGTGGACCCCGGACAGAGCACCAACCGCACGGTGGTGACCTTCGCCGGAGAGCCGGAGGCTGTGGTGGAAGCTGCCTTTGCCGGCGTGGCCCGCGCCCAGCAGCTCATCGACATGCGCAAGCACCACGGTGCGCACCCCCGCATCGGTGCCACCGACGTGCTCCCGCTAATACCCATCGAGGGCGTCAGCCTGGAGGAGTGCGCCGAGATGGCCCGCGCGCTGGCCAAGCGCATCGCCGACGAGCTGGGCGTGCCAACATTCTGCTACGAAGCCGCCGCCTTGCGCCCCGAGCGCAAGAACCTCGCGGCCGTGCGCGCAGGCGAGTACGAAGGCCTGGCGGCCCGCATGGGCACCGCAGACGCTCCCGACTTCGGCGGCGACGGCCCAATGACAGAGGCTGTGGCCCGCTCAGGTGCAACTGTGGTGGGCGCCCGCGACTTCCTCATTGCAGTAAACTTTAACCTCAACACCACCAGCACCCGCCGCGCCAACGCCATAGCCTTCGACGTGCGCGAGAAAGGGCGCCCGCTGCGCCAAGGCCCGAAGGTGACCGACAAGCCGGTGATTGGCGACGACGGCAAGCCGGTGATGGTGCCCGGCACGCTCCCCGGCACAAAGGCAATCGGTTGGTTTATAGATGAATACCAGATAGCACAAGTGTCGATGAACATCACCGACACCGCTGCCACGCCCCTGCACGTTGCCTTTGAGGAGGTGTGCCGAGCCGCCGCCGCTCGCGGCGTGCGCGTCACCGGCACAGAGATTGTGGGCATGGTGCCCCGTCGCTGCCTGATCGAGGCCGGTAAATACTTCCTGCGCAAGCAGCAGCGTTCGCTGGGCGTCAGCGACGACGAGCTCATCCGCGAGGCCATCATCTCCATGGGTCTGTCGGAGCTCAAGCCTTTTGTGCCGGAAGAGCGCATTATCGAGAGCATCATCTCCCCCCGCCGCACCGACGGCCTCACCGACCTCACCCTCCGCGCCTTTGCTCAGGCCACGGCCAGCGAAAGCCCCGCCCCCGGCGGCGGCTCCGTGGCGGCATATATGGGCACGCTCGCCGCGGCCCTCGGCACCATGGTGGCCAACCTCTCGGCTCACAAGCCCGGGTGGGACGACCGCTGGGAGGAGTTCAGCGACGCCGCCGAGCGTGGCCAGCAATTGCTCAAGGAGCTGTTGGAGCTCGTGGACGAAGACACCGCCGCTTTCAACCGCGTGATGGAGGCCTTCAAGATGCCCAAGGTCACGGCCGAGGAGAAAGCCGCCCGCACCGCCGCCATCCAGGCCGCCACGCTCGGAGCCGCCCAGGTGCCGCTGCGCACCATGCGCGCCGCCCTCAAGGCCTTCCCCTTGCTGCGCCAGATGGCCCTCGACGGCAACCCCGCTTCGGCCAGCGATGCCGGCGTGGGTGCCCTCGCCGCTCGCGCCGCCGTGCTTGGAGCCGAGCTCAACGTCAAGATCAACGTTGCCTCTCTCACTGACTCTGCCTCGGCTCAGGCTCTGCTCGACGAGGCCAAGGACATCGCCGCTGAGGCCGTGCGTAGCGAGGCGGACATCCTCGAGATCGTAAATTCAAAAATTTAACCATTCTTCTTCTCTTCATCATGACCGACTTCCAGCGCCAGATAGCCGAGGGCATCCCCGCCGAGCTGCCCGCCCCCAAGCCCTACGACCCCGCGGTGAACCACGCCCCCAAGCGCAAGCATATACTCACCCCGCAAGAGGAACGCCTGGCGCTGCGCAATGCTCTGCGCTATTTCCCGGAGCATCTGCACGCCCAGCTCGCGCCTGAATTTGCCGCAGAGCTTCGCGAGCGCGGACGTATATATATGTATCGCTTCCGCCCCGAATATGAGATGAAGGCACGTCCCATCGACGAATATCCCGCTCGCTCGCGCAAAGCAGCCGCCATCATGATGATGATTCAGAATAACCTCGACCCTGCCGTGGCCCAGCATCCCCACGAGCTGATCACCTACGGCGGCAACGGCGCTGTGTTCCAGAACTGGGCGCAGTACCGCCTCACCATGAAGTACCTCTCTGAGATGACCGACGAGCAGACGCTGGTGATGTACTCCGGCCATCCCCTGGGCCTTTTCCCGTCGTCGCCGCAGGCCCCGCGCGTGGTGGTGACCAACGGCATGGTGATTCCCAACTATTCCCGCCCCGACGACTGGGAGCGCCTTAACGCCTTGGGCGTGAGCCAGTACGGACAGATGACCGCCGGGTCGTACATGTATATCGGGCCGCAGGGCATCGTGCACGGCACCACCATCACCGTCATGAACGCTGCCCGTCGCCGTGGCTCTAACGGCAAGCGCAAGCTCTTCGTCACCTCCGGCCTAGGCGGCATGTCGGGCGCGCAGCCTAAAGCCGGAAATATCGCTGGCGTGGTGAGCATCACGGCCGAGATCAACCCCAAGGCTGTGGCCAAGCGCTACGAGCAGGGGTGGGTCGACGAGGTGCACACCGACCTCACCGAGCTCCTCGACCGCGCCTGCAAGGCTGTGGAGAATGACGAAGTGGTGAGCCTGGCGTACCAAGGCAACGTCGTGGACCTCTGGGAGCGCCTGGCTGCCGACGGCGTGCAGGTTGACCTTGGCAGCGACCAGACATCGCTCCATAACCCCTGGGCTGGCGGCTACTACCCCGCGGGACTCACCATTGAGGAGTCGCAGCGCATGATGGCCGACGACCCTGAGCAGTTCCGCCAGCGCGTGCAGGAGTCGCTGCGCCGTCAGGTGAAAGCAATCAACACGTTGGCCGACAGAGGAATGTACTTCTTCGACTACGGCAACGCCTTCCTGCTCGAAGCCTCCCGAGCCGGCGCCGACGTGCGTGCCGATAGCGAAGACGGCACCCGCGAGTTCCGCTATCCCTCTTATGTGCAGGACATCATGGGCCCCATTTTCTTTGACTACGGCTTCGGCCCATTCCGCTGGGTATGCGCTTCCGGCAAACCAGAGGACCTCGCCGTCACCGACCGCCTCGCGGCCCAGGTGCTCGAGGATATGCTCAAGGACTGCCCCGACGACATCCGCCCGCAGCTTGAGGACAACCTGCAGTGGATACGCCAGGCCGAGGCCAACCGCCTGGTCGTTGGCTCTCAGGCTCGTATCCTTTACGCCGATGCCGAGGGCCGCTCTCGCATCGCCCGCGCCTTCAACGATGCCATCGCTTCTGGCGAGATTTCCGCCCCCGTGGTGCTCGGCCGCGACCACCACGACGTCAGCGGCACCGACTCGCCATACCGCGAGACCTCCAACATCTACGACGGCTCCAACCGCTGCGCCGATATGGCCGTGCACAACGTCATCGGCGACGCCATGCGCGGCGCCACATGGGTGTCGCTCCACAACGGCGGCGGCGTAGGCTGGGGCGAGGTCATCAACGGCGGCTTCGGCATGGTCATCGACGGCAGCGAGCAGGCACGCCGCGACATCGACAGTATGCTCTTCTGGGACGTCAACAACGGCATCGCGCGCCGCTCTTGGGCCCGCAACCGCGGCGCCATGGACGCCATCCGCCGCGAGATGGATCGCACACCGCAACTCCGCGTCACCCTCCCCCAGCTCGTCGACGATGCCCTCCTCGACGCCGCTTTGCTTTAGTAATAATTACCCATGTACAGAATTGTTGCCTTATTTGGTGTCTTTATCCTTGGTTTAATTTCATCGGTTAATGCCACCGCAGACGATGCAACTGACCGGAATTTCGATTTTTCACGCAATCGCTTTTCGTTCAGTGGTGTGGTCACGTCATCTGACTCTTATCAACTTGAGGCAGCCTACCATTATATGTTAAGAGCCTGTCGCATAAAATATGTTACCGCTGAGGTCGCATATCTTGGAGGGATTTTGGAGGCGGCGTGAGGGAGCAATGCCGTCGCATTGTGACCGAGCGGCGGCTTCAAAAGCGCCCAAGAGATGCGAAACATAGGTAATCAAAAAGTTAAATTTATCCATTTTATTAAAATATTTCAATCAGTGAGAGATTCCATCGCCTCGGCCATCCATTGGCATATTCGTCCGTGTTCTTCGGTCGTGTACGTCAAGTACACTCCCTCATCACACGAACAACTCTGCTCAATGGCTGACCGCCTCAGCGTTAACATATTTTATGAGACAGGCTCTTAATCCGTATATCGGACTGGGTGGTGCAATTGGAACATGGAAAGTATGGTACGAAGATGGTTGGGCGTCAGAGAAGGATTGGGAAATAGAGAGTGACGATAATAAGCCGTTTAACGTGTATCTGCGTCCGTCGGTAGTGCTAAAATCGCCTGCTTTGAAGGTTAAAAAAGTAGATATGGGTGTTATGATAGAGCCTGGCGTAATGATGAATATACCCTATGCGTCGGCGAATATCCGCCAATTCACGAAATGGCCAGATTACGATTATAAACACATCAGCACATCAAAAGGTCAATGGTTGGCTGTGGATATGCGCATAGGAGTATATGTGAATTTTGGCTCTGTTGGTTTCAGCGCTGGATATCTTATGTCAAATCTTGACGTATATAGTCAATATAGACATTTAGAATATAATGGCATTTCGTTCAGCAAATACTATCCGAGGAAAGCATTTATGCAAGGAGCGTATATCACAGCATCATACTATTTTTAATCCCTTACACGCGCAGGGATGATTCTTAAAACTTATAACGAGATATTAAAGTGGCCCTCAACGAATTAATGCGTCATTTTCTGATTTCTGACGGAAAAGAAGACTTGCTGAAACATTTTGAGGAATTTTTCTCTATCAGCGACGAAAAAGAGTATGACGCGGCCCTAACATCCAAACTTCTTGCAAATGTCGATTTCAAACATCGGTTCGCAAAATATATAATCTGGTGCCAGGGAAATCCGGGAACTAATTTTTTCCTGGGGTCTAACTGTGAACCTGACTTCCGTCTCAGCTCATTCATTGCCTATTATGGGATGGTGAGATTGATGAATTTTAAACTCGAGGCCGAAGAAGAGAGGAATCTTAAGTTTTTGCTTGGACTACAAAACTATAGCGATGGCATCTATCTGCCGGGTCTTTCTGGAAATGCTTCATATGAGTTTATGCCTGTTAAGATGCGGCCGGGAGGAGAGTTCCAGTGCGGATACAGGTTGTTCGTAGTGAATATGATGTGTTTCAGAGACAAAAAATTTGTGATGGGTTGCCGGTGTGATTCGGGGCCTATTAGACGAATGAAATACAACAAAGGATGTCGTCCCCTCGGCCTGAATGAAGATTCGAAAGGTCAGGTATGGACATTATTTCAAGTGGATGCCGACTTGTCGGATGATTATACTGCCATCTTTTCAAACTTTCTTGATGGCGACGGCACGGTTGAGGTCTGCGACTGGGTTAGCGATAGCGATGTCCGCGTGGTGTTTCGCTGCGATTACTGATAGCGAAAGTCGAAATATGAATTAAAATTCCCCCTGCATGGGGGAATTTTCAGTTTTTTTGCGTAATTTTGCGAGTGATATAGTTTTATGAGGTACCTATTTCTTGTCATAATATCCCTCGCTGCGCTATGCGTGGCCCAAGCTCGCGGCGATGCGCCTGCCGACGCGCCTTTCACCGTGGTGCTCGACCCCGGCCACGGAGGCCATGACCCCGGCTGCGAGGGAAAGCTCACCAACGAAAAGACCATCGTGCTCGACGTGGCAAAGCGCCTGGGCAAGATGATCACCGACGAGTACGGCGACAAGGTGCGCGTGGTCTACACCCGCGACAACGACCGCTTTATCACCCTGGCTGACCGCGCCCGCAAGGCCAACGAGGCCAAGGGCGACCTATTCATCTCCATCCACGTCAACAGCGTGGACCGCAAGAGCCGCAACCGCACCACCGTGCAGGGCACCTCGGTCTACACCTGCGGACTACACCGCAGCGAGAGCAACCTGCGCGTGGCCATGCGCGAGAACGCCGTGATGGAGCTTGAGCCTGACTTCACGGCCAGCTATCAGGGCTTCGACCCGGAGTCTTCCGAGAGCTATATCATGTTTGAGTTCCTGCAAGGCAAGCATTTAGAGCAGAGCATCGAGTTTGCTTCCCTGGCCCAGGAGAGGCTGATCGCCGACGCTGGACGCGCCGACAAGGACGTGCGCCAGGCCGGTTTCTGGGTGCTGTGGGCTACCTCCATGCCCTCGGTGCTCGTGGAGCTCGACTTTATCTGCAATCCCACCCAAGAACGTTTCCTTAACTCGGCCGACGGGCGCAAGCAGTGCGCATCGGCCCTTTTCAACGCTTTCAAAGCATACTACACTCGCCAAATCAAACAGAAATCATGAAGAAAATATTCTCAAAAGAGGTGATCATAGGCTTTTGCGTGCTTGTGGCCCTGGTGCTTCTCTTCGTGGGCATTGACTTCCTCAAGGGGGTGAATGTCTTCAAAGCCGCCAACTATTATTATGCCACGTACACCAACGTCGAGGGCCTAGCCATCTCGGCCCCCGTCAACATCAACGGCTACAAAGTGGGCCTGGTGCGCGAGATTCACTATGAATATGACAACCCAGGCCACGTGCTGGTGGAGATGAGCCTCGACCGCGAGCTTCGCGTGCCCAAAGGCACCAAGGCTGTGCTGGCCACCGACCTGCTCGGCACTGCCGTGATCAACCTCGAGCTTGCCCCCGGCGGCGACTTCCACGACGTGGGCGACAAGCTCATCGGCGAGAACAAGCGCGGCATGATGGACGCCGTGAGCCAGGACCTTATGCCTGCCGCGTCCGCCATCCTGCCCAAGGTGGACTCGCTGCTCACCAGCATCAACGCCCTGGTGAGCGACCCTGCTCTGATGGCCTCCGTGAAGCGTCTCGACGCAATTACAGCCTCGCTGCAAGCCACCACGGCCTCGCTCGCCGCTGCCACCTCGCGCCTTCAGCCCGTGATGGCCGACGTGAAGACTATCACCGGCAACGCCAGCGCCATCACCTCCGACGTGGCCGTGCTCAGCGGCCAGCTCAAGGACATGCCTGTTGACTCTGTCATGGCCGACCTCCAGGCCACCGTTGCCCACCTGCGCGCCCTCAGCGATGACCTGGGCAACCCTAACTCCACACTCGGCAAGCTGATGAACGACCCCGCCCTGTATAACAACCTCAACTCCACCGTACAGAGCCTCGACTCCCTCTTCATCGACATAAAGAAGAACCCCAAACGCTACATCTCCATCAAGCTGTTATGAAAAACGCCCTGGTGCGCTCCATCTCGGGGCTCGTTTACATAGTCGTCATCGTGGCGGCTATCTTCTGCGGCTGGAAGGCGTTCTACGGCCTCACGGCCCTCTTCGGCATCCTGGCCATGATAGAATATACCCAGATGATCGCCCCGGCCGAGAGCAACGTCTCCGCCATGCGCTATCTGGCCCTTGGGTTTGACACTCTGGGCGTTCTGGCCTTGGTGGGAGCCCCCGCTATGATTGTATGGTACGGCCCGGCCGCTACCTTCGCCGTGATTGCAGCCTACGTGCTGGCTCGCCTCGTGGCCGCCCTCTACGACCACCGCGAGGGCGCCGCGGCTTATGCCGCGAAGTCGATCGGCGGCGTTATATATATAGGTATGCCCCTGGGGCTCCTCAACGCTATCTACACCATGCGCGCAGACGATGCCGGCGCCTTGTTCGTGCTCCTGGTCTTCGCATGCATATGGCTCAACGACACGGGCGCCTACTGCGTGGGTTCCACCATCGGCAAGAACCGCCTCTTCGAGCGACTGTCGCCGAAGAAGTCGTGGGAAGGCTTCTGGGGCGGTTTCGCCTTCTGTGTGGCTTTCGGCGTGCTGTGCTACTATCAGTTCAACGGCATGGGCCTGACCCTGGGCCGCTGGATTGCCGTCGGCGCAATTGCAAGCGTATTCGCCACCTGGGGCGACCTCTTCGAGTCGCTGATCAAGCGCACCGCGGGTGTGAAGGACGCCGGACACATCATCCCCGGCCACGGCGGTATACTCGACCGCATCGACTCGCTGCTCTTCGTGGCCCCGGCCGTGTATATTTTCCTCTCTTTCGCTCTCTGAACCAAAACTTTGGCCCCTGCGAAAGCGTTATATTTTCATCAAAAAATCTCTATAAACAAAATACCACAACAGAATGGAACAGACTGATCTGATAAAAGAAGTGACCGCCCGCGCCGAGGCATGGCTGAGCGAAAGCTATGACGCCGACACGCGCGCCGAAGTGAAACGTATGCTCGAGGCCGAGGATAAGACGGAGCTTATCGAGTCGTTCTACAAAGACCTGGAGTTCGGCACCGGCGGCCTGCGCGGCATCATGGGCGCTGGCACCAACCGCATGAACATCTACACCGTGGGCGCGGCTACACAGGGCCTGGCCAACTATCTGAAGGAAGCCTTCGCCGACCTGCCCGAGATCTCCGTGGTGGTGGGCCACGACGTGCGCAATAACTCGCGCAAGTTCGCCGAGATCGTTGCCGACATCTTCTCGGCCAACGGCATCAAGGTGTATCTGTTCGAGAATTTCCGCCCCACCCCCGAGCTCTCCTTCGCTATCCGCCACCTGGGCTGCCAGAGCGGCGTGAACATCACCGCAAGCCACAACCCCAAGGAATACAACGGCTACAAAGCCTACTGGGCCGACGGCGCGCAGATCATCGCGCCCCACGATGTGAACATCATCAACAACGTGGCCGCCATCAAAGACGTCAGCGAAATCAAATTCCAGGGCGACCCCTCCAAAATCGTGATCATCGGCGAGGACATGGACAAGGAATTCCTCGCTGCCATCAAAACCCTGAGCCTCGACCCCGAGGTGATCAAGCGCCACGCTGACCTTAAGATCGTCTACACCCCCATCCACGGCACAGGCGTGAAGCTCATCCCCGACTCGCTGCGCAACTACGGCTTCACCAACATCATCCACGTGCCCGAGCAGGACGTGCCTAGCGGTGACTTCCCCACCGTCGAGAGCCCCAACCCCGAGGTACCCTCCGCCATGGCCATGGCTATCGCAAAGGCTAAGGAAGTTGGAGCTGACGTGATCTTCGCCTCCGACCCCGACGCCGACCGCATCGGCTGCGTGGTGCGTCTGGCCAACGGCGAGTACCAGCTCATCAACGGCAACCAGATCGTGATGATTCTGCTCAACTACATCATGGTGCGCAACCGCGAGATGGGTCGCCTCCTGGGCAACGAGTACATCGTAAAGACCATCGTCACCACCGAGACCATCCGCGCCATCGCCATGAACAACAACGTGCGCATGTACGACTGCTACACGGGCTTCAAATGGATCGCCTCCGTGATCCGCGACCTCGAGGGCCGCGACCGCTACATCGGCGGCGGCGAGGAGAGCTATGGCTTCCTTGCCGAGGACTTCGCCCGCGATAAGGACTCTGTCTCGGCCATCTCCCTGATGGCCGAGATCGCCGCTTGGGCAAAAGACCGCGGCATGGACTTCGCCCAGATGCTCGTCGACATCTACGTGCAGAACGGCTTCTCGCGCGAGGAGGGTATCTCCGTGGTGCGCAAGGGCAAGACCGGCGCCGAGGAGATCCAAGCCATGATGAAGGACTTCCGTGCCAACCCGCCCAAGGAGCTCGCAGGCAGCCCCGTGGTCACTGTCAAAGACTACGCCGACCTCAACGAGACAGACGTGCCCACCGGCACCATCACCAAGATGGACTTCCCCACCACCAGCAACGTGCTGCAGTGGTTCACGGCCGATGGCACCAAGGTGTCCGTGCGCCCCAGCGGCACAGAGCCCAAGATCAAATTCTATCTCGAGGTGCACGACAAGCTGGAGAAGGCTGCCGACTATGACGCCGTCAACGCCCGCGCCGCCGAGAAGATTGCAAAGATCAAAGCTCAGCTCGGCATCTGATTAGACCTAACACCACAGCATGGAGAACGGGGGAGACGCAAGAATCGCCCGTTCTCCATTGCTCATATCATACCCCCTTCCCCCCACCGCATGGACGTACTCTACGAAGACAATCATATCATCATAGTCAACAAAGCCCCCGGCGAGATCGTGCAGGGCGACAAGACGGGCGACGTGCCGCTGTCTGAAATCGTGGCCCAATGGATCAAGGAGAAGTACGCCAAGCCGGGACGCGTGTTCGTGGGCGTGGCGCATCGCCTTGACCGCCCCGTGGGCGGCGCCGTGGTCTTCGCTAAGACTTCAAAGGCCTTGTCAAGACTCAACGATATGTTCCGTCAGGGCACCGTGCACAAGACCTATTGGGCCATCACGCGCAACGCCCCCGAGAAGCCCGAAGGCGAGCTGCGCCATTGGATCACCAGCGTGGAGCGCTATAACAAGAGCTACGCCAGCCTCGAGCCAAAGCCCGGGGCCAAGGAGGCGCGCCTGCGCTACCGCGTGGCCGCAATGGGCGACAGGTACACCCTCCTCGAGATTGAACTGCTCACGGGCCGCAAGCATCAGATCCGCGCCCAGCTCGCTGCCATAGGTTGCCCCATCAAGGGCGACCTCAAGTATGGCGACAAACGCTCCAACCCCGACGGCAACATCTCGCTCATGGCCAGGCGCGTGCAGTTCGTCCACCCCGTCAGCGGAAAGCAGATCGACGTCACAGCTCCCGTGCCCGAAGGCGATGCCCTGTGGGCAGCCCTGGCACAAAAGGCTATGGACGGCCAAGAAAGCTAACACATATTCCTCATTTCCAGTGACTAAAGACAACCTCAAAATAGTATTCTTCGGCACGCCCGAATTCGCCGTTGAGAGCCTCAGCCGCCTCGTCGACGATGGCTTCAACGTCGCTGCCGTGGTGACGATGCCCGACAAGGTGGCCGGCCGCGGCCACCGCATGATCACATCCGCGGTCAAGGACTACGCCGTGGCTCACGGCTTGCCTGTGCTGCAGCCCGTCAGCCTCAAGGACCCTGCATTTCTGGAAGAGCTGCGCAGCTTCGACGCCCAGCTCTTTATTGTCATCGCATTCCGCATGCTGCCCCAGGCCGTGTGGCAGATGCCCCCGCTGGGCACATTCAATCTCCATGCCTCGCTGTTGCCCCGCTACCGCGGCGCGGCCCCCATCAACTGGGCCGTAATCAACGGCGACAAAGAGACGGGCGTCACCACGTTCTTCCTCAAGCACGAGATAGACACGGGCGACATCCTGCGCCAGGAGCGTATCGCCATAGCTCCTGACGAAAACGCCGGCTCAGTGCACGACCGCCTCATGGCCCTCGGCGCTGACCTCACCGTCGACACCGTGCGCCATATCCTCGCTGGCGACCTTAAGCCTGTGTCGCAGAGCGACTTGCTCCAAGGCCAAGAGCCAACGCCGGCACCGAAGATTTTCCGCGATACGTGCCGCGTCGACTGGCGCCGCCCTGCCGAGCAGGTGCACAACCTCGTGCGTGGTCTCGCGCCGTATCCCGCCGCTTGGTCAACGCTCGTCCGTCCCGCCGGCAACCTTGACGTGAAGATTCTGGCTACAGCCCTCACCACCGGCCAGCCTGTCCTCGCCCAGGGCGAAATCGCTGTGAAAGGCAGCAAGATGCTCGTGGGCACAGCCACACAACCCGTAGAGGTGCTTGAGCTCAAGCCCGAGGGCAAGAAGGCCATGGCCGCTGGAGACTTCCTCCGCGGCAACGACGTGGCAGGCTGCCGCTTTGAGGTATAATCTGTTAATAAACAAACACTTAAATCCTTATCTGCTATGGCATACGCACCCTTGGCCGAACGTCTACGGCCCAACACACTCGACGAATACATAGGCCAGACCCACCTCGTGGGTCCGGGCGGAATCATACGTCGCATGATCGAGCAAGGCACCGTCTCCTCCTTCATCCTCTGGGGCCCTCCCGGCGTGGGAAAGACTACCATTGCGCGCATCATCGCCGCAAGCACCAAGAGCAAATTCTACACCCTCTCTGCCGTCACTTCGGGCGTGAAGGATGTCCGCGAGGTGCTACAGCAGTGCAAGGCCGATGCCGCCAGCATGTTCAGCGAGGGTCGCCCGATTCTGTTCATAGATGAGATTCACCGCTTCAGCAAGTCGCAGCAGGATAGCCTTTTGGGTGCCGTGGAGAACGGTACCGTTACTCTCATCGGTGCCACAACCGAGAACCCCTCGTTCGAGGTGATTCGTCCGCTGCTATCCCGCGCCCAAGTATATACGCTTAAGCCCCTTGAAGAGCCTGAGCTGCGCACATTGCTTGATCGCGCAATAACCACAGACGCTAACCTCGCGTCGCGCCATCCGGAGGTGCAGCAGACCGACGCGCTCTTCCGCTACAGCGGCGGCGACGCCCGCAAGCTGCTCAATATTCTTGAGCTCATCGACCAGTCCACGCCTCTGGGTAAGCCTATGATTATCAACGACCAAGTTGTCACAGACAGCCTGCAGCAGAACCCCATGGCCTATGATAAGAACGGCGAGATGCACTACGACATCATTTCCGCCTTCATCAAAAGCGTGCGAGGCAGCGACCCCGACGCCGCCGTCTACTGGCTGGCCCGAATGATTGCCGGCGGTGAGGATCCTGAGTTCATAGCGCGCCGCCTGGTGATTCTTGCAGCCGAGGATATCGGTTTGGCTAATCCTAACGCCTTGCTGCTGGCCAACGCATGCTTCGATACCATCCACAAGATCGGTATGCCTGAGGGGCGTATCCCCTTGGCCGAGTGCACGATATATCTGGCCAATTCGCCCAAGAGCAATTCTGCCTACATGGCCATCAATAGCGCGCTGAAGCTCGTGGAGCAAACGGGCAACCAGCCCGTGCCTCTGCACATTCGCAACGCCCCCACGTCGCTGATGAAGGAGCTCGGCTATGGCACAAACTACCGCTATGCCCACGACTACCCCGGCAACTTTGTCGTGCAGCAGTTCCTCCCCGACTCCCTCCAGGGCACGCGCCTGTGGCACGCCTGCGACAACCCCTCCGAAGCCCAGATGGAGCAGCGCCGCTCCTCCCGCTGGGGCACCAAGTAACCATCCACCAATGGCCACCTTGGCTGGGTAGGTAGAGTTATATGAAAGATAACTTCAACACTTATATAGAGCGGATTAATTTTGAAGCCTGGCGCAAAGCTTGCGTCGGCAGGGGCACGCTGCGTCATTTCGCCAAGGGGGATGAATTTGTATCCATAGGCGAGGTAGGGAGGTATATGGGATTTATCCAGTCAGGCACTCTCAAATACGTAGCGTATTCCGACGACGGCACCGAACACGTTGTCGGACTGGTGTTTGGCGAAGGATTTGTGGGCGATTGGCGAAACTTTTTGCATGGAAAAAGGGCATCTGTGGCTATTGTCGCAACATCGAATTGCGACATATACTGCCTTACTTCCAATGAAGTTAAATCTATGATGGAAGCCGATGCCGATTTCAAGGAGACGGTTATGCAAACTACCGAGGCCGTATACGGCACGTTATACGATAGGCACCTTGACCTGTATGTGAAGACGCCACAACAGCGATATGATGAACTCATAAGCCGGCATCCCGACCTCTTTGACCTCTTTTCCCTCAAGGATATAGCCTCATTCCTCAACATCACCCCAACGCATCTGAGCCGCTTGCGAAAAGCCTATTGCCATCAAGGCTAAAAATCCCCCCTATGTCGTAGGGTCGAACGGTCGGTTCGGCCGCGAAAACGCCAACGATGCGTTACGAATTGTAGGGCCGCAAATTTGTTGCGGCCGCATATAACGCCAACGACAACGTCCACCTGTAGGGTCGCCACCTGTGGCGACTGCCGCAATGGATAATGCCCTCAAAACCACCATCTTGTAGGGCCGCAAATTTGTTGCGGCCGCATATAACGCCAACGACAACGTCCACCTGTAGGGTCGCCACCTGTGGCGACTGCCGCAATGGATAATGCCCTCAAAACCACCATCTTGTAGGGCCGCAAATTTGTTGCGGCCGCATAACGCCCATGTCGTAGGGCCGAACGGTCGGTTCGGCCGCGAAAGCGTCATCGATGTCTCCTCCCCGATATTTTATGTCTTTCCTATATATAGTTTCCAATATTTTCCAGTAACTTTGCAGTCGGAAAGGCGTGGACTTTCCGAGACATATTGGTATAAGAAGAAGCGTTATGCTTATCTTGAACTTGAAAACCTGAGAAATTTTCATTCGTACTCAAAGATAAGGCATG
>CAZSHV010000057.1:0-14517 GCA_964606815.1 uncultured Bacteroides sp. | reverse complement strand
TCTGCTCAATGGCTGACCGCCTCAGCGTTAACAGATTTTATGGGACAGGCTCTTAGAGATGCGTTATTCCATACGTTTGTCGATGGCGCGCCAGAGGATTTTGCGGCCCTGGTCGAGAACCACCGCGGCGGCGAACCAGAAACAGATGAAGCATGCGGCAGCTCCCGCGAAGCCCCAGCCGCTGTAATTCTCCCACACGCCTTTGGCCAGCGGGCGGAAGTAAGCGTCAATCACGGCGAAATGCGTGTGCAGCAGATAGACGGCGAAGGCCGACGCTGCCAGCCAGTTGATCACGCGGCTCTGCACGCGCAGCTTGCTGAAGAAGAGGAAGATGAAGACGGTGCAGACCAGCGTGTTGGGCGATGTGTAAAGGTTGGCGAACGTTATCCACCACATTCTGGCCGTGCCGCTGATGGGCACGCACACCAGGGTGGTGATGGTGATGACGGAAAGGACGATAACAGCGTCAGTCCACTTGCTCAGCTGCGTGAAGGCCGGCTTGTACAGACGCATGTAACGGCCCAGCAGGTAGAGACCCATGAACGAGAGCGGGCCGTAACCCTCGTCGAACATGCTCGATCCGCGGGCAGCCCACACGCAGTCGTAAGCCGTCTGCACCACGTAGAAACATATGAGCATCACCTCTAATTGCCTTCGCGAAGAGTGCTCCACATAGGCGTTGAGCGCCGGCGCGAAAATCATCAGCACAAGGTAAGCGCCTAAGAACCAATAATATTTAATCCATACGAACAGGTTCGCCACCGTCACATCGTTAATCTCCGCGTCGCCGAAAAGCAGACAGGCCACGAAGATGCCCACTGCGAAGTACATCACATTGAAAACGTACGACGCCACCTTCCGCCGCGTGGGACGAATGGCGAACCATCCGGAGATGAGCACGAAGAGGTTGACACAAGTCCAGGTAAGGTACGAGGCCCATTGGGTGGCGAATTTCACCCAATAGCCCGCCTCTGGGTCGGGGATGACGACATCGCGGATGGCCGTGGTGAGCAGGTGAGTGCAGACCACCATCAGCATGGCCACGATGCGAAGCAGCTCAAGATTCGAGCTGCGAACTTTTTTAGGCGTGTTAGAGTTCATGGTAGCGCGAAGGTACGCAAAAAAACGACACGCCCCACCCCGCGCCCCCGAAAACTTCGCTAAAACCACCTACAATTAAATTGTAGGGCCGCACGGTCGGTGCGGCCGCATAAACATCATCGATGCGAAACATCGGAGCTCCGGAGGAGCGTGTTTCGGCAGCCGTGGGTTTTTAACCCACGGAACCCCAGACCTTTAAAAAAAATCCCCCTCCCCGCCGCAAGGTGGGGAGGGGGTTAGGGGGTGGGGCAATTCCCGTACGTATTACATTGGTTAAATATCCTCCTTAATTTTATTAGTTGCCTTTCCCATTTCAGATAAACGCAAATTAAAATTAGTAACATCCTTATAACCTACATACACAACCCATGAATCATATGCAGGTGCATATCTTTTCCAGACAACGATGCCATCATTTTGGAATAATCCTGATTTATTGGGAAGGAGAGAGAAACTCACACGATTTCCGTAATCTTTGTCCTCCGTTGTTGACTCAACGTCATAACGTTCTTTTACAGTGTTACATACAAAATTGAAAAACCAATTTGCTTCTTTTTCACTAGAGCATTTACATGTCACGCCAACATTATATACGGTATTAGTTACTTCGCTAAACGCTAATTCAATAGTTATGACATCTTGTCCAGCGTACGACCCCTTCTTTACATAATAATAGACAACATTGGGTGCACTATTATATTCTGTGCCGCCAATTTCATATCCCTTCGTCATCACTACCTTACTTAAGAAAGTACGGTAGTTGCCATCGATGGGTATGCCCATAAACTTCAAATGTTGATCAGTTTGCTGTGCCGACGCAAACAAGCTAACCAGTGTCAGCAGACAGGTAACTACAGCTTTCATCACCGGTATCTTATCGCCTTTACTCAGCCTCTTTTATCTTTTCATTAACGAGCTTCTGAAACTCCTTCCACTCGTCGCGAGAATGTCCATATTTTTCGGACATTTGGTTGAAAAGCTTAATGTGTTGCTGTTCGTATTGGGAGAGTTCTTGTCTTGAGACTGGTTTGCCGTTGAGATTTGAACGATTCTTCGAACGCTCACGCAGCTGCTTAAGCTCGATTGTGCTTTCAGCCATTTTTGTCGCATCACGCTCAATTTCAGAGTCACACGCCGAAACAACGAATAACAGAAGGCACGCTGCCAAAATTTTTAACATTTTCATTTTTTGATGTATTAACGAGGCGTTATCTTTGAAGTTAATATCGTTGTACGTAGCTTTTGTTTGTTGCGCACTCATACGCAAATATGAGATTGCTAAATCCATTCTTTACGAATAATTAAAGCCCTACGTCCATGCTTCAAAATCTCAATTTACATATCCTTCCTATACTGAAGGCTTCCCACAGCATGTTCCCACACAAGAGCCAAAAGACTTCTGTAATACATACTATTTCCTTTCAAATAAATAGAAATCAGAATGAGGATAAGGAACACCGTAGAATCCATTTATTCCATTCTCTCTTCCTCTGGGGTAAAATCCTGTCGCTCCTCTTATAATTTCCCAGCCAGTCCCAACGTCATCTAGATTTTTCCTGATTTCCAATCGTCCATCTCTGTGAATCCAGCCTACGAATGCGGTAGTGCTATTCTTATATTTGCCTCTTTCGTAAACTGTTCTAACAACGTCAAGCGGCAAATACGTACCACCTTTTTCAACTCTATATTCAATCTCAGTCCTATATTTATCCATATAATCAGTCTGGACTACAATACTTGATTTATCGGAATCGGAACTGCCATATGGCCCCCTATGTTCGAATCCCCTTTTTTCGACATCTTGGCCGTCTCTATTGTATGTTTCGATTCTAAGCAGATAGTCACCATCCCAAAAGAATCGGTATACATAAGACCTATCACTTGGTTTATAAAGCGTTAATCGACCTTGCGAGTACTTACATTCGGCACTCCTGAATGGAGTCGGAGCAGGTGATTCTTCGCCGAATTTTCTTATTTTTCGGTACCACTCGTACGTAATCGTCCCAGAGTAATAGTTGTCGAGATACAATGGACAATCCATGGGGCCAATAGCTTCATATACCACAATGCCATTTCTCACTATATGTACATCAAAGGGAATAACTGCTTTAATGCTAAAGGTCGAAAAATAGAATATTGCGAGGATAAAAAGGATTATTCTTTTCATGAGTTAGTAAATTAAAAGGACTTTTAATGTGAAAATGCTATAGCGGAGAATTTAAATGTAATCCTCCGTGCTTCAATGCTTAATTCTGTAATGCACAAAATTCAACTTGCCTGTTTTCTCAAAATTAAGTGCCCTCGTCTTCCCCTCGTTGGCTATAATAATAAAAAAAAGCGTAGGAATCTGTATCTGTTACCGTCCTACTATCAGAGGCTTCTCGCATTGCCAATTTCCTGTTGGACGGCAACACGCAGAAGCCCTACGCTGTATATGTAAAATTTCTCCTAACAATTTCTTTCTCAAAGCAACTGCTAAAGATGAATAATTACATATCCACGGGCATCTACCGTTGCACAATCCTTGACAGGAAAATGAAATTTTGCGAGAATTTCTGATAGTCAAGAATCAGCGCGGATAAACGCTTTTAAACTATGTCTCTAACATCCCTCCTCTCATTACCCCAGACCGGGGCACTGCGATTCGGTCTGCGCCGCAAATTTATAAAATGTTTTATTATCTCACAAATTTAAGATGAAAATTTTATATGACACCAATAGTATGCAGAAAGTTGTGGGCGTCCACTTTCTTATTTTGCTTACGGATTCGCTCCTCTCAGGGGGTGGGGCGATTAAGTCATGCGGGTGGTGCGAATCCCAATAATATTATTTGGTGGGCAAGCACTTGGCGTTTTCGGCGGACGCTCAAAATGAGCGTCCCTACATCCATCTGGAATTCAGAACGTTATCAGCGGCTGAACAGCCCGCTTCGGTCCTACAATATGGGGAAATCGTGGGCGGTGTCATGGGGATTACGGCTGAATTGCCACAACGTTAATGGTTTTTAACGAATTTTTGACTATAATTGCGATTTTCGTTTCGTAACTTTGCGCTTTAATAAAAAATCGAATTGTCAATAATAAACCAATAGATGTTATGATTTCTAAATTCAGTGAACTAAAAGGGATATTAGCGGCGTTGCTGCTGATGGTGCCCGCGCTGGCCTTGGCCGCCGTCACCGAGTATCCCTACTCCCCCTCCGTCTACAACGACGGCTCTTGGGAGACCCCGAAAACAAGCTCGCGCCAGTGGACAACGGCAAGCGCGTACTGCTCTTACACCTCCGGCAGCCCCACAGGCGTGTGGCTCTTCAGCCCGGAGCTGCAGCTCACCGGCGGAAACAAGTACACCTTCAGCTTCCGCATTTACACCGAGAAGACCACCGCTAAATATCTCTACGAGAAGGTCTACGCCTATCTGAAGTTAGGCAACACGTCTGCCTCCGAGACCGTGTACGAATACCCGGAGCTGATCTGCACCGACCCCGACAATAAGAGCGTGAACGTGAGCTTCACCTACGAGCCCGCGGAAGACCAGGCGGTGCGCTTTGCCCTGGACCATGTGGCCACAGGCGGCGAGTCGTGGGAATGCCGATTCTCCGACTTCTTGGTCACCGAGGAGATCGGCCGCACGATGCCCATGCCCGTCTCCGGCTTCACCGCCACAGCGGCAGCCGACGAGACCAACGTCGTGACTCTGGCCTGGACCAACCCCACCAACTACAACACAGGCGAGGCCCTCACCATCGAGAAGCTGCTGCTGAGCCGCGACGGCGAGCAAATCGCCGAGCTCACAGCCGCCGACCAGGTGTCTCCCGGAGCAGCCGTGACTTACACCGACACCCCCGCCAACGGATTCCACACCTACGAGCTCACCGTCGTAGACCCCGACGGCCTGACCAGCGGCACGGTCGTGGCAAAAACGGGCTATGTGGGCAAATTCGAAGGCGTGGCCCCGACCTATGCCTTCCATTTCTCTGACGACCCCATGGCCGATTTCTGGGAATTCAACACCCCCGACGGCGCGAACGCCTGGGAGGTTGACCCCACGGCTGACAAAATGAGCGTGAGCCTGAACAATGTGCAGGCCATCGACACCCATGCCCTTAGCCCCGCCCTCGCCCTGAAGCACGACAAGGCATACCAAGTCACCTACAAGCTCTCAACCTCCAACGCCGCCAACCATATCAACCTCGAGGTCAACCTCAACGGCCCCGAGGGCACGGAGACCAAGACCCTGGCCTCTTATTACCATGTGCAGCCTCTGAAGAACAACCAGCCCCAGCTCTACGTGACTGGCGACTTCACTCCCACGGCCGACGGCATGTATACCCTCGACTTCTACGCCACCGGTGCTCGCCAAAGTGCTTCCTACTACACCAACACCCTCTCCATCACCGACATAGTGGTGGAGGAAGTGCCTGTGCTCCCCAGCGCCGCCACTGACGTTGTAGCCACCGTAGGCGACCCCGCAGATATGACCGTTGATCTTTCGTGGAACACCCCCGAATACTCGCCCACCGGAGTGCGCCTCACCGACCTAACGGCCATCATCTATCGTAACGATATGCCCATTGCATCCGTGAGCGTCGAGCCTGGAGAATGCCACTATATCGACTCTGAAGCCGGCCCCGGATACCACGAATATTTAGTGTTCATCAGCAACGCCAACGGTCGATGCGAGGAGTACCCCGTGCCGGTACGCTCCCCCTACGTGGGTAACCCCTTGCAGCTGCCCTTCACGGCCGACTTCAACGAGCGTGCGATGTGGTACAGCGTCGACAGATACGACCCCAATGGTTTCTGGTACTTCTCTTTCAAAGTAGCCGATGGTAAAGCCTCCGTGTCCAAACCCGAGAATCAGTTTGACGACGCTCTGGTCTCCCCGCCCATAGCCCTGACCGAGGGCGACTTCATCAACTGGAGCGTGGATGCCGCCTATAGCTACCAGTACTCTTCAAAGACCTACACCGTGGGCCTCATGCCTGCCGACAGCGATCAGAGCAGCGACTTCATTGTGCTCTCCTCCACCGCACAGTCCGGTAAGGGGACCAGTGCCACTACCTCCGGCACGGCCCGCGTGCCTGCCACAAGCAACTATCTGCTTGTGGTCTACGTGCCTGGCGCCACCTACGGCTCGAGCTACTACACATTTAGCGTCACAGGTGCCAGCTTGACCAAGAAGAACGTCAGCTACCACACGCCTCCCTACGTCTCCGACTTCGCAACCGAGGAGGACCGCGAGGAAATCTTTATCGTCGACGACAGCGCTTCGCCCGACCGCACCTTCCAGTGGACCGAAGACAACACCCTGCTGGTCTTCGACTCTGTCTACGGCAACGCCACCTCAACCACCAACAACCTCAACGACTGGCTCATCACCCCGCCCATCACCTTCTACACGGGCTACACCTACACCCTCAGCTTCGAGGCCAAGGTAACGATGCCCGCCAGTCCCAGCAACTACTATCTGACCCCGTTCGCCATCTACCTGGGCCAGGAGCCCAGCTCCGCCGCCATGAGCGCCGGCCTGAAGGTGAGCGATGACAACGCCAAGCTCGACGACGCCGACTTCAAGGAGTACACCGTGGAGTACACGCCCGAGGACTTCGACCAGTTCGCCAACGTGATGACGGCCTCCAGCCGCGCCCCCGAGGCCGAGAAGGCCTGCGTGCTGCACATGGGCGTGCGCTTCGGCAACAAGACGACATGCTACCCCCAGGTGGAGGTGCGCTCGCTGGCGGTGAAGCCCGACCGCGAGATCGTCACCGGCGTTGAGGACGTCACAGTCTCTGGCCAGGGCGGCCTGGCTGTGGTGGGCAACACCATCAGCGCCGCAGGCCTAATTGAGGCCTACACCCCCGCAGGCGTTCTGGCCGGCCGCGCCGCCGACAGCCTGACCCTCGCCCCCGGCCTCTACATCGTCAAGACCGCCGCCGGCGTCTACAAAGTGAAAATCTAACCTTACCTATCCCAGCGTCGGGAGCCGAGCTGCCCAAGAGCATGGCTCCCGACGCCTATCTACCAAACACCATCAATCGACACAATGAATCGAATCATTCTCACAGCCGCCGCATCTGCCCTGGCCCTCGCAGCCGCAGCCGGCGCCCCGCAGGGCAGCCGCTTCCCGGCAAAGGATGCCACGGCGGCGCAGGCGCCCTTCATCGTCAAGCCCACGAGCGCCGAGCAGCTCACAGCCCCCTTCCACAAGGCCCCGCAGAAGGCCAAAGCCCACGATGTGCCTTTCGTGGAAGACTTCACCTCAGACGCCAACCTGGGCGACTGGGGCGTCTTCGACCTCAACAGCGACGGATACACCTGGCAGTATGACGCCAACAACGGCCTGGTGAAATTCTACACCTTCTATACCTCCTACGCCAACAACAACGACTGGCTCTCCACCCCCGCCATCAACCTCGGCGCTGACGACATCTACACCCTCACCTTCAAGGTGGGCAGCAACTGCAACCGCGCTTCCATAGCCTCCGAGGCTCTGCGCGTGACCATGGGCAAGCAGGAAGACGTCACCAAGCACACCACCGTGCTCTTCGCCGACAACGACATCCGCGACTTCTGGAACGGCCACATGCGCACCGTCACCGTCACCCTCCCCGTCACCGAAGACGGCGCCTACTACATCGGCTTCCACTGCACATCGCCCAGCGGCGGCTACGCCATCTATCTCGACGACATCAGCGTGGAGCAGAACGGCTCGTATGAGGCTCCCGCTGCCCCGTCCGACTTCACAGTGACCCCCGGCGCCCGCGGCGCTCTCTCCGCCACGGCCACCCTCACGGCCCCGGCCACCGACGCTGCCGGCAAAGCTCTCGCCGAGCTTGACGCTATCACCCTCTACCGCGACGGCCAGATGGTGGACCGCGTGCTCAACCCCGCGCCGGGCGCGCAGGTGACGCTCCGCGACGCCTCCGCCCCGCAGGGCATGCGCCAATACCGCGCCATCGCCGAGGCCAACGGCCTGGAGGGCGCAAAGGCCGAGACCACCGTCTATGTGGGCGTTGACACCCCGCTGGCCGTGACCAACATCGTGGCCAAAGAGCTGGCCGACGGCAGCGTGGCCCTGACCTGGGACGCGCCCCTGAGCGCCAACGGCGGCTATGTGGGCGACGACGTGGTGGCCTACACCCTGGTGCGCTACGACACTGACGCCGACGTGGAGCTGGGCACCGTCTCCGGCACCCGCAGCTACACCGACCGCCCCGCGGCCGAGACCGGCAAGCAGGGCCACGTATACTATGGCGTGGTGGCCTCCACCAACGCCGGCGCGGCCAAAGAGGCCATCTCCAACAGCGTCTTCACCGGCCCGGCCTACACGCTGCCCTTCGCCGAATCGTTCGCCAACCTCCAGCTCAAGGCATCGCCTTGGGTGATGGAGACTATCAAGAGCGGCGTCTTCCCCTCGCGCTGGCAGCTCGTGGCCATGGGCTCGCTGCCCCAGTGCCCGCCCGTTGACGGCGACGACGGCATGCTCATGCTCCTGAGCACCATCGGCTACATGAACCTCTACCAGGGCAACGAGGTGCGCCTCGCCACCCCCGCCATCGACCTCAGCCAGGCCGAGCACCCACAGGTGTCGTTCTACATCTTCCACTTCGACACCACCGTCACCGAAAGCGAATACAACGACGAGAGCGGCGAATACGAGACCGTCGTGACCAAATACAACGAGGCCGTGCGCCTGCAGATCTCGCTCGACAACGGCGAATACCAGGACATCCCCGACAGCCGCGTGCTCCTCGCCGCCAACAACAACGGCTGGACCAAGTACACCATCAGCCTCGAGCCTTACAAGGGCGCCAAGAAAGCCTCCATCGGCATCTGCGGATACGCTGACGGCGGCGGCAACATCTTCGTCGACCAGCTGCTGGTGGAAGACAAGGTGGACAACGACATCGCCGTAGAGTCCTTCCTCGGCCCGCAGCGCGTGGCCGTGGGCGAGACCGCCAACTATGTGGTGAACATCATCAACCGCGGCACCTCCTCCACCAAGAACTATACCGTGGACCTCTGCCTTGACGGCGCCACCGTGCTGAGCCAGAAGGGCCAGGGCGCGGCCATCTTCGCCAACGGCGGCGAGAAGACCCTGCGCTTCGCCTTCACTCCCACCTGGGAGATGAGCGGCACGCCCCACGAGCTCACCGCCGTGGTGCGCTTCGACGCCGACCAGTGCGAGGCCAACAACGTCTCCGAGCCCATCGCCCTGGAGGTGCCCTCCAACGGTATGCCCATGGTGGCCCAGATCGAGGGCAATGTTGACGGCGGCGCCGTGGCCCTGACCTGGGACGAGCCCGACTTCAGCGACAAGCCCGTGGCCACCGTCGACGACATGGAGGGCCACACCGCCTTCGCCATCAGCGGCATCGGCGGCTACACCCTCGTGGACAACGACAAGGCCAGCGCCACTTACGGCATCTCCGGCCTGATGGACTACCCCAACGCCGGCACCGCCATGGCGTGGCAGGTGTTCAACCCCGCGGCAGCCGGCCTCGACCTGGAGCTCGGTTTCAACCGCCGCTGGGTGCCCCGCTCCGGCAGCCAGTTCCTCATCGCATGGGGAGCCTACGACGAGAGCGGCATCAGCAACGACGACTGGCTGATCTCGCCCCTGCTCAACGGCGAGGAGCAGGTGGTGGCCTTCTACATCAAGGGCGTCACCCTGGCCTACCCCGAGCGCTTCCGCGTGCTCTACAGCATGGACACCAAGTCAATCTCCGACTTTGTGAAGGTGGCCGAGACCACCTACTACCAGCCCACCTCCACCTGGCGCCGCTTCAGCGTGCGTCTGCCCAAGGGCGCTAAATATTTCGCCATCCAGTGCATCTCGGCCGACGGCTTCGGCCTGATGGTGGACGATATCACCTACATCCCCGCCGGCGCTCCCACCACGGCCTTCGACTTCATGGGCTACGACGTCTACCGCGACGGCCAGCTCATCACCCCCGAGCCCGTGGCCGAGCCCACGTATGTCGACACCGAGGCCCCCGAAGGCGCCCACGTCTACACAGTGGCTTGCCGCTACGCGCAGGGCGTCTCCTCTCCCTCCGCGCCCTACGTCAGCCCTGCTGATAAGCCCAGCGGCGTCTCCGACGTGGCTGCTGCCGCATCCGCCTTCACCGCCGCCGGCGGCCAGGGCTATGTGGCCGTAAGCGGCGCACAGGGCACAGTGGAGATCTACGACGTGGCCGGTCGCCTCACCGCCCGCCGCGCCGTTGACGGCTCCGCAACGTTCACCCTCGCCCCCGGTGCCTACGTGGCCCGCTGCGGTGCCGAGGCTAAAACCGTGATCGTGCGATGAAGAAAGCATCACTCACCGCGATTAGCGCGCTGCTCATGGCTCAGGCCTGGGCAGCGCCTTCTCGCATGCGTCCCGTCACGCTCACCAGCCCCGGCGGCGAGGCTGTGGAGGTGGTGGCCGTGGGCGACGAGCACAGCCACCGCTATGTGGTGGCCGCCACGGGCGAACCTGTGGAGTGGCTTCCCGCCGTGCAGCGCGCCAAGTCCACGCCCGCCATGCGTGCCCGCGCCGCGAGCCAGCAGAGGGTCACAAACTTCCCCACCCAGGGCGACCTGCCCTTCCTCGTCATCCTCGTGGAGTTCAAGAACAAAAAGTTCAGCGTGGCCCAGCCCGAAGCATACTTCGACGACCACCTCAACGCTACAGGCTTTGATCTGGACGGAGCCACGGGCTGCGTGGCCGAGTATTACCGCGACTGCAGCGACGGCGCATTCCGCCCGCAGTTCGAGGTCTACGGCCCCGTGACGATGAGCCACGATTACGCCTACTACGGCAGCACATCCTCCTCCGACGCCAACGCCACCCGCATGGTGGTGGAGGCAGCCCAAGCCCTCGACGTCCAGATCGACTTTAGCCGCTACGACCTCGACGGCGACGGATATGTGGACAATATCTACTTCTACTACGCAGGCCTGGGCCAGGCCGACGGCGGAGACAGCAACACCATCTGGCCCCATTCCTGGGACCTGGAGAGCAACTCCATAGAGCTCACCCTCGACGGCGTCACAGTCAACTCCTACGCCTGCTCGCCCGAGCTCGACGGCAGCCACAAGCCCAACGGCATTGGCACGTTCTGCCACGAGTTCGCCCACGTGCTGGGTCTGCCCGACCTCTACGCCAGCTCCTATTCCGGCGCACTGCACCCCGCCGACTGGTCGCTGATGGCCTCCGGCAACTATCTCAACGACGGCCGCACGCCCCCAGCGCTCTCCAGCTACGAGCGCCTGGAGCTGGGCTGGTTGCAGCCCAAGGTGCTGTCCTACCCCCTGAGCGTGGAGTTGCAGCCCCTGAGCCAGCCCGACCCTGAGGGCGACCTCGACTTCCGTGCCTGCCGAATCGATACAGAGCGACAGAATGAGTATTTCCTGCTCGAGAATCGCCAGAAGACCGGTTGGGATGCCCACCTGCCGGGCCACGGCATGCTGGTGTGGCATATCGACTATAACCCCAACATCTGGGACCGCAACGTGGTGAACAACACCCCCTCGCATCAGTATGTCGACATCGTGGAGGCCAACAACGCCACCTCCCACAGCCAGGACGCGGGCTTCACCTTCCCCGGCTCGAGCCGCAAGACGGAGTTCACATCCACCACGTCGCCTGCCCTGCGCTCCTGGAGCGGCCAAGCTATCGACGTGCCCATCACGGGCATTGCCGAGCAAGGCGCCACGCTGCGCTTCGACGCTCTGGGCGGCAAGACGCCCGTGGGCCGAGTGGAGAATCTGCGCGTGGCCGACTGCGGCCCGGACTTCATCGTCCTTGCGTGGACTGCCGCCGAGGCCGCCCAGGGCTACCGCGTCTATGTCGACGGCGCCCTTGCCGCAGAGACTGCGACCGCAGCGGCCACGCTGGAGGGTCTGGAGCCTGACACTGAATACGCCATCGCCGTGGAGGGCTTCGACAGCTACGAGGCCGGCCGCCGCGCTTCAATCATGGCCACAACCGCCGAGGCCACCTTCGCTTTCCTCGCTCCAGATGATGTGGAGGTGTCGGAAGTGAGCGCCACCGGCGCGGCCATCTCTTGGCAGCCTATGGCAGAGGCCGAGCGTTACGAGGTCGAGATCTCGCAGGTGGTCACCGACAAGGAGGACGCCACCGTCTACGGCTTCGACGGCCGCGCTCTGCCGCAGGGATGGTCGGCCACGGGCAATTCGTGGTACAGCGTGGCTGGCTACTACGGAGCCTCCGCCCCCGCCCTGTCGCTGAGCTTCCCCGGCGGCTCGCTGACTACGGCGACATTCACCGAGCCCGTGGTGAGCCTGACGCTCTTCGCCCGCGCCTCGGCCATGGACGACGCCCGCCTGGTGGTAACCACCCCGCAAGAGCAGCTGCTATCCGAGCCCGTGAGCAAGCAGGGCAGCACGCTGAGCGTTGACTTTGCCGAGCCCACCCTCGGCCCTGTTGTCATCGCCCTCTCGCCCATCGACGGCACTGGCCGCGTGGTGATCGACGATGTGGCCCTGGCCACCCGCGTGACCTCGCTCGTGCCATGCGCCACAGCTCAGACAGAGACCACGAGTCACATGGCAACCGACCTGCAGAGCTCCACAGCCTACAGCGTGCAGGTGCGCGGCATCCGCGCCGACGGCGCCACTAGCCGCCCCAGCGCCGCCGTGCAGTTCACCACCGCCCAGCCTTCAGGTATTGCCGCGATCGCGGCCGACGGCGAAGGCGAGGTGAGGTATTACGACCTGCAGGGCATCCCCGTCGATGCGCCGCGTCCGGGTGGTGTCTATATCGCTGTTCGCGGCGGCAAAGCCACGAAAGTACTAGTAAAATAATCGTCCTCTTCTATTAAAAGAGCCGCTGGAAACTATCCGGCGGCTTTTTTTATTTCTTCACCATATCCGTGAGCGGCTTCAGCCTATAGGCCGGAATGGCAAGCAGCAATGCTATCACGGCGACGGCTGTGAAGCAAATGGCCGAGGAGTGGAGCATGTCGCCCAGTCCGACCAGCGGCGCCACCGTGGCGGCGAAGATGTATTTGACCACGTTGAGGATGGCGCTGGCGGTGCCGGCGTCGGCTTTGCCTTCCTCCATACCCAGGCTGTTGGCCGCGGAGAAGACCATGCCGCAGCCCACGAGCATAGGCACCACGGCGGCTTCGTACCAGCCGAAGGGCAGCGCGAAGTACATCACGGCAGCCTCGACCACGGCGAAGATGCTCATGATGACTGTGCCAGCGATGAGCCCCTGCTTGAGCACGCGGAATTTCATCACCAGCGTCGAGCCCAGAGCTATGGCCAGGGCGTTGGCGCCGAAGACCATGCCGAAGTGCATGGCGCTGAAGCCGTAATGCTCCTGGTAGATAAACGTGGCGGAGGAAATATAGGCGTAGAGCAAGCCGATGCCGATGGCCTTGAGAAGCACGTAGATCATGAAGCGGCGATCGCGCAGCAGCGCGCCGTAAGCCTTGACGTATTCGCCCAAGCCTTTGCCTGCTATACGGCGAGACGGCGGCAGCGACTCAGGCCTGCGCATAGACCACACGAGGGTGATGATGCCGATGACCAACAGCACCACGAAGATGCCGCGCCAGCCCACGGAGTCGGCCATGAAACCGCCGATCAGAGGCGCGCCGGCGGGCGCGATGCCGTTGATGGCACCCACAAGGGCCATCACGGTGGCAAGCTTTCGGCCCTGGTAGCGGTCGGCCGGTATGGAATAGGACATCACCATGCCGCCTCCGGCGCCTATGCCCTGGAACAAGCGGCAGATGATGAAGAATGTGATCGACCGCGACAGCAGCGACACGGCGGTGGCCACCACGAAGACGATCATCGAATAGATGAGCATGGGCTTACGGCCGTAGTGGTCGCTGAGCGACCCCCACAGCACCGAGCCGATGCCCAGGCCTATCATGGCCATGGAAAGGCCCATCTGCGTCATCGACGGCGAGGTGTGAAATTCGTGCACCATGCCCGGGATGGTGGGCAAGTACATATCGTTGACCAGCGAGCTGAACGCTCCTAAAATGGCAATAAAAATGAGGAATGAGACGAAACCCTTCCCCTCCTGCGCCGCAGGCGCAGAGGGGGTGTTAGGGTTTCCCTGTGAAATATTTTGACTCATAGTAAACGTGGAATATTTATAAATATAACGCCTTCGCCCCCCGAAAAGGTTCCTACGTTCCAAGTTTTTTACCCCTAACAACCAGACACGGTCGGACTGTCTGCTTGACAGCTTATGCAGCAATCGTTGGGGGTTTACCCCACCCAATCCATGGGCACCATTGCGTTAGCTGTAGGGTCGCCACCTGTGGCGACCGCAGGCATGGGTAACACTCACAAAACCAACAAATTGCAGGGCCGCAAGTTCGTTGCGGCCACTGATAACACCAGCAATGGTTAACGCCCTCACGTAGGGCTGTACCACGGTGCAGCC
>CAZSHV010000056.1:0-14646 GCA_964606815.1 uncultured Bacteroides sp. | reverse complement strand
CTTCGGCGTTGTCCGTTCAACTGAACAAGGCAATGCGAGAGCCTCAGATCGAAGAACGGACGACAAGATACAGCTCTCACGCTTTCTTTTTGCCACCAGTCGGCCAGAGACGCACCGACACAACCAGAAAGAAGACCCCGCCATGAGGGTAATAAACCAAAATCCTTATCGAATACTCGGCGTGCTGTCCACCTCGCCCCTGCGCGAGCGCAATTGCCGTCAAAGCCACGACCATTATTCAACACTCACACACGCACCGCGACTTGCGGCAAAATCTGGCGAATGATGGACTCGAACGCACTTACTATCAACCAGATGCTGCCGGCTTGCGTGCACGCTGTTACGCACGGCAAAACCTATGTAGGAATAGACTTCGGCACATCCACAACCGTCGTTTCCATCGCATCGATGGAGGCTGACGGCAAAACGATCAAATGCGAATCAATCAAGCTGCCGCAACTTTTGGAAGACGGTGCTCGCTTTGAGAGCGAACGCATTCCGTCGGTCATAGCCTATTACCGCGATCATATATTCATAGGCGAAGGCGCATACAATCTCAAATATCAGCTGAAGTTCGGCCGCGATATTTGGTACTCGTTCAAAATGGAGATGGGCACAGACCTGGGCGCCAAGTATTACGACAGCGTGCTCGCCAACATAGAGCCTTACTTTATAAAGAATCCTGAAGACGCAGTGAGGGTATTCTTTAATTATCTCCATTTTCTCATTAATCGTCATTGCAATGAGCATGGATTGAGCACGGAAATCGAGTATGCGATCAGCATTCCCGCATCGTTTGAAGCCAACCAACGAAAAGCGCTGACTAAAGCCCTTGAAACCAATGATATGCGGTTATCCCAGCAGTCATTAATCGACGAGCCTAACGCCGCCTTCATCTCATACGTATACGAGACCGCCAACGGCGAAAAGCCACTGGCGTTGAGCAGCACGTACAATCCCAAAGTGTTGGTTTTCGACTTTGGCGGCGGAACGTGTGACATATCCATTCTCGAAATCGGCAAAAGCGCGAATGGCGTTTACTCCAAGAATCTTTCAATATCCAAATTCACCCAATTAGGCGGTAATGATATCGACCGATACTTGACTTATCGCTATCTCCTACCTGAATTCCTAAGCGCCAACGGCAAAAAACTGACAGACTTCCGCACTCCTGAGAGAAAAGCCATCGCAAGCAGGCTATACAAAATCGCAGAACGGCTGAAGATACTGATTAACAAGGACCTGGCCGTGATGACATCCGATTTCACCGTGCCAAACTTAAAAACCAGCACAAAGCCCAAAGTCGTGGAGTACCCTATCGAAATCGACACCACCCGGGGCGTGCTCAAACAAGAGAAGTTCCAGCTTACCCCAGCGCAGCTGACAGAGGCTATGGAGGTCTTCACAGCAACCAGCCGCATGCCGAGGACAATAAGAGGCGAGGATGAATACAACAACATCTCCATGCCTATCTCAAGCGCAATCAAGAAAGCTAAAGTCGCGCACGACGAGATTGATTACGTACTATTCATCGGTGGAAGCGCCAAAAGCCCTTATATTCAAGAGGCACTGCGAAAGTTATTCCCCGATAGCGAACTCTTAGTGCCGCGTGACCTTCAAACGCATGTTTCCAAAGGCGCCGCGCTCCACTCGCTGTTGCTCAATGGCCTTGGGAAGTGCATCATCCAGCCCATCACAAGCGAGCCTATCATCGTGGTCACCAAAGACACCCGAACAAAAGTGTTATTCCCCGCAGGCACCACGATTCCGTGCGACCCTATCGTCGTTGACGACCTTGTAACCGCCAATGACAATCAGCCGCAAGTGGAGCTTCCCATCTGCCTGGGTTCTCCTCGAAAAATCCTGCACAACATAATCATCAAGCCTAACCCGCCAAAGAAGGGTTTCCCAGTGAATACCCCAGTAAAAGTGACGCTTGCCATTAATGCCGACAAACTACTGTTGGTGGCAGCTGAATGCCAAGGGGTAACCTGCATGGCCGACCCCCAAAATCCCTTCGCCAACAAGGAGATGACATCCGAGGAGCGCATCGTGCTCGTGGCCGAGCGTCAAGCGAACCTTGAGGCTTTGCACAACGATGGTCAGCCCACCCGCGAATCACTCATCAGTCTGCGCCGTGCATATGAGAAAGTAGGAAACAGCTTCCGCGCTGCAGAGACGTTAGAACTTCAGTTAGAGCTATATCCCGATACTGACCAATTAAATTACAACGGAGTTCTTTACGCCAACGCCGGTGTAACAGAAAAGGCTCAGGAATTCTTCGAAAGGGCACTCGATGCAAATCCAAGAAATGCCTTTGCGCACTGTAATTTGGGGCTTGAGCTAAAATACAGTGACCCCGCCAGATACCGCGAGCATATTCGTAAATCATTAGAAATAAACCCAAACCATGATGTGGCACTAATCGAGGCTGCCTACATCGACAGGGCTGATGGCAAGCACGAAGAATCTCGCAAAAAGTTTCAGCGTGTCTACGACATGATGATGCCACAATGGCAAGACGGCTCACTCGGCGACTATGGCTATGGTTGGCTTGCCCGCGTGGCCGAAGAACTTGGCCGCAGGGATGAGGCCCGCAGAATCAGAGAGTCAAAGCCAGGAACACAAGCCGACAAATACTACGACGAAGACAATCTCACCCGCACACGATCAACACAAATAGAAAAATCTTAATAATATGCCTTGGATAATCCCAGAAGATAAGTTAGATAAGGAACAAAAGGAGTATCTAAAATTCATCTCTACCGATTCAGGGAACTTTTGGATTAAAGGTCTCCCTGGAACTGGCAAATCCGTGCTTCTTGCCTATGCTCTTAAGCAAATAAAGGAACGGAAGCCAAACGCTTCGGTCGTAGTGGTCGTCTTCACGCGCTCTCTCGTGCAGATGTATACTGAAGCATTTGCTGAAATGGGAATTTATGTCAGAGTTGTGACTATCTTCCAATTCATGAAGTCATTGTCTCACAACGATTATGTCCTTTGTGACGAGGTACAGGATCTTGTCCCTTCTGTTCTGACTGCCATGAAAGAACGCGCAGACCATGTCATAGTGGCCGGAGATGAGAATCAATCCATCTACGAATCAGACCCTCGGTTTCATGAAGCCACAGTGTCGCCCTCTCAGATTAGGACATACCTTTCCGTACAGCCACGCAACGTAAAAACCCTAACCGTTATCCACCGTCTTCCGGTATCGGTTATAAAGGCGGTTGATTGCTTAATGCCAGAAATGAATATAGTTGCCGGCACTCAACACCAAGCATCATCGTCTGCTATTATCCGCCTGTGCGACGCATATGGCCCCAGCGAGGAGGTTAAATATGTAATGCGTGAAGCAAAAAAAGCTGTAGGAGATGGTCAATCAGCTGTGATTCTTCTCCCTTTACAAAATGATATCCTCAGATTCGCAAATTCTGCTTTAGCTGCCGAAGGAAAAAGTGAATGGCCGCAGAAATTAAATAGGTATGGAAAACTCGACTTCGCCGATATGAACTCATACTTATCTCAGCATGGCATTAAGCTTAAATATGTGGGTAATGGTGTCGGTGACTTCGAAAGCTCGGTCGGGAAAATAGTGATTATGACGTATCACAGTGCTAAAGGACTTGATTTCCAGAACGTTTTCATTCCATTTATGAATTCGCAATTATTCATCGTTCCAGATGAAAAGCGCAGCAAGACTCTTTTTATGGTAGCTATGACCAGATGCCGTAATAATCTTTACATAACATACTCGGGTCAAAAACACGGTTATTTGAATGCATTTGCTGCACAATGCCATAGGCTTGACGTTCACAGAGAACTAACTTCCCCTTCTGGATCTATATCCACAACCGAGGATAACGAATGGGGATTGTAATCATACGCTTATGAAACACTACGTCTCTTTAATTCGAAAATCCGACTTCACAGACCTTTTTAAGTTCGGATATCAATATATCGACCCGGCAGGCGCTGTTGAGTTTGATGGTTCCATTTCAACTTTAAAGGAGGACGCCACTATCAAAGGACGACTTTTCGCAAAGGTCAATCAATTTGACCATTCTTTCGAGTTCCTTGTGATGTACTTCATAAGCGACCTCACAGATGGCAAACTGAGAATCGAGGAAGTTCAAAACATCTTTGCGCTTGATAATGAAGCAAAACGTGAAATTGAAATCACTTACAATCAACACATAAGGATTGATGACCCTCTTTGGCCAGATGTGGTAACTGGTCTTAAATCGGGATTCATACTCGATGATGCAAAAAAGGGCGCACGAAACATTTGGAAGATCCTGAAAATAGAGCAGCCTCTTTCCGAAGTTGAGGAGATTTTTCCTGACAGCTACATCAAAGAGATAGCGAATGAGGTACTTAATGCAGACCGACCAGATGGAAAACTATCCTTCTGGATATATTTGATGCGTTATGAGCGTCACGGCTTCTTCCCGCAATCTTCGGCCGGCTACTTCATGGACCTTATCAACGTCTGTATAAATACTCAAAGCGGTAAAGAGAAGCTGCCCGAAAGAATTGAGGGAACAAGAATATATCACAAGATTAAAGAGGTTGAGAAAAGAGAAGGTTTAAACACCATGCTTCTCATTTGGAAAGCACTTGCAGAAACTTCTGAGGGAGGAAACTTCTTCGACAAGGTGAACGAAATCGCGGGTATTGATCAGGATTCAGTCATCATCTCGCTTCTTTTCTTGATTTTCAAGGATACATTCAGGGAGGGGTTTAACCTCAATACCAAGGAAAAAGAAAAACTGGACTATGCGATAAGGAATTTCCCCAAAGAGGTGAACTACGCTTTGTATCTATTAGGCATTTTTCTTGGGAATAGATTCACCTATGATTGCCTTTACGAGTCTCTCCCTCTACCCGTATTTAAGGAAAAAGTTCTTGCCAAAGAACCTCTTCCCCATGAACCTGGTACGGAGGACGGGAATAAACAGAATCACTTTCCAGGGGATACTCCAGTGGATAAGGAAAATGGCACGGAAACTGAACAACAGGAGCCTGTCGTAGCCAAAGACAGCGAGCAACCAAAAGAGCAGTCGGACGAGCTGCCACACGAACAACCGAACGAGCAGTCGGAGGAGCAACTGGCTGATCAGCCTGCTGAACACCTTACCGAACAGTTGGATGAGCAACCGAACGAGAAGCCAATTGAGAAGCAGGATGAGCAACAGGCCGAACAGCCAGTCGAGCTGTCAGACGAGGAGCCTGCCGATCAGCCTGCTGAACAGCCTGCTGAGCACATTGCCGAACAGTTGAATGAGCAACCGAACGAGAAGCCAACTGAGAAACCGGATGAGCAGCACGCTGAGCAGCCTACAGAAGAGCCAACCGAACAGCCGGATGAACAGCCAGCCGAGCCACCGACTGAAAAACCTGCCGAAAAACCAGTCGAGCAGCCCATCAAGCAGTCTGACAAACGAACTACTAAACGAAAAGCCAAACGAGCAGCCAACAAACAACCAACGGAGCCGTCAACAGTGGCGCCAGGGGTTATACCTGGTTTGCTGCAAGATGAGCCCCCCGAACCTACCCCTGAGGCAAAGCAACATCCTGATTCAGATGTCAAGTTGCCTAAAGGCGGGAAGGGTAGAAAGACGGTAAAGCGATGAACACTATCAGCAGTTGCTCAATCTTGGGTATGTGCCCGTGTTTAAATTCGGATTATTAACTGACTAATCTTAAAAAGATGGAATTTACATACCAGCAAAAAATAGCGATGATGCGCATTTTGCTCGACATCATCAATGCCGACGGAGTGGTAGACGCTCGCGAGACGTTCTTCTTCAATCAGCTCATGGTAGAGTTCGCTATGAATGAGGAGGACCGCGCTATGGTCAACGATAAGAATTCTCTTCTTGCCCTCGTGCAGCTTAACGACATGACGGCAGAGCAAAAGAACTATTTCTCCGACTTGATGACGAAGATGATTATCGTAGATGGTGACATCAATGTGAACGAGGTGGCAATCTACGACATCGTTTACCAAATCTGCGCCATCGATAAGAAATTCGATGAGCAGGACGTCCCCGAAAATCTGACGCATTCATAAACTTAGCGCCCAAAGAAATTTGGTCAACGACATAATTTATCCCCCCAAAACACCTTTTCCACGCTGTTGGGGTTGGTGGTTTGGGGGGATTGGCGTATATTCGCGGGGCGGGTAGTGGGCTGCGGCCTGTATCCTCGCCTCGCGACTTGTATTGTCGGGTGTGTATTCTTTTTTACCTTGAATTGTTTTTAATATGAAAATGAAGAAGAAGTTGGTGTTTTCGACGGGGGCGGGGATGAGCGCGGAGAGCGGCATCTCGACGTTCCGCGACGCGGATGGGCTCTGGGAGCAGTATCCGGTGATGGAGGTGTGCAGCGCGGATGGGTTCGCGCGGAACCCGGAGCTGGTGCATCGTTTCTACAGTGACCGCCGCCGGCAGCTGCTTATGGCCGAGCCTAACGCGGGCCATCGGGCCTTGGTGGAGCTGGAGCGGGATTTCGACGTGTTCATCATCACGCAGAACGTGGACGACCTGCACGAGCGCGCGGGGTCGTCGCACATCATGCACCTGCACGGCGAGCTGATGAAGGCGCGGGCCATGGATGACCCTTCGCTGGTGTTCGACCTGACGCCGGAGACGATCGTGACCACTCCCGAGACGGTGATCGAGGGCCACAAGGTGAGGCCGCACATCGTGTTCTTCCAGGAGGATGTGCCGAACTTCGTGCCGGCCACTGAGATCGTGGAGGAGGCCGACATCTTTGTGATCATCGGCACCTCGCTGGTGGTCTACCCCGCTGCGGCCCTGCTGCGCTACGTGCGCCCGGGCGTGCCCGTGTACTATATCGACCCTAACCCGGCAGCCGTGCCTCCGGGCGTGACAGTGATCCGCAAGGGCGCGAGCGAGGGCCTGCGCGAGCTGGCGCAAATCCTCGTGAAACAGAAATAACGATTGGTTGATTCCCCCATAATGAAGGGCCGAACAGACCGTTCGGCCCTTCAATTTGTTGGATTTGAGTGTGTTATCTCTATTTGCGGTCGCCACAGGTGGCGACCATACAATTTACTGGGAATTCCCTTGGGGTTAGCTGTGGTGGTGCTGGAGGATGAGGACGCGGCGGGTGGCGGGGGTGACGGCGTAGGGGGCGGCGGCGCGGTGGCCGATGACCCACAGGATCTCGTCGTCGCGGGTGAGCAGGCGCAGGTCTTGTTTCTGGCGAGGGGTGAGCTTGGCGTCGCTGATGAGGTCGCTGACCAGGCGCGTGCCGTTCATGCCGAAGGGGCGGAAGCGGTCGCCGCGCCGCCAGGGGCGTATGGTGAAGCGGGGCTCGCCTTGGAGCATGGCTTCGTCGAAATAGGCTTTGTCGGGGTCGCGCTCGGGGCGGAACTCGGCCACGGGGATGCTGCGCACGCTGATGTGCACGGGGGCGAGGATGTCGCGCCGCAGCGACACCTCCACTTCGCCTGGCGCCGGGGCGGCGCCGCGGGGGGAGATGTGCAGTTCGCCGCCGTGGAGCGTGAGGGTGTAGCTGTCGCTGCAGAAGCGTTGGCCTGAGCCGGAGGCGTAGGCTAAGATGTTGTCGACCTGCGAGATATTGAAACCCATGGGGTGTAGCGTCTCGAAGAGTATAAGGCGCGCGTGCTCTTCCTGCTCCAACATCTGAGCCAGGAGCACTCGCCCCGGCGAGGAGTAACGCTCCACGCGCTCGCGCATGGCGGCGGCGTAGAAGTCGCGGTTGGCCGATAGGTGCTCCAGGGAGCGCAGCAGTCCCTGCTTGGCGGCGGGGAGGGCGGCGTAGAGGGCGGGTAGGACGACGTTGCGAAGTCGGTTGCGCGTGTAGTCGTTTTGCGCGTTGGTGCTGTCGATGGCGAAGGGCAGCCCGCGGGCCGATAGATAGTCCTCAATCTGGGCCCTGGAGGCTTGCAGCAGGGGGCGGATGACCATGCCGTGGCGTGGGCGCATGGCGGCCACGCCGGTGATGGATGAGCCCCGGGCGAGGTTGAGGAGCATGGTCTCGACGTTGTCCTCGCGGTGGTGGGCCACGGCCACGGCCTGGGCGCGGAGGTTGTCGAGCAGCGAGTCGAACCAGGCATAGCGCAGCTCGCGGCAGGCCATCTCCACGCTCTCGCCTGTGGCTCGGCGGCGGGCGTCGACGTCGCAGTCGCGCACGTAGAGGTCCACGCCCAGGCGGGCGCAGATGCTCTGGCACAGGCGCGCGTCGCTATCGCTCTCAGCTCCGCGCAGGTGGAAATTGCAGTGGGCAGCCACACAGACATACCCCAGCTCGCACAGGACGCTGAGCAGGGCCACAGAGTCGGCGCCGCCGCTGAGGGCCACGAGCACCGGGCGATCCTGCTGGGGCAGCAGGCCGTGGGCGGCTATGGCGCGGGCGGCAATGTCGACGAGGGGGTGGGGAGTGGTCATGAGCGGTGGTTGCGGGGGTGATGGTCGAGGATTTCTCGGCGGAGGGTCGAGGTGTCGGTGTGCAGATAGATCTGGGTGGTGGCGATGGACTCGTGGCCGAGCATCATCTGTATGGCGCGGAGGTTGGCGCCCCCCTCGAGCAGATGTGTGGCGAAGGAATGGCGCAGGGTGTGGGGCGAGATCTCGCGGCGGATGCCAGCGAGCTCGGCGAGCTGGCGCACGATGTAGAACACCATCACGCGCGTGAGCCTTTTGCCTCGGGCGCTGATGAAGAGGATGTCCTCCTCGCCCGGCTTGGGGGCTATGTGGGCGCGGTCTTCGAGCCAGAGGTCTATCTCGTGCATGGCCGATGGGGCGATGGGCACCATGCGCTGCTTGTTGCCTTTGCCCTCGACGAGCACCATGGCCTTGGGGCGCGAGATGCGGCTGATAGCCAGGTTGCAGAGCTCGCTGACGCGCAGGCCGCAGCTGTACATGGTCTCGATGATGGCGAGGTTGCGCTGGCCGGTGGGCGTGCCCAGGTCGACGGCGGCCTCCATGGCGTCGATTTCGTCGACGGTTAGCACCTCGGGCAGGTGCATTCCCAAGCGGGGGCTCTCGAGCATGGCCGTGGGGTCGATGTCGACGAGCCGCTCCAGGCGCAGGTACTTATAGAACGATCGCAGGCCGCTGATGATTCGCGCCTGCGAGCGCGGGGAGATGCCCAGGTCGTGGAGGCTTGCGGCGAAGGCCTGCAGATCCTCGGCCGAGAGGGCCGTGACGGAGGGGCAGGCGGAGTCCGCGGCGGCCCACGCCACGAGCTTGTCGACGTCCGCGGCGTAGGCCATGCGCGAATTCTCGCTCAAGCCTCGCTCCAGGGCCAGATAGGCCCGGTAGCCTTTTAATATGTCGGGCAGGGAGGTCAGTACTGCTCGTTCTCGTTGGGGAAGTCGGAGGTCTTGACGTCGTCGATGTATCTCGACACGGCCTCGTTGATGATGGTGGAGAGGTCGGCGTAGCGGCGCAGGAACTTAGGCGAGAAGCCCTTGTTGATGCCCAGCATGTCGTGCATGACGAGCACCTGTCCGTCGACGCCGCCGCCGGCACCGATGCCGATGACGGGGATGGTGAGCTCGGAGGCCACGCGCTTTGCCAGCGCGGCGGGGATTTTCTCCAGCACGATGGCGAAGCAGCCAATCTCCTCGAGCATGTGGGCGTCGCGCACCAGCTTCTCGGCCTCGGCCTCCTCTTTCGCGCGCACGGCGTAGGTGCCGAACTTATTGATAGACTGGGGCGTGAGGCCCAGGTGGCCCATCACGGGGATGCCGGCGCAGAGTATGCGCTCTATGCTCTCGCGAATCTCCTCGCCGCCCTCCATCTTCACGGCCTCGGCGTGGCTCTCCTTCATGATGCGGATGGCGGAAGCCAGGGCCTCCTTTGAGTTGCCCTGATATGTGCCGAAGGGCATGTCGCACACCACCAGGGCGCGCTTTGTGCCTTTGATCACGCTCTTGGCGTGGTAGATCATCTGGTCGAGGGTCATGGGCAGGGTGGTCATGTTGCCGGCCATGACGTTGGAGGCTGAGTCGCCCACGAGGATGACGTCCATGCCAGCCTCGTCGATGAGCTTGGCCATGGAGTAGTCATAGGCCGTGAGCATTGCAATCTTCTCGCCGCGGGCCTTCATTTCGGCCAGGCGCATGGTGGTCACCTTGCGGGTGTTGTCTACAGTGTTTGTTGACATTTTATAGTTGGGTTATATAGTTGAATACGAAGTTAACGAGTGCCCACGGCGCGGAGTGTGAGCTCCGAGGCGTCGGGGGCGTTGGTGATGATGGTGATTCTGGCGTTGACCACCTTCTGCTCGGCGCCTGGGGTGGCCGTGACGGTGATGACGGCGCTCTTGCCCTTCTTGATCTCTGTGGTGTAGATAGATGCGGAGACCTCGGGCGAGTCGGAGTAGACGCGGCGCACCTTCAGGGTGGAGCCTCCGCGGTTGGTGAGTGTGGCCGTGGCTGTGGCCTCGGGGCCTGAGATGCGGCCGAAGTCCACGCGGTCGGCGCTGAGGGCGGCCGCGGGAGCCTTCTGCAGCTCGCCGGGGGTGAGGCGCGAGAAATCCTCGACTATGACGGCCGACACGGGCAGCGCTATCAGCGGTTCGCCCTCGCCGGGGCTCACCACCACGGTATCCTCCACCAGGCCCCACTGCGGGCAGTGGTCGGTGCGCAGATAGACGTTGAACTGCATCTGCTCGCCCGGGGGCACCGCGGCGGGCACCGCTGTGAGCTCTAAATATGGCGGCTGCGACACCACGGAGGGGCGCAGCGTGTCTTCGCTTTGGTTGTAGCCTTCGAGATATTCCATCTTGGCGCGGCCCTTGGAGACGCGGCCCAGGGCAACGGCTGCGCGGCGCAGCTGCAGCTTGCCCATGTCCACGGGGAAGCGATAGCCCACCGACTCGCGGCTGCCAACCACCACTCCCTGCACCACGAGCACGTCGCGGTCCTGGCTCGCCGTTGAGCGCACGTAGACCTTCTTTGTGAACCGGCCGGGGCGCCCCTCGGGGTCATACTGCACGGTCAGCGCGGCCGTGTCGCCCGGGGCGATGAGCGATGTGGCATAGTCGGGCGTGGTGCACCCGCACGTGCTGCGGGCCGAGATGATCTGCACGGGCTCGGAGCCGTCGTTGACGCACAGGAATGTGGTCTGCACCGGACCGCCCTCCTCGGGGAAGGCCCCGAAGTCATGAGAGCTTTCAAGCCAACGCAGCGGGCCCGCGGCCAAGGCAGCGAGGGCGCCGAGCGCGGCAAGGAGGGATGTTATGATTAGTCTGCGCATATTGATATGAAACACGCCGCGAATTTACAAATTTTTTTGATACTACGGGGCAGGCTCTAACGGCGGGAGCGGAAGAAGTCGGTCATGAGCCGCGCGCACTCCTGCTCGAGGACGCCCGTGGTGACTGTGGCGCGGGGGTGGAAGGGCTGGCGGGCGGTGAACGCCGCGTAGCCGCGCTTGGGGTCGGAGGCGCCTATGACTATGCGCCTGATTTGCGCCCAAGCGATGGCGCCGGCGCACATCAGGCAGGGCTCCACGGTGACGTAGAGGGTGGCCTGGGGCATGTACTTGCCGCCGAGGGTGGCGGCTGCGGCGGTGATGGCTTGGATTTCGGCATGGGCGGTGACGTCGCTCAGCCGCTCGGTGAGGTTATGTCCGCGGCCCACCACGCGGCCGCCGTCCACCACCACGGCCCCCACAGGGATCTCGCCCTGCTCGGCGGCCAGGCGCGCTTGCTCCAGGGCCAGGCGCATGAAGCGCTCGTCCTCGTCGGGGCGGATGTCGGGGCGGGTGGTCATATGGCAGTGGTGGTGAGGTCGATGGTCATGCCCTCGTTGGCGGCGATAGTGTTGGGGAACACCTCGCGGGCCTGGGCCAGAAGCTCGTCCTCCGTTCGGTAGGACTGCGAGAAGTGGCCTATTACGAGCCTTCCCGCGCCGGCCGCTTTTGCCACCTCGGCGGCCTGTCGGGCCGTGGAGTGGCCGCGGTCATGGGCCTGGCGCGTCTTGTCGTCGCCGTAGGTGGCCTCGTGGTAGAGCGTGGTGACGCCGCGCACGGCCTCGGCCACGCGGGGGCTGGCCACGGTGTCCGAGCAATACGCATAGCTCAGCGAGGGGCCGGGGGGCAGGGTGAAAACGGAGTTGGGCACCACCGTGCCGTCGGGCTTGACGAAGTCCTCGCCGAGCTTCAAGGCCGCGCGGCGGTAAGTGGGCACCTGGTGGTACTCCAGCATGTCGCCCCGCAGGTGGGGCTGCTTGGGCTTCTCCTTGATGATGAATCCCACGGCGGCGCCGGAGTGGTAGAGCGGGAAGCTCTCCACGGTGAGGGCGGGGGTGTCGAGCAGCACGGCGCGCTCGCGGCGTATCTCGTGGATGACGATGTTGCAGGCCGGGGCGTGCATGGTCACCTCCATAGTGCGCCGCAGCAGGTCGGCTCCCTCCTTAAATATATATACGTGCACGTCGCCCGCCATATCGTGTAGAGACATGGAGGCCAGCAGCCCCGGCAGGCCCAGGAAATGATCGCCGTGGAGGTGGGAGATGAAGATATGGCGCAGGCGCGCGAAGCTCAAGCCCATGCGTCGCATCTGGATCTGCGAGCCCTCGCCGCAGTCGATCATCATCAACGTGCCGCGGTAGTCGACCACCTGGCACGAAGGGTTGTGGCGCTTTGAGGGCGAGGCCGAGCCGCAGCCCAGTATGTGGAGTTTGAAGTCGCTCATGGCGGGGTAGGGGAATTCAGCTGGGGTTAAGGGAGAGGATGTTTTCGAGGATGTCGACGGCGGCGGTGACCGTGCCCACCTTCGAGATCAGGAAGCTGCGGCGACCGCCCTTGTCGCGGATGGCCACGCGGCTGGGGTTGGCCTGCAGGTATGATAGCATGCGGCCGAACATGGGGCTCTGGTAGTAGGCGCGGTTCTGCTCGTCGACGAAGTAGGTGTACAAGCTCCCCTGCTTCAGCACGATCTTCTCGATGCCCAGGCGCTTGCCCAGCCGGCGCAGGCGCGGCACCTGTAGCAGCTCGGCGGCCTGCGGGGGGATTTGGCCGAAGCGGTCGAGGAGGCGCGTCTTGAAGGCCTCCAGGTCCCGCTCGGTCTCGATAGAGTCGAGCTCGCGGTAGAGGTTGATGCGCTCGCTCTCCTGTGGCACGTACCAGAAGGGGAAGAGCAGCTCCAGGTCGGTCTCGATGGTGCAGTCCACCACGAATTCCTTCTCGCCGGCCGGGGCCGAGCCGTCGTCGGCCGTCAGAGTGTCGGCGAACTCCTCGGTGCGCAGCTCTGTGACGGCCTCGCGCAGGATGCGTTGATAGGCCTCGTAGCCCAGGTCGGCGATGAAGCCGCTCTGCTCGGCGCCCAGCAGGTTGCCAGCGCCGCGGATGTCGAGGTCTTGCATGGCGATGCGTATGCCGCTGCCCAGGTCGGTGAAGCTCTCGATGGCCTGCAGACGGCGGCGGGCGGCGGGGGTGAGATGTGTGCCGGGGGGCACCATCAGATACGCGAACGCCTTGCGGCTGCTGCGGCCCACGCGGCCGCGCAGCTGGTGCAGCTCGCTCAGGCCGAAGCGGTGGGCGTTGTTGATGAGTATGGTGTTGACGTTGGGCATGTCGATGCCGCTCTCGATGATGGTGGTGGAAAGCAGCACGTCGTAGTCGCGGGCGGCGAAGCTCATGATGGCCTGCTCCAGGCGCTCTGGGGGCATCTGGCCGTGGGCCGTGATGACGCGGGCGTCGGGCACCAGGCGGCGTACCATCGTCTCCAGCTGCGCCAGGCCCTCGATGTGGTTGTTGACGAAAAACACCTGGCCACCGCGCGAGAGCTCGAAGTTGATGGCCTCGGCCACGATGTCGTCGCCCAGGGTGTGCACGCTGGTGAGCACCGGGTGGCGGTTCTGCGGCGGGGTGTTGATGGCGGATAGGTCGCGGGCTCCCATCAGTGAGAACTGCAGGGTGCGCGGTATGGGCGTGGCGCTCATGGTGAGGGTGTCCACGTTGACCTTCAGCTGCTTTAGCTTCTCCTTCACGGCCACGCCGAATTTCTGCTCCTCGTCGACGATGAGCAGGCCCAGGTCCTTGAACTTCACGGTCTTGCCGATTAGCTTGTGGGTGCCGATGATGATGTCGATCTTGCCGGCGGCCAAGTCGTCGAGGATCTGGCGCACCTGCTTGGCGGAGCGGGCGCGAGAGAGGTACTCCACGCGCACGGGGAAGTCGCGCAGGCGCTCGCTGAAGGTATTGAAGTGCTGGTAGGCCAGCACGGTGGTGGGCACGAGCACGGCGGTCTGCTTGCCGTCGGTGGCGGCTTTGAAGGCGGCGCGGATGGCCACCTCGGTCTTGCCGAAGCCCACGTCGCCGCACACCAGGCGGTCCATTGGGCGGGAGCTCTCCATGTCGGCCTTGACGGCGTTGGTGGCCGCGAGCTGGTCGGGGGTGTCTTCGTAGACGAAGGATGCCTCCAGCTCGTGCTGCAGGTATCCGTCCGGGGGGTAGGCGTGGCCCTTCTCCTCCTTGCGGGCAGCGTAGAGGCGGATCAGGTCGCGGGCTATGTCCTTGAGCTTCTCCTTGGTCTTGTCCTTCATGCGCTGCCAGGCGCCGGAGCCCAGGCGGCTCACCTTGGGAGGCACGCCCTCCTTGCCGCGGTACTTCGAGAGCTTGTGCAGGGCGTGGATGGGCA
>CAZSHV010000055.1:0-14649 GCA_964606815.1 uncultured Bacteroides sp. | reverse complement strand
TCAAGGGCTTCGCCACCACGCTGATCATCGGTATCGTCTGCTCGTTCTTCACCGCCGTGTTCCTCAGCCGCCTCTTCTTCATCTGGGGCGCTAAGACCAAGGCCTTCTCCACTCTGACGTTCTCCACCCCGCTCAGCCGCAAGATGTTCGTCAACTCGCACATCAACTTCCTGGGCCAGCGCAAGGTGTCGTTCACCGTGGTGGGCATCTTCATCGCCGCCGTGGTCATCTCCCTCTTCGCCCGCGGTCTGAACCAGGGCATCGACTTCTCCGGCGGTCGCAACTATGTGGTGAAATTCGAGCAGCCCGTCGACGTGCAGGAGCTCCAGGCCAAGCTGGCCCCCGAGTTCCCCGGCGCTTCCGTGGCTGTCATCACCATCGAGAGCTCCAACCAGGTGCGTATCTCCACCAACTATAAGATCAACGACGAGACCAAGGAGACCGAGAGCGAAATCACCGACAAGCTCTTCAACACCCTCAAGCCTTACCTGCGCGAGGGCATGACCGACAAGGAGTTCTCCACCACCGACGCCAGCCAGGGCATCGTGAGTTCGCAGAAGGTGGGTCCCTCAGTGGCCGACGATATGCGCACCGAGGCCTACATCGCTGTGGTCTGCGCTCTGATCGCCATGTTCCTCTACATCCTGCTGCGCTTCCGCAACGTGGCCTTCTCCCTCGGCGCTCTGGCAGCCGTTACGTTCACGGCTCTCACCATCATCGGCTTCTACTCCTTCTTCTGGGGTGTGCTGCCCTTCGCCATGGAGATTGACCAAACCTTCATCGCAGCCATCCTCACCGTGATCGGTTACCAGATCAACGATACCGTGGTGGTCTTCGACCGCGTGCGCGAGAACCTGCAGCTCTATCCCAAGCAGTCGTTCTACGACACCATCAACCAGTCAATCAACTCCACCCTGGGCCGTACGATCATGACCTCGGCTTCGACCCTGCTCGTGCTCCTGTGCATCTTCATCCTCGGTGGTGATTCGATCCGCAGCTTCGTATTCGCAATGCTCTTCGGTGTGATCACCGGTACTCTGGCCACCATCTACGTGGCAGCCCCCGTGGCTTACCTCACCGACTCCCGCCGCAAGGCAGCCCCCGGCAAGACTGCTAAGTGATAATTAGCGGCCTGCACAGGTCCGCCCAACTCCCAGATAAGGAAGCCGCGGCCGCACAGTCCGCGGCTTCCCTCTTTTCTCCCCCCGTCCCTGGGGATATTTCTCAACAGCTTTATTCATCAAATATGCCACTATTCGACACCATAAGCGCCGAGATCATGACTGCCATGAAGGCGCGCGACAAGGTACGCCTCGAGGCCCTCAAAGGCATCAAAAAGGAATTCATCGAGGCTAAGACCGCTCCCGGAGCCAACGGCGAGCTGCCCGACGACAAGGCCATGGCCATACTCGTGAAGATGGCCAAGCAGCGCCGCGAAAGCGCCCAGATTTACATCGACAACGGCCGCGAGGAGCTGGCTCAAGGCGAGCTGGCCGAGCTGGCCGTCATTGAGGACTTCCTGCCCAAAGCCTTGAGCGACGACGAGCTCGCCGCCGAGCTGCAGGCCATCATAGCCGAGGTGGGCGCCGCCGGTCCCAAGGATATGGGCCGCGTGATGGGCGTAGCCTCCAAGCGCCTCGCCGGCCGCGCCGACGGCAAAGCCATCTCCGCCAAGACCCGCGAGCTCCTGTCCGCCATGTGATTTCCTCCTTACTTTCCCCATAGCTAAAAAACACCCACACAATGCTCACCATACAGCAAATCAAAGAGAATCCCCAGCGCGTGGTGGAGCGTCTCGCCGTCAAGGGCTTTGACGGCCAGGACGCCATCGACCGCGTGCTCGCGCTTGACACTCGCCGCCGCGAGCTCCAGCTCAAGAACGACACCCAGGCTGCCGAGCTCAACAAGCTGGCCGCCCAGATCGGCAAGCTGATGAAAGCCGGCGAGCGCGAACAGGCCGAGACAACAAAGGCCACAGTCGCCGCCCTCAAGCAGAGCCAGAAAGAAATCGCCGACGCCCTGGCGCAGACCGAGGCCGACATCCGCGACATCCTCCTGAGCGTGCCCAACCTCCCCTGCGACGCCGTGCCCCTGGGCCGCACCGCCGAGGACAACGTGGTGGAGAAGTCCGGCGGCCCCATGCCCGACCTCCCCGCCGACGCGCTCCCCCACTGGGATCTGGCCAAGAAATACAACCTCATAGACTTCGACCTCGGCGTCAAGATCACCGGCGCGGGCTTCCCCGTCTACCTCGGCAAGGGCGCCAAGCTGCAGCGCGCGCTCATCCAGTTCTTCCTCGACGAGGCTTCCAAGGCCGGATATCTCGAGGTGCAGCCCCCATACGTGGTCAACGAGGCTTCTGGCTACGGCACAGGCCAGCTCCCCGACAAGGAGGGCCAGATGTACCACTGCACTCTCGACAACCTCTACCTCATCCCTACCGCCGAGGTGCCCGTCACCAACCTCTACCGCGACATGATCATCCCCGCCGATCGCCTGCCCATCAAGAACTGCGCCTATTCGGCCTGCTTCCGCCGCGAGGCCGGCAGCTACGGCAAGGACGTGCGCGGCCTCAACCGCCTGCACCAGTTCGACAAGGTGGAGATCGTGCGCATCGAGAAGCCTGAGAATTCCTACGCTGCCCTCGAGGAGATGAAAGACCACGTGCAGGGCCTGCTCGAGAAGCTGGGTCTGCCATGGCACATCCTGCGCCTCTGCGGCGGCGACATGAGCTTCACCTCCGCCATCACCTTCGACTTCGAGGTGTGGTCGGCAGCACAGAAGCGCTGGCTCGAGGTGTCGTCCGTCTCCAACTTCGAGTCCTACCAGGCCAACCGCCTGAAGTGCCGTTACCGCGGCGAGGACAAGAAGCCCCACCTGGTGCACACCCTCAACGGCTCGGCCCTCGCTCTGCCCCGCATCGTGGCCGCTCTGCTCGAGAACAACCAGACGCCCCAGGGCATCGTTGTGCCCGAGTGCCTGCGCAAGTACACCGGCTTCGACATCATCGACTAATTCCGGATCTCAACCGGCCCAAAGGCTGTGTCAAAGCGCCATTTTTGACACAGCCTTTATATTCCTCTTCTCCCCCCTATGGACGACCCCAAAACGCTCACAGACATACGCCGGCTCATTGACAGCCTGTACGTAACCACCGGGCTTCGGCTCAATGTGGTGGATAGCCTCCCCGTGGAGACGGCTTCCATGGACTGCATACAGCAGCTCTGCGATTTCGTGGCCTCTCAGCTGCAGCTCCCCGTGCGTGTGCGCATCGACCGCACCTCACAGATGGAGAATCCCGGAGCTCCCGCCGAGGTGCTCATCCCCGGCAATCTGCCTGAGTACAGCCACCCCTCCCTGCAGGGCTTCGAGGTGCTGATCCGCGTGGCCGAGGTATACGCTGACCCTTACCACACGCTCACGCTGCTGAGCCACGAATTCGCCCACATCTACCTCTACAGCCGCCGCGACCCGCTGCGCGAAAGCGAGTACGCTACAGACCTGTGCGCGCTGATGATGGGCTTCGGCCCTGTCTGGACCAAGGGGCGTACCAACTTCCGCAAAGAGCACCGCGGATGGCTGCGCCAGAGCGTCACTATTTACCGCACTCTGGGATACCTCTCCGACGAGCACTACGAGTTCGCATGCCAGTACATCGACAGCCTGCGCGCCTCCATAGGGCGTCGTCGCGCGCCCATCATCAAAGCTATGGCCAGAGTTCGCGGACTGCGCGAACGTATCGTCACAGCCCTCGCCGTCGCCCCCAACGATGCCCAAGCCGCAAAGGTTAGGACGTTTCTGACCGGCGCCACCGAGCGCATCAACCAGTTCGTGAGGGCCTTCAACGCCAAGCGTACCTTCCGCGAGCAAGACAAAGCGTGGCTTGACGACTGCGCCGCTTGGATCGCCCAGGCTGAGCAACGGCTCACGTTGGCCCTCTCGCGCCTTCAGCCCTCCAAACTCTAAATTTTTCCCAATCCCCACCATCACAAAGCAATGAATTTCGAAGGCATTATCATCGCCATAGCCACCTTTGCCATCATAGGCCTGTTCCACCCCGTGGTTATTAAAACCGAGTACTATTTCGGCACGCGCCCCTGGTGGGTGTTCCTGATCATAGGCCTGTGCAGCCTGGGCGCCGCCCTGTGGGTGGAGAGCGTGTTCTGGTCCGCTATTCTGGGCGTCTTCGGCGCGTCGTCGCTTTGGACTATCGGCGAGCTCTTCGAGCAGCGCAAGCGCGTGGAGCGCGGCTGGTTCCCCAAGAACCCCCGCCGCAAATAACGCCAGGCGAAAACGCCAAATACAGCGTCAACGAATCCCCATATAGTAGGGCCGCAAATTTGTTGCGGCCGCCGATAGGCGATAACTCGGAGGCAACGCCTCCGCGCGTAGGGCTGTACCATGGTGCAGCCCCTAACGCCATGGTTGCCAGTTTATTGTATGGTCGTCAACTGTGGCGACGGGGAAAATGCCTGTTAATGTGATTTCCCCACCCCCTAACCCCCTCCCCGAAAACATCGGGGAGGGGGAATTTAATATAAATGCCTGGCTTTCCGTAGGTTAAAAAACCACGGCTCCCGAAACGCACCACTCCGTGGCTCCCATGTTTCTCGTCGTGGGTGCTATCGCGGCCGCACTGGCCGTGCGGCCCTACAATATGGTGGTTTTGAGGGTGTTATCCCTTTGTGGCGGTCGCCACAGGTGGCGACCCTACTGGCGGGCGTTTCCCTATCTGACGCTCTGGCGGATGCTCGGTCCGTGCGTCCCTACATCCATGTGACAGTCAACCATTTACAGGATAACACAATTTTGCTATTTGAGGTCGAGGATGTAGGTGCCGCGGGCGGGAACGAGGAGCGGGGCGGTGAGGTCGAAGGTCGTACCGGTGGCCACGTCTGTGCCCTGGGTGAATGTGCCTATCACCTGGGCGTAGCGGCTCATATCAAGCACGGCATCTTTGTTGTCGGTGCCGTTCATCACCACCAGCACAGTCTGGCCCGAGGGCGCAATGCGAGCGTAGACGTAGCAGTCGCCATGCTCCGGCACGGGTGCGTACTGTATGAGCTTGCCTCGGCGCGCGGGCTCGGAATTCTTGCGCCATTGCAGCAGGGTGCGCATATAGTCGTAGGCCTCGTTCTCGCGGTCGGTGCGACCCGCGGGGGTGAAGGCGTTGCGCTCGTCGCCCGGCCATCCGCCCGGCATATCCTTGCGTATGCGTCCGTCGCCCTCTTCCTTGGTGCCCGTCATCAGCAGCTCAGTGCCGTAATACACCTGCGGGATGCCGCGCGTGGTGAGCAGGAAGGCAATGCCCTGCTTATACTTGTCCAAGCTCGTGTCGCTCACCTTCGAGAAGCGCGACATGTCGTGATTGTCGAGATAGACCAGGATGTTGTCCATGTCCTCATAAAGGAAGTCGGCGGCCAGGCCCGTGTAGAGGTTGAACAGGCCTGTTGACTTACGCTCGGCGCAGAGGTTGGGCTCCTCGAAAGCCGTCTGGGAAACGAAGGCCGTATTGAAGTCCATCACCGTCTTAAGATAGGAATTGCGAGGGTTGTTCTTTGACCCCGCCTGCCACCAGGCCATGAAGCCGCTGTCTGAGGGGTACCATGTCTCGCCCACGATGTTGAAGTCGGGGTATTCGTCCATCACCTCCCTGCACCAGCGGGAGCTGAAGTCAAAGTCCATGTAAGGATGTGTGTCTTGGCGGATGCCGTCGATGCCGGCATATTCGATCCACCATATCGACGACTGGATAAGATAGTCGGCCATCAGCTTATCGCGCTGGTTGAGGTCGGGCATGCCGCGTGTGAACCATCCGTCGGTGAACCCCTTGCGGTCAACCTCCGCGGCATGGGGGTCCATGACCGACCATTTCAGGTGGTTGTTGGGCGTGAAAGTATTGTCGAAATTCAGCCAATGAGGCGTTGGCGGGTCGGTCATCCACCAGTGGTCGCCGCCGCAGTGGTTGAGGATCATATCCATCACCACCTTCATGCCATTAGCGTGGCAGGAGTCCACGAATGCCGTGTACTCGTCAAGAGTGCCGAAGCGGGGGTCCACGGCATAGAAATCGTTGATGGCGTAGCCGTGATACGACCCGTAGCTGTTCTGCTGCACGGGGTTGAGCCATACGGTGGTGACGCCCAGGTCTTTGATATAATCAATGTGGTCAACCACGCCCTTGATGTCGCCGCCATGGCGGCCGTAGTCGCCGCGGCCGGGGCCGTTATGCTGTGCTGGGCGGCGTCGGTTGGGGTCGGGGGCTGGCTTGCCTATGGTGTCGTTGGAAGGGTCTCCGTTGGCGAATCGGTCGGGGGTGATGAGGTATAGCACATCGTCGGTGGAGAACCCCTGCGCGCCCGGCTTGGTGCGCCGCGGCAGCAGCGTGTAGGGATATTCGGATGTCTTCTTGCCGCTGCGGAATCGGATGTTCATGGTGCCCGGCTGCGCCTCGGGGCTGATGTTGAGGTAGAGGAAGAGATAATTAGGGCTGTCCACGCGCACTATGCTGTCGATGCTGACGCCGGGATAGTCGAGCGTGACGGCCGCCAAGGAAATCTCCGGGGCGTGCACCAGCAGCTGCAGCGAGGGGTTCTTCATCCCCGTCCACCAGCACGGCGGGTCGAAATGGTCAATGTTGAATTGGTTCTTCGCCTGCGCGGGCATGCACGCAAGCAGCAGCGCGAACGCGGCCAGTCTGGCCAGTAGCTTTTTCATTCTGTGACTCTTAGATTTAAGGAGTGGGGGAGGCGAGGGCAAATCGCGCCCTATCTTTTCTGACTGCGCAACGGCATCAAGGTTTAACGCGTGAAAGCTATATCCATGCAAATTCGCTACTTGAGCTCAAGGGTGCAGGAGATGTTGGCGGTTTGGCGATTTTTTGCTAATTTCGCGTATTGCAACGCCACGAAGGCGCTGCCCGAAATAAGCGAAAACTTTCATATCTATGAAATTCATCTACATCGTGCTCATCATCGTGGCCATAGCGGCGGTGTGGGGCTATATGCAGGGCCTGGTGAAGCAGATTGGCTCTGTGGCCGGCGTCATCGGCGCGGCCGTGGCATGCCGCCTCTTCGGCGCGGCTGTGGCTCAGGCCTTTGCGGGCGACAGCTCGGAGGCCCCAAGCGGTTTCTACGTGGTGCTGGCCTATCTGGCCGTGGCCGCAGGCGCGTTCTTCCTGGTGTGGCTGTTGGGGCGCATGCTGCGAGGCGTGATCCACGGCGCCCACCTGGGCATCATTGACCGCGTGGCCGGCGCTGTGTACAAGGCTTTCCTGTGGCTGCTCGTCACCTCGCTGGTCTATAACCTCTACCTCTGCGTCTACCCCGAGGAGATGCCGCAGGGCAGCTCCAAGCAGTGGGAGCAGCGCCTGAGCGACTTCGCCCCCTGCGTGCTCACCAGCGAGACCGCCCAGCAGCTTTTCCACACCGTGAAATCAACTATCACCGAGTAGCGATCGCGAACACCTACACCCCCACCGACGTTCTGTTTTTATGAAGCAAGACAACATAGACACACCGCAGGCCCCCGCCCCGGACCCTCTGGACTCCGCCACCAGCGGTGAATACAAATACGGCTTTACGTCAGACATCGAGACCGACATCATACCCCGCGGCCTGAGCGAGGACGTGATACGCCTGATCTCAGCCAAGAAGGGCGAGCCCGAGTGGCTGCTCGAATTCCGTCTGCGCGCCTACCGCAAATGGCTCACCATGGAGATGCCGCGGTGGGCCCACCTCGACATACCCGAGATCGACTACCAGGCCATCAGCTACTACGCCGCTCCGGTGAAGAAGGAGGGCCCCAAGTCGATGGACGACGTCGATCCCGAGCTCATCGACACCTTCAACAAGCTCGGCATCTCACTGCAAGAGCAAAAGCAGCTGGCAGGCGTGGCCGTGGATGCTGTGATGGACTCCGTGTCGGTCAAAACCACCCACCGCGAGAAGCTGGCCGAGATGGGCATCATCTTCTGCTCCTTCTCCGAGGCCGTTCGCGACTATCCCGACCTGGTGCGCAAGTATCTGGGCAAAGTGGTGCCGTACACCGACAATTTTTTCGCCGCTCTGAATTCCGCCGTCTTCTCCGACGGCTCCTTCGTCTACATCCCCAAGGGCGTGCGCTGCCCCATGGAGCTGAGCACCTACTTCCGCATCAACGCCTCGGGCACCGGCCAGTTCGAGCGCACGCTGATCGTGGCCGACGACGACTCCTACGTCTCCTACCTGGAGGGCTGCACGGCCCCCATGCGCGATGAGAACCAGCTGCACGCCGCCATCGTGGAGATCATCGTCGAAGACCGCGCCGAGGTGAAATACTCCACCGTGCAGAACTGGTACGCCGGTGACCGCGAAGGCCGCGGCGGTGTCTACAACTTCGTGACTAAGCGCGGCCTCTGCCGCGGCGTGAGCTCCAAGATATCATGGACGCAGGTCGAGACCGGCTCGGCCATCACGTGGAAATATCCCGGCTGCATCCTCGCCGGCGACCACTCCGTGGGCGAGTTCTACTCCGTGGCCGTGACCAACAATTTCCAGCAGGCCGACACAGGCACGAAGATGATCCACCTTGGCAAGAACACCCGCTCGACAATCGTGTCGAAGGGAATATCCGCCGGAAAGAGCCAGAATTCCTACCGTGGACTGGTGAAGGTGGCGCCCGAAGCCGACAATGCCCGCAATTACACACAGTGCGACTCCCTGCTGCTGAGCGAGACATGCGGAGCCCACACCTTCCCATACATCGATGTGCTCAACGACTCCGCGGTGGTGGAGCATGAGGCTACGACATCAAAGATATCCGCCGACCAGATATTCTACTGCAATCAGCGCGGCATTCCCACCGAGGAGGCGGTAGGACTCATAGTCAACGGCTACGCCAAGGAGGTGATGAACAAGCTGCCGATGGAATTTGCCGTGGAGGCTCAGCGCCTGCTGTCGCTCACCCTTGAGAACACCGTCGGCTAATCCCAGAACAATCTCACGCAGAGCGGCAGAGGGCTCGCAGAGAATGGAACCATGCGGGCCAAAACATTAAATTGATTATGGAAAGGACTTTTTCCAAAAAATTTCCTCTGCGAGTCCTCCGCTGCTTTGCGTGAGGAATAATAATAAATTTATAGACATTGAAATCAAAAACCTAAATATGGAAGATATATTGCTTAAAGTGAGCGGCCTACGCTCCGGGATCGAAGATAAGGAAATATTGAAGGGAATCGACCTTACGGTGCGTCCCGGCGAGGTGCATGCCATAATGGGTCCCAACGGATCGGGAAAGAGCACGTTGGCAGGCACCCTTGCGGGGGATCCGCGTTTCACGGTCACCGGCGGCAGTGCCGAGCTTTGCGGAGTGAACCTCCTGGACCTCTCGCCTGAGGACCGTTCGCATGAGGGACTTTTCCTGTCGTTCCAATACCCGGTGGAGATTCCCGGCGTGTCGATGGTCAATTTCATGCGCGCGGCCGTCAACGCCAAGCGGAAATATCTCAACGAGCCGCCCATGTCGGCAAGCGAGTTCCTGAAGCTCATGCGCACCAAGCGCGCCATCGTCGAACTGGACAACAAGCTTGCCTCGCGTTCGGTCAACGAAGGATTCTCCGGCGGCGAGAAGAAGCGCAACGAGATATTCCAGATGGCGATGCTCGAACCGAAGCTGTCGATTCTCGACGAGACCGACTCCGGCCTCGACATCGACGCGCTGCGTATTGTGGCGAGCGGCGTCAACAAGCTGAAGACCGACCGCAACGCCACCATCGTCATCACCCACTACCAGCGTCTGCTCGACTATATCAAGCCCGATTTCGTGCATATCCTCTATAAGGGACGCATCGTCTACTCAGGCGGTCCGGAACTCGCCCTCGACCTTGAGGAGAGGGGTTACGACTGGATCAAGGAACAAATCGACAACGAGAAATAGCCATGAATGCCCTCACTCAATACCTGAAGCTTTACGAAGAGCATGCCCGGGACATCAACAGCCATGCCCCCGCGCTCTTCAACGACCGCCGTGCCGCCGCTTTCGCGCTGCTTGCCGACGCCCGACTTCCCGAGAAAGGCGACGAAAAGTATCCGGCATTGTCGGTCAACGATATGTTCGCTCCCGATTATGGCGTGAATATCAACCGTGTAACGTTTCCGGTTGACACAGCCACGTCGTTCCGGTGCGGTGTGCCCAATATCTCCACACTGATGGCTGTGGTGGCCAATGACTCGTTCTGCCCCACATCCGGACTGCTGCGCAATCTCCCCGAAGGGGTGAGGATGATGTCGCTTGCCAAGGCTGCCGCCGAGATGCCGGAGCTTGTGGGCAAATATTTAGGTTCCCTCGTGCCCGATGACGATGCCGCCGCGCAGCTCAATACGTTGCTGCTTCAGGATGGGGTGTTCGTGCATGTGCCCAAAGCCACGGTGCTCGACCGCCCGCTTCAGGTGGTGAACATATTCAATGCCGTGGCTCCCGTGATGGGAGTGCGCAGGATGCTGATATTGGTGGATGACGAAGCCTCGGCCACGATGCTGGTGTGCGACCATGCCGACCGCCACGATGTGCCTTATCTGTCGGATCAGGTGGTGGAGATATTCGTGGGCAGGAACGCAAGGCTGGAGTTCTACGACCTTGAGGAGTCGTCGGAGCAGAGTAGCCGTGTCTCACGTCTCTATGCCCGCCAGGCGGAAGGCAGCAGCCTTACGGTGAATGGTTCCACACTGATGGGCGGCATGACTTGCAACGACTATGTGGTCGATGTCGATGGAGACAATGCCGATACCCGCCTTGCAGGAATGGCGATGGGCGCCGACAGCCAGGTAATCGACAGCTGTACGGATGTGCGCCATCACTCGCAGGGATGTTCGAGCCATCAGATCTTCAAGTATGTGCTGTCCGACAAGTCGGTGGGTTCGTTCTACGGCACTATCGTTGTGGATGAGGGTGCGAAGCACACCAACTCCTCGCAGACCAACCGCAACATCCTTGCCTCGGCCGACGCCCGGATGTTCACCCGTCCGCAGCTTGAGATCTACTGCGACGACGTGAAATGCTCGCATGGCGCCACCATAGGACAGCTCGACGCCGCCGCGCTGTTCTATATGCGTTCGCGCGGCATTCCCCTCGACCAGGCACGCCTGATGCTCATGCAGGCGTTCATGCAGGATGTGGTGGACACAGTGACCCTGCCGGCGCTCAAGACCCGGCTCCAGCAATTGATAGAGAACCGTCTGGGCGGCAACCGCACGTTGTGCGCTTCGCCCCAGGCACAAGGATGTTGCGGCGATGGAGAATGATATCCGCAGCGAGTTCCCGATCCTGGGACGGAAGGTGTCGGGACGTCCACTCATCTATCTCGACAACACAGCCACATCGCAGACCCCACGCCAGGTGGTGGACGAGGTGGTGAGGATGTACTATAACGCCAAGGCCAACGTGCACCGTGGCGTGCACACCCTCTCCCAGGAGGCCACGGAGGCCGTGGAGACCACACGCCGGATGGTGCGTGACTATATCAACGCTGAATCTGAGGCGGAGGTGATATTCACCCGTGGCACCACCGAGGCGATCAATCTTGTCGCCGCATCCTACGGTAGCCTTCTCGCCGAGGGTGATGAGATAATCCTCACCGTGATGGAGCATCATTCCAACATCGTGCCCTGGCAGTTGCTTGCCGCCCGCAAGGGCCTGGTGATAAAGGTCGTGCCCATGGACGACGAAGGAGTGCTGGATATCGACGCCTACCGCGGTCTTTTCACCGGGCGCACGCGCGTCGTGGCGTTCTGCCATGTGTCGAACGTGCTCGGCACCATAAATCCGGCCAAGGAGATGATCGCGATAGCCCACAGCCACGGAGCCGTGGCGCTGGTGGACGGCGCACAGGCATCGCCGCATCTTCCGGTAGACGTGCGTGGTCTGGATGCCGATTTCTATGCCTTCTCGTCACATAAGATGTACGGTCCCACGGGTGTGGGTGTGCTCTATGGCAGGCGGGAATTGCTTGAGAAGATGCCTCCCTATCAGGGAGGCGGCGAGATGATAGCCCATGTGAGTTTCGATGGCACCACGTTCGCCGACCTGCCTTTCAAGTTCGAGGCAGGCACACCGGATTATGTGGATATTGCGGCATTCGCCAAAGCCCTGGAATTCATCAGGCGTGTAGGACTGGACAACATCGAGCGCCACGAGATGGAGCTTACCGCCTACACCACGAAACGTATGCTTGAAGAAATCCCCGGGGTGCATGTCTACGGCACGGCGCCTCACAAAAGCGCCGTGATATCATTCAACGTAGGGAATATCCACCATTACGACCTAGGCATGCTTATCGACAAGCTCGGTGTGGCCGTGCGCACCGGTCACCACTGTGCCCAGCCCCTGATGCAGCGCCTCGGCATAGAAGGCTGCGTCCGCGCCTCCTTCGCCGTCTACAACACCCTTGATGAGGCCGAGGCCTTCATCGCCGCACTCAAGCGCGTGGTAGCCATGCTGGAATAGTCGCACCCCTTAACCTTATAACCTGCCAAGCGCTAACCTTCAAGTTGGGCGAGCCCAACTTGAAGGTTTTTTTCTGTGTTCCGGAGCCTGCGCATTTACCGGTCCCCGCCCATTAGCCAGAATACCTGAAGAAGCAAAAAACAAGCTGATGAAAAAAAATAAGCAAATTATTTGGCTGATTTAGAATAATGATGTATTTTTGACGAATAAATTGAAATACCGAAAAACTGGCTTTAGAATATTTTCACTAAAATTCAATAATAAATCACATATACAAAATGAGTTATCTTAAGTTTGATAAGAACCTACTCATCAACCTCGAACAGTCGCTTCCGAAGGAAATGCTGCGCACCAACCAGGCCGGGGCCTACCACTGCACCACCCTCACTGGCTGCAACACCCGCAAGCAGCACGGACTTCTGGTGATTCCCATTCCCGAAATGGGCAACAAGCCCCACGTGCTTCTGTCGTCACTTGATGAAACCGTGATCCAGCACGGCGCATCGTTCAATCTCGGACTCCACCGCTACAAAGGCGGTGTATATAGCCCAAACGGTCATAAATACATCCGCGAATTCGACTGCGAGAATGTGCCCCGCACCACTTTCCGCGTGGGTGGCGTGATCCTCACCAAGGAAAAGATCTTCATCTCTCACGAGAACCGTATCCTCATCCGCTACACCCTGGTGGAGGCCCATTCCGCCACCACACTGCAGTTCCGCCCGTTCCTCGCCTTCCGCGAAAGCAACTCGCTGTGCATCGCCAACGATGCCGTGAACAAGGACATCACACCGGTGGACAACGGTATCGCCACCTGCATGTACAATGGTTTCCCGTCGCTTTACATGCAGTTCTCGCGCAAACCCGAATGGGTGAACGACGGACACTGGTACAAGGACCTCGAATATGTGAAGGACCTCGAACGCGGCGTGCCCTACACCGAGGATCTCTGGGTGCCCGGTTATTTCCAGATACCCATCAAGAAGGGTGAGTCGATAATCTTCTCCGCAGGCACCGAGCCCGTGTCGCCCCGCTCGCTCTCAAAGATGTACGAGAAAGAGATAGCATCACGCACTCCCCGCACCAGCTTCTACAACTGCCTGAAGAACGCCGCCAAGCAGTTCTACCTCACCGACAAGGACGGCCATTTCATCATCTCGGGTTATCCCTGGGGCACGATACTGGCACGCAATACCATGATGGCGCTTCCGGGCCTTACCCTCGCCATCAACCATCAGAAGGATTTCGAGGAGATAATGGCCACGGCCGCCGACGCCTACCGTCAGTACATGGCCACAGGCCAGCTATCCGACCGCATCCACGGCATCGACCTGCCCGACATCCCGCTCTGGATGATATGGGCCCTGCAGCAGTACGCCAAGAACCAGGGCGACGCCGCTGCCCGCGAACGCTACATGGACCTCATCGCCGACGTGATGGACTATGTGCTCGACAACGGCCACCCCAACCTGCGCGTCGACGAGGCCAACGGCCTGCTCTCCACCCTCGGCACCACAAGCCCCGTGTCGTGGATGAACTCCATGCTCAACGGCCGTCCCGTGATACCCCGCACCGGCTACTTGGTGGAATTCAACGCGCTATGGTACAATGCCCTGCGCTTCGCCGCCACCCTCGCCGCCGATGTGGAGGCACTCAAGGACCGCCGCGACCGCTGGAGCGCCGCAGCCGACAAGATGGCGGAGCCATTCGTCCACACGTTCCTCAACGAGTTCGGCTACATGTACGACTACGTGAACGGCACATACAACGACCTGCAGGTACGCCCCAACATGGTGGTGGCAATCGGCCTGGACTACTCGCCGCTTGACCGCCGCCAGCGCAAGAGCGTGCTCGACGTGGCCACACGCGAGCTGCTCACCCCCAAGGGACTGCGCACCCTCTCGCCCAAGAGCTACGGCTACCGCCCCTTCTACCTCGGGTCGCCCGAAGAGCGTGAGCTCGCCCTCCATCAGGGTCCCGCGCGCCCGTGGCTCATGGGCTTCTACGCCGACGCATATCTGCGCGTGTTCGGCATGAGCGGAGTGAGCTACATCGACCGCATGCTCATCGGATTCGAGTCGGAAATGAGCGAAGGCTGCATCGGCTCGCTCTCACAGCTCTACGACGGCAACCCGCCCTTCAGCGGACGCGGAGCCATCTCCCACGCCA
>CAZSHV010000054.1:0-15137 GCA_964606815.1 uncultured Bacteroides sp. | reverse complement strand
TTTCATTGTCATTATCATTGCCATTACCATTCTCATTCCCATTTACATTCCCATTTACATTCCCATTTACATTATCATTATCATTTAGGTAATGGGGTGTATCCACGCGGGTGCACTCGATTGCATGTGTATCCGAATGAATACACACGTCACCACTCTGAATACATTCATCTTCACTCTGCTGCTTCTGCACGTCTTCTACATTCTTGTTGTCGTTGTTGTCGTCGTCGGTGCGTTTGCCGCAAGCCCGTTCATAACGCTTTTTGTTGCGGTCGATGAACATGCGTATCTGCGCCGTCGCGAACTTCATCATGGGGTCGTCGGGCACCGCGCCGGTGAACGCGTACTCCATCACGGCCTCAACGGCCTCCATGCGCATCTCCTCGGGGAGGAGTTTGATAGCGTCCCACCAGTCTTTGTAAAATATTAGGCTCTCGTTGGTCATTGTAGTGTGTGTTTGATAGTGTAAAATATTGTGCAAATATAAATAATAAATTTGTGAATACCAACTCAAATCCCAATATTAACAAAGTTTAAGACAAGGAATAAAGATGCTTTCGTCAGAGTTTGAATTATGGTGCCACAAAGCACTTGGAGGCAGAATTAGGAATAGGTTTAACTCCTTGATAATCAAAGAATGGACAATTTCAGACATTTAACACACTGAATCACTGTTGTTTAACCCTTGTTCATTGCCCACAGCCCACCCTACCCACCATTTTTCTCTGTTTTTGGAGGCAAGCGACAGAGATCCGTATTAAAAAAACTTGCGATTGATGTTCGGGACACTACAAAAAGAAAAGCAAACCAGATTTGGTCTGATTTGCTTGAAGTGGAGTATAGCGGACTCGAACCGCTCACCTCGACACTGCCAGTGTCGCGCTCTAGCCAGATGAGCTAATACCCCGTTTTATTCTCTCCGAAGGCTCTTCCCTTCGTTTGCGTTGCAAAGGTAATACGCTTTTTTGAATTATTCAAACATTTCTATGAATTTATTATTCTTTAACAATTGTATATATTATTTTCATTTGTAGGGACATCCTTTTTTCATACCTTTGCACAACAATAAACGCCTGAATATAAACAAGAAAATCTTATACCTATGACCAAACCTATTTTCGCGGCTTTTCTGGCCTTCGCCATGTGCCTCACTGCATGCGCACGGCCCTCTGCCGCCCCCGAGTCTGCCGAGCAGACAGCTGCTCCACAAACCGAAGAAGTCACTCTCGGCGCGGCTCGCACTGACGTGTACCTGCCGATGCTCCGCGGCAAGCGCGTGGGTCTGTACTCGAATCATACCGGCATGGTGGGCGACACCCATGTGCTGGACATCCTCGTGGACAGTGGCATCGATGTGCGGTGCGCCTTTGCACCGGAGCATGGCTTCCGCGGCAAAGCAGACGCGGGCGAGACGTTCGGCAACGACGTGGATCCTCGCACGGGCGTGCCTTTCCTCTCCCTCTATGGCAAAGCCAAGAAGCAGAGCCTGAAGCAGGGCATAGACTCAATCGACGTGGTGGTGGTCGATATCCAGGACGTTGGCCTGCGTTATTATACGTATTACATCACGATGCTCGAGCTGATGGAGGCCGCTGCCGCCGAGGGCAAGAGCGTGGTAATTCTTGACAGGCCCAATCCCAACGGCATGACAGTCGACGGCCCCATCCTCGACCCCCAGTTAGCCTCTGGTGTGGGCCAGCTGGCAATACCTGTGGTGCATGGCCTCACGCTTGGCGAGATGGCGAACATGATTGTGGGCGAGAAGTGGCTGCGCAACGGCCAGGAGCATCTGGACCTGACCGTGGTGCCTATGCTCGGATACACTCACGACACCCGCTATCGCCTCCCTGTAGCGCCCTCGCCCAACCTCAAGGACATGACTGCTGTCTACCTCTACCCCTCGCTGTGCTGGTTTGAGGGCACAACGGCCAGTCTGGGCCGCGGCACAACAAAGCCCTTCAAGATCTACGGTCACCCGAAGATGAAGAACCGTGACTTCACCTTCACTCCCCGCAGCGTGGACGGTGCCAAGAATCCGCCTCTGCTGGGTGAAGTGTGCTACGGTGTCGACCTCAGCGGCATCAGCGACGACGAAGCCATAGCGCAGGGCATCAACCTAAGCTATATCATAGACGCATACCGCGACGTGGCACCTGACAAATTCTTCACTCCCTTCTTCGACAAGCTCATGGGCCGCCGCGGCATCACCGACATGATAGCCCAGGGCAAGAGCAACGAGGAGATCAAGGCCACTTGGGCCGACGACGTGCGCCAGTTCAAGCAGCTGCGTCGACGCTATCTGCTATACCCCGAAGAGACAAAGTGACCCTTCCCCTACCCTACACTTCACATTAAGCAATGTCACAACAAGTTATAGTAATACTCACCATAGCGGCCTATTTCGGGCTGCTGATGCTCGTGTCGTGGTTAGCGTCGCGCGGCAGCAATAACAAGACCTTCCTAACGGGCGACCGCAAAGCGCCGTGGCCTCTGGTGGCCTTCGGCATGATAGGCGCGGCCATCTCCGGCGTCACGTTCATCTCCGTGCCTGGCATGGTGGTGGCCAAGAGCTACTCTTATCTGCAGATGGCCCTGGGCTTCATAGCCGGCTATCTGGTCATCGCCTTCGTGCTGATACCACTGTTCTATAAGCACAACCTTATCTCCATCTACGGCTACTTGCAGAAACGCTTTGGCACCAGTACCTACCGCACAGGCGCGTGGTTCTTCTTCATCTCCAAGATGCTGGGCGCGGCCGTGCGTTTCTTCGTGGTGTGCGCTGTGCTGCAGCTGTTGGTTTTCGGCCCGCTGGGCATACCTTTTGAGTTCAACGTCATCGTCACCATCGCCCTTATATGGCTCTACACCATGCAGGGCGGCGTGAAGGCCGTGATTTGGACCGACTCGCTCAAGAGCTTCTGCATGGTGATGTCTGTGCTGCTGTGCATCTATTTCGTGAGCCGCGAGCTTGGCTTCTCGATGGGCGACATGGCTTCTCGCATCAGCGAACATCACACCAGCAAGATGTTCTTCTTCGACGATTGGCACGACAGCCTGTATTTCTGGAAGCAATTCGTGGCCGGTATGTTCATGGCCATCGCTATGACGGGTCTCGACCAGGACATGATGCAGCGCAACCTGGCCTGCGAGACCTCACGCCAGTCGCAGAAGAATATGATAGTCAGCGGCGTGGTGCAGTTCTTCGTGATTGGTCTGTTCCTGCTGCTGGGCACGCTGCTGGTCATCTATGTGGAGAGCAAAGGCATAGGGCTGCCGCAGAAGAGCGACGATCTCTTCGGTCTCGTGGCCCAGCAAGACGCAATGCCCATAGTGGTGCTCGTGCTCTTCGTGCTCGGCCTTGTGGCAGCGGCATATTCAGCTGCTGGCTCGGCGCTGACGTCTCTCACCACGTCATTCACTGTAGACATCCTTGAGGCGCACCGCAAGCACGACGACGCAAAGCTCACGCGCGTGCGCAAGGGAGTGCACGTGCTGATGTCCGTCATCATGGGCGCTGTGATCATTGTCTTCTACTATATCAGCAACCAGGACGCTATCTCGGCTGTCTACACCCTTGCCTCCTACACCTACGGCCCGATACTTGGCCTCTTCGTGTTCGGCCTCTTCGGCCGCAAGCCTGTGCGCGACCGCCTGGTGCCTGTGGTGTGCATCGCTGCGCCTGCGCTGGCATGGTGTCTGCAGTGGCTTATGAACCATCTGTGGGGCTACCAGACCGGCTTCGAGCTGCTACTGACCAACGCCGCCTTCACCATCCTCGGCCTCTGGCTGCTGTCCATCGGCCATAAGCCGGAAAAGGCCGAAGCATCTGCTACAGAATCATAAGCGATATGGCAGGAGATGTATTAACCAAATACGTGTGGCTGCTCGACATCCTGCGCCGCTACGGTCGCCTGACGCGCGAACGCGTGAGCGAGATGTGGGAGACGTCAAGCGTGGGCGACCGCAAGCCTTTGCAGCGTCGCACCTTCCTGAATTACCGTAAGGCGATCCAGGAGATATTCAACGTAACCATTGAGTGCGACCCGAAGACGTATGAATACTATATAGAGCATTACAACGAGCACGAACAGAGCGTCACCGACTGGCTGCTGAACTCCACAGTCACAAACAACCTGCTCACCTCGGCCCGCGACATAAGCGACAAGATCTTCCTCGAGGAGGTGCCCTCGGCCCGCGAGTATCTGGCACAGATCATCGAAGCATTGAGGCTGAGCACGGCTGTCAAGTTTGACTACCAGTCCTACACGCGCAGCCGCCCGACGGTGGGCATCATGTTCGAGCCCTACTTCGTGCGTATCTTTCGCCAGCGGTGGTATGTGGTGGGCCGAAATGTGCTGGAGGATAAACTCAAGACTTACGCTCTTGACCGCATGCTGCGTCTGGAGCAGACATCGCAGCACTTCGACATCCCGGCCGACTTCTCCGCCGCCACATATTTTGCCGACGCATTCGGCATCGTGGTGGACCAGTCTGCTCCCAAGCGCGTGATTCTGAAGGTTGATGCCACGCAGGCCAAATATTTCCGCGCGTTGCCACTGCACCACTCGCAGACCGAGATGGTGACCGACAAATATTCCATCTTCGAATACCGCATGCGTGTGACCCGCGACTTGGTGAAGGAGCTCCTCTCACACGGCAGCAGTGTCGAGGCTCTGGAGCCCCCTGAGCTCAGGGCAATGCTTAAGACTGAACTCGAAAAAGCCCTCGCCCCTTATGCAAAACGCTGAACGACGCATCCTGTGGATTGACGCACTGCGCGTGGTGGCCATAGTCTGCATCTTGGTCAACCACACGCTATACGAGTTTTTGGACAAGTGTTCATATACTCGCCTGCTCATGGTGTCCGGGTCGGCCTTCCTCTTCGTGCTCGCATCGGGCTATCTGGTGCTCCCGGTGCCTTCGCCGGGATGGCAGTGGCTGAAGCATAAATTCGCGCGCGTAGGCATACCCACGCTAATATGGGGGACGCTGTATATAGTGCTTTTCAACATCGACAATCCGCTCGGCGACTACCGAGAGCCGGTCTGGAGACAATGCATCAACTTTGTCTTCAACGAGCGCGGGTCGATGTGGTTCATGAACATGTTCCTGGGCTTGTGCCTTGTCGCGCCCATCTTCTCGCCGTGGCTGCAACAGGCGTCGAAGCGACAGGTGCAATGGGCTTTGGCTCTCTGGCTTGCTGCAGGCAGCTATACAATCTGGGACGCCAACTTCGGCTGGGGGTGGTCACCACAGAACACCATAATAGGCGGCTTCTACGGCTATTTCGGCTATATGGTGATGGGATACTACCTGCGTCGCTGGCCGCTGCAGCAGCAAAGCAAACGACACAATGCGTTATTCTGCGGCGGCCTCCTGCTCATCTCCGTGGTGTGCTGGACGCGGTTCTCGCCCATGATGCGCGACGGTGTGGGCGATGTGCTCGACAACGACCTCAGTGTTAATAACATGGCATGGTTCACTCTGATTTTCGCCGCGTTCTCGCTAATCCGCAGACTGCCCGACTGGCTAGAAAAGGCTACCCATTTCCTGGCTCGCAGCGTGTTCGGCGCGTATCTGGCCATGGACCTGTCGATTAACTATATCTCCATCCCCCTCTTCGGCGACAATCCCTGGCTAGCCGTGCCAGCGAGCATAGTGGCAGCCTTCACTATTGGCACGGCCCTTAGGCATATTCCTAAAGTCGGGAAATACCTGTGCTAACTCGTGTGCGAATTTTTTTGTAATTTTGCACCCGATTTACAGGTTTGCTATGAAACAATTCATCAAAGACTGGACCCTCATCCTTGCCATTCTAGCCGGTGTGTCGGGTTATTTTGTCTACGCATCGATTCCGGCTCTCATTCCCACCCGCGCTGCTGCGATGGCGGCGGTGAAGGTGCTACAGCCGACGCTGATCTTCGCCATGCTCTACTTGGCCTTCTGCCAGATTCAGCCCCGCGACATACGCCCTTGCCGATGGCATGCTTGGCTGCTGCTCTTCCAGAGCGCTTGCTTCGTGGGCCTTGGGCTTGTGCTCATCGCTCTGCCCCACAGCCATTGGCGCGTAGTGATAGAGGGAGCGATGATATGCCTAATCTGCCCCACTGCCACGGCTGCTGCTGTGATCACTCGCAAATTGGGTGGTGACATGGCCCACATCACCACTTACACAGTTCTGATCAACATCGCCGCTTCGATTCTCATCCCGGCCATGGTGCCGTTTGTGCACCCCCACCCCGGCATGCATATGGTCGATGCCATGGCTGCGATCCTCGGCAAGGTCTTCCCCCTGCTGCTGCTGCCATTGGTCTTAGCTATGCTCACGCGCAAGCTCACGCCGAAGCTGCACAGACTGGTGACGTCGCAGCCCGACCTGGCGTTCTATCTCTGGGCCGTTGGCTTGGCCCTGGCCATTGCCGTGACAACGCGGAGCATCGTGCATTCCACAGTGCCCGTGAGCGCGCAGCTCGGACTCGTGGGTGTATCGCTGGCTTGCTGCGCGTTGCAGTTCTGGTTAGGAAGGAAAATCGGTGGTCGGTTCCACGACACCGTCACGGCCGGACAAGCACTGGGCCAGAAGAACACCATCTTCGCCATTTGGCTGGGCTACACCTTCTTTTCGCCCGTTACGGCAGTGGCCGGAGGCTTTTACAGCATATGGCACAATGTAGTGAATTCCGTGCAGCTTTACCGCCACAACCACCCTCACCTCTCCCCCGAAAGGAAACGATAGACAATGCGGGAGACGTCGGCGATGATGCCCTCTGTCTCAGCCAAGGGCACTCTTGAGCTCTTCACCATCACGGCTATAGCGTAGCTGCGCCCGTCGGGGAGGATGACGAAGGCTGCGTCGTTGACACCCGTCGGAAACCCGTCAGCGTCTGGGAATCCTGTGCCGGTCTTGTGGGCTATCAGCGCGTCGTCAATGCCTGCCGGGATGCGTGTCTGGCCTGTGGCGCAACTCGTGAGATATCGAAACAGCAGAGACACAGCCAATTGTGACGAGAACATTGCCACTCTCGACACCTCGGAGATAGCCTGGGCTGCTGCCAGAGGCGTGCAGCAGTTGTCCGCGCTACGCTCGGGATTCTCGTGCATCTGCGCTTCGTCCCATTTTATCTGCACATCTTTGATGCCCTGGCTGTGCCAATATTCCTCGACTGCCGATGGCGATAGAAAGCGGCGAAAAAGGACATCGCAGGCGTTGTTGTCGCTTTGCGTCAAGGCATAGGCGAAGAGGTCAGAGAAAGGCAAGCGAAGGGTGTCCTGGGGATGCTCAAGAAGCATCGGCGACCACGTGGCGGGGTCAATATCGGCACGTGCAATCACGCAAGTGTCAAGAGGCGAAATGCGCAGCCGGCCCATCTCAAGCGCTGTGGGCAGCGACTGGTAGAGTTTTAGAATGGAATTCATGGGGTACGCCCCACGATTCACCTCAATAGTGTCATGCTCCGTAGTGATTACGGCCACGCCAACTTCAGCCGGGCAATCACGCAGATAAGCTTCGATTGCAGAATGCAAGCTGTCACTATGCTCGGAAGCAAAGGCATCAGAGCACAGAAACAGCGCTAATAACACAGCCCACACGCGCAGCATGGCAATGGCAAAAGCGGATTTCACTTCTTGTCAGCCTCCTTGGCGAATGGGTCGCGGTAGCGGCCGAGGAGCTGCAGGAAGAAGTGGTAGAAGAACTGCATATCGTCCACGAAATAGCGCTTGAACAGTCGCTTGGGCTCGCGGGTGAAGCGATAGAGCCACTCCATGCCCAGCGTCTGTAACACCTTAGGGGCGCGCTTGATGTTGCCGGCCTCGAAGTCGATAGTAGCGCCAAGGGCCATGAAGATGTCCACGCCCGGCAGGCGATCTTTATACTTGTAGATCCAGAGAGTCTGCTTGGGGTTGCCCAGGCCCACGAGCACCACGTTGGCACCGGAAGCGTTGATGATGTCCACGATCTTGTCGCACTCCTTTTCGTCCTTTTCAAAGCCGAAAGGCGGGGAGTACGTGCCCACCACCATGTCGCGGCCCACGCGGGCGTTGATACGCTTGCGGGCCTCCTCGCCCACACCCTCTTTAGCGCCGAGCAGGAAAATCTTCACGTCTGGGTTGGTGGCGTGGTAGTCGCAGAACTGCGGGAAAAAGCTCGAGCCCGGTATAGTCTCGCGGATGGGCGTCTTGGTGAATTTAGACAGCAACTGCAGCACGCGGCTATCGCATATCGAATACTCTGCCTGCGATGCCAGGCGGTGGAACTCGGCATGCTTCTGGTGCTTCATGATATCGTCGATGTTGGGCGTTACCACCACGCCCTTCTTGAGCGATTGCAGAAGCTCGGGCAGCGTGAGGTTATCGACTCTGACGTTGAGTATCTGTACTGATTCGGTGCTCATTGCTCGTCTACTTTGATTCCTTTAATACCGCAGTTCGCGGCGAATTGCATATCGGTGTCGGCATCGCCCACCATCACGGTGGTTGAGGCATCCACGTCGGGATAATCGCGCAGTATGTCTTGCCACATACCCGTGCCGGGCTTGCGGCGAGGGTCCGCCTCGGTGAGGGCAGTGCAGTAATATATCTTCTCAATGGCCCCGCCTGCCCGCTCGATTTCGGCGAGCATATGGCGATGCACATCGTTAAGGGCCTCCTCTGACATCACGCCGCGGCCCACCCCGCGCTGGTTGGTGACCACAAATATTCGTTTCCCCGCCTTTGTGAGGGCAGCGATAGCGTCAAGCACACCGGGGTTGAATACAAACTCGTCCGGGCATTTGACGTAATCCTTGCGACGCAGGCGGTTGATCACACCATCGCGGTCGAGGAGCACGGTCTGGTATGCTGAAAGGTCAAGCTCGGGTAGTGTCATGCGAAAAGAGTCTTGAAATCTTCATTGGCCTTTGCGTAGTCGGTGGGGATGCCGATGTCGATGAAGTAGTCGCCAAACGGATAGCCATAGATAGTGCCGCGGCTCGCTCCGGGCTCCATCACGTCGGTCTCGAAAGAGAACCGCTCTGCGTCGGGCCACTGGATTCTCTCTCGGTTGATGACGTAAACGCCGCCGTTGATGTCTCCGCTGGCGCAGTGCTGTTTCTCTCTAAACTCGAGCACGCGGCCTGTGGCGGGGTCGGTGACGACTGTGCCGTAACGGTCGAAGTCGACCATGGGCTTCAGAGCCAAGGTGAGCGAGCCGCCCGCGCGCAAGTGCTCATCCATGAGCTCGCGGAGGTCGACGTTGAACATGGTGTCGCCGTTGAGCACCACCACATCGGTGTCCGTTGCGCTTTCGAGGGCCAGCTTGATGCCGCCGCCCGTGCCGAGGGGCGTCTCCTCCACGGCGAAATCGATGGCGAAGGGGAATCTGTGGCCGTTTTGCTTCACCCAGTCGAATATCACCTCGCGCAGGTGTCCCACGGAGAGAATCACGCGCTTGACGTCGAATCGCGTCAGATATATGAGCAAATACTCAAGAAAGGGCTTGCCGGCCACGGGGGCCATGCACTTGGGAATCTCGTTGCCGATGGCTCCGCGCAGACGCGTGCCCAGGCCTCCGGCTAATATCACCACTTCCATAGCAGCATGTATTATTTAGAGCAGCATGTATTATTTAGCGAAAAAATAGTCTTCAAGCATCAGGCACAAAGCGTGATAGACAGGCAGATGCAGCTCTTGCACCTTGTATGTCTCGGTCTGCGGCACTTGGATGCACACGTCGGAGAGTTGCTTCAGACGACTGTCGCGACTGCCTGTGAGGCCTATCACCTTCATGCCCTTGGCCTTGGCTGTAACGGCTGCATAGAGCACGTTGCGGCTATTGCCGGATGTGGAGATAGCGAGCAGCACGTCGCCTTGGGCACCGTAGCCGTTAACCTGTTGGGCGAATGCGAGCAGGGGCTGGCAATCGTTGATGAAAGCTGTGGTGAGGGCTGAATGGCCAACTAATGAGATAGCAGGGAGTGCGCCCTGCAGATTGGCCTCAAGGTCTGCGCCGAGCTCGGGGTCAACGGCTCGCAAGGCATTAGCGAAGTCATCGCTGACGCGGCGCGGCAGGCAGAAACCTTTCATCAGCTCGCCCACGATATGCTCTGCATCGGCTGCGCTGCCGCCGTTGCCGCACACCAGGAGCTTTCCGCCGTCGGTGTAGGCATTCTTTAGAATCTCAAAAGCGCTCTGGATCTCCGCGGCGCACTCCTGCAGCGAGGGGTAGCGCTCGGTGAGTCTATTCAATATTTTGTTGTCCATCAGGGAGAGAGGTCAGGTGAAGGATTCGACGGTGTCCGTTGCGTAGATTTTCCAGCCGTGGGCGCCTCCGTCGGTGAACTGGAATGGCATCACGAAGCCCGGCAGCTGGCCGAGGGCCTTGGAGACCGCGTATTTCTTTTCCGGGGGCACGAAGAACATGATGAAACCGCCGCCTCCCGCGCCGCTCACCTTGCCAGAGAGGGCGCCAGCTGCAGTGGCCACGTCGAAGGCCTCTTGGATCATGGGGTTGGAGATAGCCTGCGCCATTTTCTTCTTGTCCTCCCACGCTTGGCCGAGGATGCTGGCGAAGGAGCGCATGTCGCCCTTGAGCACGGCCAGCTTCATGTCCACCGAGCTTTGTTTGATGCGGTGCATGGCCTCGATGGCTGAGGTGACGCCGTCGTTGGTGTTCTTTTTCTGCTCGTCGATGATTTTCGCGCTGGAGCGGCTGCGGCCCGTGAAGTAGAGGAGAATCGAGGCTTCGAGCTCGTCAATAATCCAACGTTTTACCTTCAGCGGGTTCACGATCACCACATCGTTGGGCAGGAACTCCATATAGTTGAAACCGCCGAAAGCCGCGGCGTACTGGTCTTGCTTGCCGCCGCTGAGAGCCAGGTCCTTGCGCTCAATCTCGTAGGCGAGACGGGAGATTTCGTAGTCGCCAAGGGGGAGGTTCATCCACTCTACGAAGCACTTGAGGATGGTGACCACCATGGTCGACGACGTGCCCAGACCGGAGCCGGCGGGAGCGTCGTTGTAAGTCGTGACCTTGAAGCCTGAAGGCACAGTTCCGTAGTCGCGCGATATGCGGTTGTAGACGCCCTTGAGCAGGCTCGCTTTGCCGTCAATCTCAAGCTGCGGCAACAGGTCAAGCTCCTGCTCGCAGTCGCTGTCGTAGGCATGGATTAGAATCTTAGGCTCGGAGATCTCTTCAATGGTGCAATATGCGTAGAGATTGATGGTGGCGTTGAGGATCAAGCCTCCATAAATATCGCTGTACGGAGACAAATCGCTGCCGCCGCCGGCTAATCCCAGACGCAGTGGCGCCTTACTTCTGATTATCATATTCGGTCACTTTGAATGAGTTCTACAAAGTAACGAAAAAATGTTGAGATACGCAAATTGGAGCATTGCTCTTACGCTTTGGTATCGCAGTTGCGGCGATTGCGGATCACGAAGCGTGCCGAAAATATCAGCAGCAGCGAGAGCAGGTACACGCCTGTGGCCACTGGTAGCGCCATCGACTGCTCCACGGCTCTGACGTTGCCGAGGTCTTGCCCGGGCTTGGGGAAATCGCCAGGAAAGGAGTAGAGGTTGGCCTTCCAGCGCAGGGTGTCGGCTGAGAGGTAAGCGAGGGCGGCGTCGCCGCGAGCCACTTCCTTTATCTGGGTGTCGTCGGCCGTGAAGACTTCATACTCGGCATTCACGCGTTCGGCCCACCTTTGGGCTGCATCGGCATCGGGGGCTGCAACCACAGCTATCATGTCGCCGCCCCGCTGGCGCATGGCACGGGCAAGCTTGTTGGCCATGGCTCCGCGGGCCAGTCCGTGGCGGGGCAGGTCAGCCACAAAAAGGATCAGCAGCGGGTCTGATTCGGTGAGCACAGCATCGGTGACGTCGTCTTCGCCGTCGAAGATAGCTATCTGCTTGACATTTGAGGGGGAAGCATAATGGACGGTGGAGACATATGCCCAGTCGTCGCCAGGGAGGCTGTCGACGCTGAAGAGTCTTTGCTCCCCACCCTTTTCGTAGATCAGGCGCACGTCCGCGGAGTCGTCGCTAAGCAGGGGCTCGCCCACGGGGTAAGGGCGGAAGTCCACAAGGGGTTGTACGGTATATCCTAAGCCGGACACCACCAGGCAGTAGGCGATGCTTGCGCACACCACGAGCCATTGCATCAGGGGGTGGAAGGGGTGCGGGGCCTCCACGTTGTGTCGCAGCAGGTAGATAATCACGGCCACGAGCACCACGTTTTTGAGGAACGTGGCCAGGTTTGAGACCTGCAGGGCATCACCGAAGCAGCCGCAATCGCTCACAGGGTTTGCTATGGCTATGTATAGCGAAAGGGGCAGCAGAAAGGCCATCAGGGCAATTAGCACGCGCGGCACGAGACGGCGCATCAGCCCCAGGGCAAGGCACACGCCGCAGACAAACTCCAGGCTTCCAAGCAAGAAGGCAGCTATGAACACTAAGGAACGAGGCACGAAGCTGATATCCCACGCGGCAAGGTACTCCTGGATCTTGTACATGCCGCCCCAGGGGTCCACAAGTTTTGTGAATCCGGAGAAGATGAAGACTGCGCCGACGATTACTCTCGCGGCCCAGACCAGCGCGCGGTGTATGCGTGGGGAGATTGTCATTGACAAGGCATTGGAGGGGTTGGGTATTTAAAAAGTGGCCGCTTCTCACGAGGCGGCCACTCCAAAGGGGATTGTATAGATGTTTGGGGATGATGTTGCTTATTCAGCGGTCTCCTCGGCCACCACGGTGAGGGGGAGCTTCACGGTGACGTCCTTGTGGAGATTGACTTCCACCACATACTCGCCCACCTCTTTGATAGGCTCGGCGATGAAGATCATCTTGCGGTCCACATTGTGGCCGAGCTTGGCGAGGGCCTCTGCGATCTGGGCGTCCTTGACGGAGCCGAAGATGGTGCCGGTGGCGCTGGTCTTAGCGGCGATGGTGAGAGCCACATCGGCCATAGCGGCAGCGAGGGCCTCAGCGTCGGCTTTGATTTTAGCGAGCTTGTGGGCGCGCTGGCGTTGGTTCTCGGCGAGAACCTTGAGGGCGCTCTCTGTGGCGATCACAGCTTTGCCGAAGGGGATGAGATAGTTGCGGCCATAACCGTCGCGAACTTCCACTACGTCGTCCTTGTATCCAAGGCGAGCGACGTCTTCTTTGAGGATAACTTTCATAATTATGAGGTCCGTTAGGTATGGTTATTATTTCATGAGGTCGGTAACGAAGGGCAGCAGGGCCAAGTGGCGAGCGCGCTTCACGGCCTGAGCCACGCGACGCTGGAACTTGAGTGAGGTGCCGGTGATGCGGCGGGGCAGGATCTTGCCCTGCTCGTTAAGGAACTTCTTGAGGAACTCGGGATCCTTGTAGTCGATGTACTTGATACCGGCGCGTTTGAAGCGGCAGTATTTTTTCTTCTTCACGTCCACCGACATGGGGGTGAGATAGCGGATTTCAGATGTCTGTGCCATGGTTTAGTCCTCCTTTACTTCTGCGGCAGCGGTTGCGGCCTGGTTAGCGTGAGCTTTGAGGTTGCGGCGCTTGGCGGCGTACTCAGCGGCGTATTTGTCCTGACGGAACGTGAGGAAACGGATCACGCGCTCATCGCGGCGATAAGCGGTCTCGAGTTTCTTGATGGTCTGGGGGTCAGCCTCGAATTCAATGAAGGTGTAGAAGCCAGTGGACTTCTTCTGGATGGGATAAGCGAGCTTGCGCAGCCCCCACTCCTCGGCGTTGACGATGGTTGCGCCATTGTCGGTGAGCACCTTGGTGAATTTTTCGACCGCTTCCTTCATCTGTGCGTCAGACAAAACGGGAGTTAAAATGAAAACGGTTTCGTACTGCATTGTTAAAACGCAAAAGGGGTTAAATAATATGGGTTGATATGACCTCCTTGCGGAAATCGCCGCAAAGGTAAGACTATTTTTTTAATTAAGCAAATTTTTCATCCCCTTCCAGCCGCATTTTTTGCACTTTAGTTGATATTATGGCGGTGTTTCACACTATAGAAGGGCCGAAACGGACTTTCGGCCCTTCTATTCGTTACTCTTTGATACTATCATATACACTCTTAAACTACTATTCGTTACTCTTTGATACTATCATATACACTCTTAAACTATCCTATACTATCCTCTACTTTCCTCTACTTTCCTATGCTTTCCTATGCTTTCCTGTTCTCTCTTATAATCTTATCTACATCTTTCTTTATTTCTTTTCTCTCTTTTACACCACTATACAGTTGTAGTCGAAAATCAAGCATATCCTGGCTATAAGTCCCCATCTTGACGAAAGTCCCACGTTAAAAAATGTAAAATGCGATATTGTAGGCGATACGTGCTGTTTTGCTTAATGTTTTAACGATTTGGAGGGAGTAATGTGATAGGATATGTTAAAAGGCTCGTAACTGGCTGTAAATCAATGAATGGACACTTTGGAGAAGTTATATGTTTGGCAGTCAGCGTTTTAGCCTTTGTCCACTGTCCACGCATACCCCGCTCCTACCCCTATTTCTGCAAATACGGGGCGGACGACGGCAGGCGTGCAGATAAATATTTGCAAAGAAATTTGCATATTACAAATATTCGGTTTAACTTTGCAAAGCATATTACATACCTCGTTCTGACACTTCTACCCCGACTATATAAAAAATATATAAGAGTAGATGAGAGGGAGGGTATATAAAAATAGGGGACTATTTTTATACGTTGATCATGGTTTCATTCGGGGATAAACCCGAATGATTTTCCTATTTTATAGCTGTCTCTGACGGCGGAGACGACCACCACCACCACGTCGACGACGGCAGCAGCAGCAGATATTTTTTCTTTGTATAGTATATTTTCGCCGAACATTCGTTCGGGGTAATTATCGCCCAAGCAATAGATACAGCCTGCTGCGTAAACATTCGCCCCGCGCACATGTATTCAATTCATAATCATCGGCTGCACAAGCCGTTCGCGTATACTATAGTATAGGAGGGAAACACCGGGGAGGGCGTTAATGGCGATTATGTTATCCCCCCCCGTGGGGGCGCTTAGAGCCTGTCCCATAAAATATGTTAACGCTGAGGTCGCATATCTTGGTGTGATTTTGGAGGCGGCGTGAGGGAGCAATGCCGTCGCATTGTGACCGAGCGGCGGCTTCAAAAGCGCCCGAGA
>CAZSHV010000053.1:0-15487 GCA_964606815.1 uncultured Bacteroides sp. | reverse complement strand
TATTTGATTTCTTTGTGGATGGTCATGCGCTTGAGGATGGGGTTGTATTTCTTCAGCTCAAGACGCTCGGGGGTGTTTTTGCGGTTTTTGGTGGTGATGTAGCGGGAGGTGCCGGGCATACCGCTTGCCTTATGTTCGGTGCACTCGAGGATAACCTGTACTCGGTTGCCTTTTGCTTTCTTTGCCATAGTTTCTGAATATAGGAGATTAGAAGCCGATTACTTTGATTTCGTCAGTGAGGTTGCCTTTCTCGGCGGCCTGCTTGAGGGCAGCGTCGAGACCCATCTTGTTGATGATGCGGAGACCGTTGGCAGAGATGGTGAGCTTCACCCAGATACCCTGCTCAACCCAGAAGAACTTCTTGGTGAAGAGGTTGGGATAGAATTTGCGTTTGGTGCGACGTTTCGAGTGGGAAACGTTGTTGCCTGTGATTGCTTTCTTGCCGGTGATTTGACAAATCTTTGACATGGCTTTTTTGGTTTATCGTTATCGGTTTCGTTTTAACTTTTATGTGGTTTCGCGGCCGGCATCTCAGCTCATATCGCTCCCAAGCGCATCTTTCTTGGGGGCTTTACAGGATGAGCCACAAAATCAGTGTGCAAAGTAACAAATTTTTTCTCAACCCACCAAATTTTCCCGCCACTTTTTCGCTCTGCATTTTTTCTGAGCATTACTTTTGGATGGCATGGACTGTGAATTTTGGGGTGGAGAGTATGACTGGGCCGAGGGGAAGGGCGGTTATTGCTGCGGTATCTGGCACTTGCGAGGCGGGATTTGAGGCGGGAAGAGTGGAGCGCCAGTCGAACGGACGGGTAGCAATGACCACGCTTACCTGTGGGGCCTCGGCAAGCACCTGCATCAGTGCGGGGATATATGTCGGGTAATCAATAAGATATGCATGACGCATGGCTGCGGGGCGCGGGCGGCGAGACAGCAGGTCGATGGCGTAGCGGTAGCAGTCGCCTGCGGCCACAACCTCCCCACCTTGGGCATGCACGGCGGTGATGAGCGAGTCGAGTGTCTGAATCTCAGCCGCGCGCTCGGGCGTGGTGCATACACCCGCCAATGGCGTAGAGGACAAAAGCACCGTGGTATGCCCGTAGCCTTCGTCTTCGAAGCTGCGGACGGACTGGGAACGCAGTTCGGCCACAGCGCACATCGCCAGCACAGCGGCGAGAGCAGGAGCGAAACGTCGCAAATCAACTGGGGCGGCATATGCCAATGCGAGCGCGAGCATGGGAGCGCTCATTACCTTGGTTAGCCCCATGTCGGCTCCGGCAGTGGCCACCAAGGCCATGGAGGCTATCGCAAAGACAACGGCCCCGGGGCGGCGTATCATAATAAGCGCGGCGACCAGACACCACAGCGAAGCCGCGTGCGCCACCACGCCCGGCCATACGAATTCGCTGGGAATCATCATGCCCGCAGCCACGCCAATGGCAGCGGCAAGCGTCCACATCACTGCCGGTGCGAAAATCCGGCCAACCAAGCAAGAGGCCGCAAACAGTGCTGCCACCAACGCGCCTATGCGCAGATATTCGGTGAGGCCTATGCCGTAGCCTGCGAGCAGCTCCGCGAACGTGTGACCCGTGATAATGTTGCTCCGGAGCACCGCGAGGTATTCGCCGACAGAGCCATACATTATTAATATTAGTACCAAGGTGACGGAAATCGCGACTGTCAGCATCGCCCCCACCCTGCTCCAGCGCCTATTCCCAGTCCATGCGACAACAATGACACACGGCAGAGCGGCCACGGCATTGGGCAGTCGCATCAGTGATGCCAAACCGAGAATGGCGCCAATCACGATGGCCATTACTATACCGGGATGTCGCAGATATTCCAGTAACGCGATAGCCAGTAGCACAAGCGAGAGCGTAGAGAGGCAATCCCAACCGTAAAGATAGGACAACCAAGGACTTAAAGCAAAAATTGCAGTGGTAAAACCGAACAACGCCAGCGCACCCGATAAGCTTTGCCTGCGCACATAGAACCAGGCAGACGCAGCGGCGGCCGAAGCCAAGGCGCAATCCACGGCGAGTGAGCGCATGGAGATAAGGGTGAAACCAAAGATAGAAGCCCAGGCATTCCCTACCCATGCCGACAGCGGCGCGAGGGGCACGCAGCGCCACTCCAGTGCGTTGAGCATCTGATATGGCTCATCTTGATAATTCACCCCATGGCGCATCAGCCACAGCAACAGCGCGGGCCCTGCGGCCGCGAGCATGAGGCTCAGCGCAAGCTGCAGTGCGGAGCATTTATGGGCGGCTTGCTCGGCGTTCATTTCATCTTGCCTTTGAGGTAGCACAGCACATCGGCCTGGATTTTAGACCCAAGCAACGCGTTCACTCCAAGGTATATACCCAAGCCGCAGACGCACTGCGCGGCGATAATCAGTGCGGGGTGCCATGGCAGCACGGCCAGCCCCAAGAGCACGGGCACCACGCACAGCGTAAGGGCAGCGTAGGGCGCGAGGTCGAGCAGAAACCTGCTCACTTTGGCACCAAGCTGGCGACAGGTGGCCACGAGGGTCACCACCCAAGCTATGGCGGAGGCGATGAGCTGCCCCCAGAGCAGTATGCGCACGCCCAAGACGAAGTCGGCAGCCGTGGAGAGGGCGAGCATGGGCAGCGTGATGACCAAGGCCACGACGGCCAGTACATCACGCACGGCCTCGAGCTTGACTATCAGCCTCGACCGACCAATGGCAAGGAGATAGTTGGTGTACATTGCGGTGAATATCTGGAACAACCCGCGGCACAGCAGCAGCACGAAGAGCGATATGGAGAGGTCCCACTTCTGGTGAAACAGTAGGTGGAACACAGGCGCTGCCATCGTCATCAGGCCCACAAGGAAGGGAAAGACGAGGTAGGCGGCCATGCGGTTCATCTTCGAGCACAGGCGCAGCAGGCGCGGGCGGTCGTCCTGGGCGTCGGACAGCCCCGGCAGGAACGACGACGTGAGGGTCTGCTGCAGCGACATCACGCCCATCTTGCTCCATTTGTCAGCCTGCGTGTAATAGCCCAGCGGGCCGAGGCCTATGCGGTTGCCTATTACGAAGGAGTTGATGTAGGCGAAGAGCGTGTTAAGAAACGACGTGAGCATCATGCCCGACCCCACGGCGAAGAAGCTGCGTATCGACGCCCACGAGAAGCGCAGTAGCGGCCACCAGCGGCTCGTGGCCCAAAGGGTCGCGCTCTTGACGCCGGCCACGGCCACGCTCTGCCACACTATGGCCCACGCGCCCCACCCCGCCAAGGCCATCCATATGCCCACCACGCCGCCGGCGGTCAGGGCCACCACATTGGCGGCCGCCAGCGGGCGCACGTGCATGAGCTTTGTCAGGCGGTTGGTCTGCACTATGGCAGAGGCGTTGAGGATGAAGGTGAGGAACATCACCCTGGAAATGGGTATCAGCCTGGGGTCGCCGCCGAAGCACCAGGCCACCAGAGGCGCCGCGGCATATAGCACGGCGTAGATGGCGGCGGCCACGGCGAGGTTGAACCACAGCACGCTGCTGTAGTCAAGACGCGTGGGGTGCTTGCGCTGGAGCAGGGCATAGGAGAAGCCGCTGTCGACGAGCAGCGACGCGAAGGCCTGGAACACGAGCACGGCTCCGGCCAGACCGAAGTCCTCGGGCGAGAGCAGGTTGGCCAGCACGATGCCAGTGATGCCATAAAGCACCTGCGACGCCACGCGGTCTACGGCGTTCCATTTCACGGCGCGGGCCGTGCGCAGCTTCAGCGAGCCTTCCATGCGATGGGAGAAGTTAGCTTGGACGTCAGTCTATTTTCTCGATTTTCACGCCCACGGAGCGGTTCTTGACCGCGGCAGGGTTGCCGCGGTAGTATACGGTGCCGGAGCTCAGACCGGCCACGTTGAGCGATTGCGAGGCGTCGCAGTCAATGGACCCCGTGCCGTACATGCGGCATTTCACCTGAGCTGCCTTCATGTCTCCGGCCTCGATGCTGCCGGTGCTAAGCAGCTGATAGGAAGCCGATGTGGTGGTGCCGTTGAGGTAGATGCGGCCGTGGCCAGCCTGCACGGCGGCTTCGAGGTGAGAGGTGTGGATGCGGCGCGCGGTGATCTTGCCGTTGCCCACCACGCGGGCCTTAAAGCGCGCTATGGGAGCTATAGAGTCGACCACCACAAGGTCCTTGCCCCAGTTGGTGACGGCAGTCAGGGCGTTGGAGTAGACCACGATCTCGCCGAAAAGCGAGTCGGCCACCTGCGAATCGTTGAGGATCTTGAGTTTCGACTTGTTATTCTCGAACACCAGAGCGGGCACGCGCACGGGCTCAACGTTGATCACGGCCATGCCCGCAGAGTCGGGGACACAGCGGTAGGTGACGCGCAGATTGTCGGCCACGGTCAGCTCGCTGAAATCTCCGATGGTCAGTTCGAATTTCTTCTTCTGGGCCGCGGCTGGCAGCACGGCGGCGAGTATGAGTATAAGTGCGAGTATCTTCTTCATAATCAATGTGATGAAATGTATTTTATAAACGTCTGAGGTGTGTCAGCGCAGGGGCGCAGGCTGGATGTTGCCAAGGTTTCCGCTCATCTTCACGTCTCGGCAGCCGCGGCCGTAGACCACTCGGCCCGAGGTCAGAGCTGAGGCTTTGAGGACGGGCGTGCTTAGCTCGCTGGCGTTCACCACGCCGGAGCCGTAGGCCGAAGCGGTAGCCTGACGCGCCGTGCCGCTCATCACGATGCGTCCGCTGCCTTGTAGGTTGGCGTTGACCGAGCCGCAGTCGATATCCGCCGCAGTGAGCGTGCCGGAGCCGGAACAGTTGAGGTTCAACAGCTTAGCCTCAACCTTGCCATCCAGGTTCACGCGACCGCCGCCATTGAGCGACACCACGGCCTGCGATGCGCGGAGGCCGTCGACCGTGACAGAGCCGCTGCCGTTGAGCACCACGAAAGCATCCGCCTCCGGCACTCCCATGGCAGGCACCGACACGCGGGCCGCGCCGCGAGCCTGCACGGTGGTCAGCGGCTCAGCGAGGTACACCACTACGTCGCGCACCTCCTTGGGCTGGCAGCCGCTGGCGAAGGTGATACTCAGCACGCGACCGGCATTAGCCATCTTCAGCGCTTCCGCGCCAGAGGCCGACGCGCTGAAAGCCACGTAGCCCGCGGAGTCAGGCACCACGCGGCAATCCACCTGCACACGCCCGGAGACGTGCAGCTCGTCGAACGGCCGCGACCGCATCACATACCGCGGCAGCTGTCCACTCACCGATACGGCGGCAGACACGCAAGCCGCGAGCAGTAGGATAAATCGAATCATGTTTCTAACCTCACAAAAACGCATGGCACGGCCAAGCGATAGTCTCTTACTTATTTTTCCCGACTCCGAGCTGGGCTTCCACGTCATCAGCAAACTGCACTGCGCATCGCTGGCACATAATGCGGTAAACTTTAGATTTATCCGCCTGGATACCGTTACTTCCAGGATTGCCTGCGCCAGAAATATCCAGCGGTGTCTTCACCCCTGGGATACGGAATTGTGCATCGAAAGTCATCTCCATTCCAAGCACGATGGCGGAACTATTTACGATATTTGATGACTGTGTCGTTTCCTGATAGATCCATAAATCTGGAACTTTATACCCGTCAACATCTAATTCTTGAGTCTTTATGTTGAAATTAATCGTGACATTTGGATTCTCGTCAAACTCCTCGTCGTCGCCATAAAAGGGTTCGAATTGAATAAAATCAGTGGAGAGTATTCGGTTGAAGCCGTTCTGCACGTTCTCTATAATGATCTTTGTCCACTCTTTGGCCTGCGCGGGCGTGATTTTGTCTTTGATAGTAAGCACATCCTCAGGTATTTGTGGATTTCGCACACTTCTTGTTCCTTCGTTGAAATTATCTTCCATCCAGCTGCGCACAATCTGCGGATATTCATCGTACTCCTTGAGATTCAAAGTCGGCACACCTTTGACGTATATACGCGTCAAGTGATTGTCGCGCATGTATTTTAGCATTTGCGTCATGAACGTGCGAGCTTGGGTATTGGTGGTGTTGGCAGAGTATTCCTCATATTTTGCAATTTCCTTATTCCAGATCTTGTCATACACGCCAGCGGCCTCTTGCGCATACTTGCCATCGGGAAAACGTTTCAGATACTCAGCCGCGGCATGAATCGCATCCATAGGCTCATAATAAGAATTCTGCACAGGGAGCATTAGGACTTCCTCGATGTGCCTACCGTCGGGATATTCTTTCAAATATCTGTCGAAATGGTACATGGCCGGCCACCGATCATTAAAATCTTCCTTCACCTTATCGTACAGCCTGCCCTCTGCGAAATAGGGCAGATTATAACCGATTATGAATAGAACCACGGCTGCGATAGCGCCAAGCACGCCGTAGCGACGGATACGCTGCTTGGTCCGTTGGATATCATAATACTCATTCATTTCCGGGATAAAATCATCTTTGCTAAGGAGACGCGAGGCGTAATCATCCGGGAAACGTTCTAAGATATACCGCGCCTCGGCTTGTCCAAGCTCGCGATCTTCTTTTGTGACCGCATAAGCGCTTGCCGGCGAACTCGTAATAGCTGAAGCGAATTTGTTACACAGCTCCCTTTCGGCAAGAGGTAGTCTCTGCCCGAGCGCAACAAGGAGGTCGCGAATATCCGCAGATGGGCCATTATAAGCGAGTTCATATTTATTCAGCAAATACGAAAACAGAATCTCTGCCCGTCCGCGAAAACGTTCATTTATATTCATAGTTATCGATTTTGGTGCAAAATTAGCTAAAAAAGCCGACATATCGCCCTTTTGCACCCATAAATGCCACAAATTCGGCAATTTTGGCGATGAAGGGTTACTGCTTGCGTAGGCGGCTCAGGTGGGTGGGCGTGATGTTGAGGAAGGAGGCGATGTCTTTGAGCGAGAAGATGCTGAAGAGGTCTTCGTGTTTATCCACCAGCTCGTCGTATCGCTCTTGCGCTGATTTGGTGTAAAGGTCTATATAGCGATTGTAAACAGTGTCGAACACGGCATTTGCGCTCTCGGCAATAATCTGGTAGAGCGCCGCATCGGTTTTCATCTGCTCGCCTAACTCTTTGGCCGACACGCAGAAGATGTCGCAGGGCGTCACGGCCACGATTGAAACCCGCGCCGGCTGTCCATACAGCGAAAACGGAAAATCGGCCACGAATTCACCGGCGAACTCCAGACCGACTACGCTCTCGGTGCCGTCAGCGGCATAAACCACATATTTCAGGTTGCCCGAGGTGATATAACCCAAATATGGCGCCACTCGCCCTTGCTCCACGAACATCTCTCCGCGGTCGTAATGCCGCAGCGTGCCGCGCTCCTGGCAGAGGGTGCGCCAGAAGTCGTGGTCGATGTGTTCGTAATAAGAGTTGAATGTGGACGACATTGTGGTTGTATTCGCCGCGAAGATACGAAAAATATCACACCGAGGCAAGAAGCAAAGGGACACCGCGGGGTAACGCTCTGGAAATCAACAATGACGACGTTATCGGAGCCCACTCCGTGGGCTCCCTTGATTCTCGTCGTGGACGTTATAGGCGGCCGCATCGAACATGCGGCCCTACCCTTCCCTTTGCTTGTGTTATCGGCGGCCGCATCGAAAGTGGCCCCACCATTTTCTACATAAAGAACCCCCCTTCTCGGCGAAGCCGGGGAGGGGGTTAGGGGGTGGGGCTTTCAAAAATTAATTTGTGACTGCGGACGCTCAAAATGAGCGCCCCTACTTCCGATTGACAATCAAATCGTTGTCAAGCTGAACATTAACCGCCGAAGTTGTCGTAGTGGATGCTTTCGGGGTCGACGCCCAGAGAGTCGAGCATGCCGTTGACGGCCGCGCTCATGGGGCCGGGGCCGCACATGTAATACTCGATATCCTCGGGCGCGGGGTGGTCTTTGAGGTAGGTGTCGTAGATCACCTGGTGCACGAAGCCGGGGGTGTACTCCACGCCGGCCTTGTCTGCTGCGGGGTCGGGGCGGTCAAGGGCGAGGTGGAACTTGAAGTTGGGGAACTGCTTCTGAAGGTCGAGGAAGTCCTGGAGATAGAACACCTCGTTGAGGGCGCGGGCGCCATAGAAGTAGTTCATGACGCGGTCGGTAGTATGGAGCGTCTTGGTCAGATGCATGATCTGGGCGCGCAGGGGAGCCATGCCGGCGCCGCCGCCGATCCACATCATCTCCTTCTTCGAGTCGAGGTTAACGTGGAAGTCGCCATAAGGGCCGCTCATTATCACCTTGTCGCCGGGCTTGAGGGTGAAGATATAGCTGGATGCTATGCCGGGGGGCACGTCCTGAAAGCCTGTCTGGGGTTTAGGCTTGAAGGGGGGTGTGGCGATGCGCACGGTGAGCATGAAGCGGTCGCCTTCTGCGGGATAGTTGGCCATGGAGTAGGCGCGCACGGTGGTGGACGTGTTGGTGCACTTCAGAGTGAAGAGCCCGAACTTCTCCCACGAGGGCAGGTACTCCTCGCCGATGAGCGACTTGTCGATGTCCTTGTCATAGTCCATCGAGAAGGGCGGAATTTTGATCTGGGCATAGGAGCCGGGGATGAAGTCCATATGCTCGCCGGGGGGAAGGGCCACGATGAGCTCTTTGATGAAGGTGGCCACGTTGCGGTTGGAGATAACCTCGCACTCCCACTCGTGCACGTCGAGCACGCTCTCGGGCACAGCGATGCTGAGGTCGCCCTTCACCTTAACCTGGCATCCCAGGCGCCAGCCGGCCTGGATCTGGCGGCGCGTGAAGTGCACGGCCTCGGTGGGCAGGATCTCGCCGCCGCCCTCAAGCACCTGCACCTTGCACTGGCCGCAGCTGCCCTTGCCGCCGCAGGCGCTGGGCAGGAAGATGTTGGCGTCGGCCAAGGTGGAGAGCACAGACTTTCCGGCCTGGGCCTGGATTTTAGTATCGCCGTTGAGGGTGAGTGTGACGTCGCCCTGCTGCACCAGGTAGCGCTTGGCCACGAGCAGGACCACCACCAGGGCCAGCGTTATGCCCAGGAAGATGCCCACGCCGGAAAGCAGCGTGAGCGTCGAGGCTGATAATTGGAGTAAGATATTCATGATGGCGGGGAAATGTCAAAGTTTAATACCGAGGAAGCTCATGAACGCGATGCCCATCAGAGCCGTGAGGATGAAGGTGATGCCGATGCCGCGCAGCGGGGCGGGAATCTTGGAGAATGTCTGCAGGCGCTCGCGGATGGCGGCTATGGCAGTGATGGCCAGCAGCCAGCCCAGGCCCCAGCCGCCGCCGGCGCACACTGCCGTCCACACGCTGGGGAAGTCGCGCTGCTGCATGAACAGCGAGCCGCCCAGGATGGCGCAGTTAACGGCAATGAGCGGCAGGAAGATGCCGAGGCTCGCGTAGAGCGAGGGGCTGTATTTCTCCACCACCATCTCTACGAGCTGGGTCATGGAGGCAATGACGGCGATGAACATTATCAGGGAGAGGAAGCTGAGGTCAACGTCGGCAAACTCGGGGCCGGCCCAGGCAAGCGCGCCTGGGCTGAGCACGTAGGTCTGCAGCAGGTAGTTGACCGGCAGTGTCACCACGAGCATAAAGGTGACGGCCACGCCCAGGCCGAAGGCTGTCTTGACGTTCTTCGACACGGCCAGGAACGAGCACATGCCCAGGAAGTAGGCAAAAATCATGTTGTCGACGAAAATCGACCGTATGAATATGTTGAAGTTTTCCATTTTCTGCGGGGATGTTGTTAGGTATCCTATGCGGAGCGGGGATTATTTCTCTTGCAGGTCTTTATTCATGCTGCGGTGCACCCAGATGATGCATGCCACCACGATCAGGGCCATGGGGGGCAGGATCATCAGGCCGTTGTTGACATAGCCGTGGTCGTAGCACCACTGGGGCACCACCTGGTAGCCCAGCAGGGTGCCGCTGCCGAGGAGCTCGCGGAAGAAACCCACGATCACGAGGATTATGCCATAGCCGATGCCGTTGCCCACGCCGTCGAGGAATGCGGGCCAAGGGCGGTTGGCCATGGCGAAGGCCTCGAGACGCCCCATGAGGATGCAGTTGGTGATGATCAAGCCGATAAACACCGATAGCTGGACACTCACTTCATAGGCATAGGCCTTGAGAATCTCGCTCACTATGACCACCAGCCCGGCCACCACCACCAGCTGGACGATGATGCGGATTGCCTTCGGAATAGTGTTGCGGATCAGCGAGATAATCACATTTGAGAAGGCCAGGACGGCTGTCACCGACAGGCCCATCACGATAGCCGGCTCGAGCTTGGCAGTCACGGCAAGCACCGAGCAGATGCCCAATATCTGGACAATCACGGGATTGTCTTTCGAGAAGGGGTTGAGAAACACCCTTTTGTTGCTTATCTTGTCACTCATGGCTGATAGAGTCAAAATTTGAATTTTGCGCCTGCAGGAAGGCCTGATAGGGCTGGAGGCAGTTGCTGAGCATGGCGCTTACGCCTTTGGAGGTGATGGTGCCGCCCGACACGCCGTCGACATATTCGCCACCGGTGTATTTCTGGCCTTTCTTCACCACGGCAATGGGCACGAGCTTGCCGTCGTGCATCATCTGCTTGCCGTCAAACTGTTCGCAAAATGCAGGCTTGGCTATCTCGGCGCCGAGGCCGGGAGTCTCTCCCTGATGGTCGAAGTAGGCGCCATAAATCGTGGAGCCGTCGGCATCGACTGCCACATAGCCCCAGATGGGTCCCCACAGGCCTGTGCCGTAGACCGGGAGGACATATTTCTTGGCGTCGCCGCCAACTGTGGCAACATACACGGGCAGCAGACGCTGGGAGTCAGGCTCTTTCGACTGAGCGGCAACATCCACGGTGAAGGCATCGCCTTCGACCCGCTCTCCGGCATAGTTGACAATGAATTCCGACGTCACGGTGGCGCTATACAGGGCTGCCACGCTGTCGGGCACGGTTGAGATATGCAGGGCGGCCAAAATCTGGCGCTTTTTGTCGTTGTCCATATTGGCCTGCTGGCGGCCGCGCAGGCTCATTGAAGTGTAGGCCAGCGCAGAGCCCACTGCCACTACCATCACCACGATATAGATGATGATGTAAGTATTGCTGTTTTTATTTATCTTCATGGCTGAACGGGCTTACTGGTTGACAATCTTTGCTTGGGCGCGGGCACGGCGACGGTTGATGTTGGCGCGTACCACCCACCAGTCGATAAACGAGGCGAATACGTTCATCAACAGCACAGCGAGCATTGCGCCCTCGGGATAGCCGTTGTTGTAGGTGCGGATAATGACAGCCACGATGCCGATAAGGGCGCCGTAGATCCATTGGCCTGTGTGGGTTCGGCAGGCCGTTACGGGGTCAGTGGCCATGAAGACGGCTGCGAAGGCCAGGCCGCCATAGAGGAACTGCTCCCACGGCAGCAGGTATGAAGCCGGGTAGAGGGGCGTGGCAAAGGTGTTGGTGATCCAGCCGGTGAAAAGCGCGCCGAGGGCTACGGATAGCATGATGCGCCAGTTGCCTATGCCCGAAGCGAGGAGGACGACGGCGCCGATGAGAATGCAAAGCAGGGAGGTTTCGCCGAAGCTGCCGGGCATGAGCCCCAAGAAGGCGTCCCAGAGGCTGAGCGAATGCCCGCCTGTAGTTGTGAGCATTTCCACAGGGCCGTTTGACGATGCAATCTGGCCCAGCGGAGTGGCGCAGGTGAAGCCGTCGGGCACTGTGGGGCCAAACCCGAGGATGGGCTGAGTGGCCACAAACACTTCGTCGCCGCTCATCTTGGCCGGATAGGCAAAGAACAGGAACGCGCGGGCTATCAGCGCGATATTGACTATGTTATACCCCGTGCCCCCGAAAACTTCCTTGGCAAACACCACTGCAAAAGCCGTCGCTACGGCCATCATCCACAGCGGAGTCTCCACGGGGCATATCATCGGGATCAGGATACCCGTCACAAGGAATCCTTCCTGAATATCTTCTTTGCGCCATTGCGCAAAGGCAAATTCGATACCGAGGCCCACGAAGTAGGTCACCACCACCTTGGGCAGTATGGCCATGAAGCCGTAGAGCATCAGGCTCCAGAAGGGGAAACTCGTGGCGCCGGCTGCCAGCCAGTGCTGGTAGCCAGTATTGTACATGCCGAAGAAGAAACAGGGCATCAGTGCAAGCACCACCGTGATCATGATGCGCTTGGAATCGATGGCATCATGAATATGAGAGGCATTTACAGGCGCGGCAGTGGTGGTGGGCGTGAACAGGAACGTCGCGAAGCCGTCATACACCGAGCCCAGTGCGCTTAGCCTTCCGCCCGGACTGAAATGTGGGCGCCAGCTCTCTATTTTGTCGTGAAGTCGTTTCATGATTGGTTGATAGTTGTGTAGTGTCGGGGTGGCAGGCGGTCAGTGGAGTTCCTTGTAGAGGAAATCGAGACCGTCGCGCACTATCTGCTGAAGTGGCATCTTCGACGAGTCGAGATATTCACATAGGGCGAAGTCTTCGGGCGCCACTTCATAAATGCCGAGGCCTTCCATGTCGTCGATATTGCGGCTCAGGATGGCCTTGATGAGATATTCGGGCATGATGTCGGCGGGGAACACGCGGTCGTATTCGCCGCTCATAATCATGGCTCTACGGCCGCCGTTGAGGCGCGCGTCGGGGCTGAACTGCTTACGCAATTTCCTGAAAGGAAGCGCGTTCCACACACTCATCTTTTTGGGCGACACCGAGGCCCAGCCCATAAATTCCGTGACATCGTCGCCTTCGTAGATGACGCTGAGCTGGATGCCGGGGCGGCGCAGGAAGCCGTCGAAACCCACAGCGATGCCCGACAGGACATTGCCCGAGATGATACGCTTCTTGCGACCGTCGTCCTTGAGATGCCCTTTGAGGATAGATTCCACATCTGAGCCCTCTATCGCGGCGGCAAGGAAGGGCGATTTCAATGCCGGGCCGGTAACGGCCACAAGTGTTTTAAAATCAAAGCGTTGCTTATGGAATAGTTCGCCAATGCGCAGGAAGGTCTTAAGGTCGGCGGTCCACACAGTATCGCCCTTGTTGACGGGGGCTATCTTTGCGATCTGGAATCCTACCACTCCGGCAGGATGAGGGCCTTGGACCCTCACAATCTCGCAGCCCTCAATCTTGGGGAAGCGAACTCCCTCGGGCAAAGTTATATAGACGCGGCCCGTGCACAGCTTGGCCAAAACCTTTCCAGCCCTGATGATGGATTCCTTATCATATCCATCCATAGCGTGGGCAGCATATGGCAGGGTCATCGGAGCCGTTTCCACTCCATTGATGAAAATATTGACTGGCTTGACGTTGGGATCTACCACTCTGTCGAAGGGACGGGTGCGGAATGCAGCCAACAGCCCCGACTGGGCAAGAGCCTCGAGTTCGTCTCGGTATTCCGACAGGTCGAATGTGCGAAACAAATAGTCTTCTTCACATTCTATCTCGACGCGGAGAATTTTGCGGCGCTCACCCCTCACGATAGCTTTCACTCTGCCGTTGGCAGTCGCGACGAGCTTCATCTCGGGGTATAACTTGTTATGCAACACCGCGTCGCCGGCCAATACCCTGTCGCCGGGCGCAACGTCCGGTTTAGGCACAAAGCCGGGAAAATCATCCGGGGTCACCGCACATACTTTAGGGGGCGTGATCGTCGTCACGTAGCTTTCAAGGCTACCTTCGAGCTTAAGGTCAAGCCCCTTGTCAAAGTATATATTCATGTGATTAAGGTTAGATTCTTAAGAAATAGGCTGCAAATTTAACAAACTTTGACCAAAATACCAAAAAAAGCGTTAAATTTCCAATTTTATTGGATCCGGGCAGCCATCTCTTCCCAGCGGGGCAGCTGGCGCAGAAAGGTGTAGCCGTCGCCTTCGAAGCGGCAGCAATAATGGCGCAGCCCGTTGGACACCATCAGGAAGGGCGCGCCAAGCACTGAGTTGTAGCGCGCGATCTGGTCGAACACTTTCGCGTTTATCTCCACGGAGGGGCGCTTGTACTCCACTATGCACAGCGGGCGCAGGTCGCGGGTGTAGATGAGGGTGTCGACACGGCGCCGGGTGCGATTGAGCGTCAGCCCCACCTCGTTGGCCATGAAACTGCGCGGATAGCCGAGCCATTCTGTGAGATAATTGACAAAATGCTGACGCACCCACTCCTCGGGGGTCGCCACGAGCCACTTGTCGCGCAAAGGGTCGTAAATGGTGGCCTCGCCGCGCTCATCGTGGCTGAGGCGGACTTCAAAAGGTGGCAGATTTAGCTCGTGGGCAAACATTTTTGGTGTTATCGACTATCTTTTCAAAAATTCTGCGTAAATTTACAAAAAAATAGCTTTACTCCAAAATCCACCCCTAAGCCATGGCTGCCTCCGACCCCACTTTCGACCAGTTGCGCCGCTCCATTCAGAGCGGCGACCTCAATGCCGTCTATCTAATTCACGGCAAGGAAGGTTATTTTATCGACCAACTCGTCGAAGCGCTCGAAAACGCTCTGCCCGAGGCCGACCGCGAATTTGGCCTCACCAATGTCTACGCGCCCGACACCCCCGACCCGCAGGCTGTGATCGACCTGTGCCGGCAAGTGCCCATGCTCAGCGACCGCCAGATGGTGATTCTCCGCGAGGCGCAGACGGTGCGTGCCGACTATGCCGACAAGCTCGCCCGATATGTGGCGTCGCCAAATCCGTCGACCGTGCTGGCCATCATATCGCGTGGCGACACAATCAAGGGCAAGCTGCTGGCCAAGGCTGTACGAGACGCCCGCGGTGTGGTTTTCGAGTCTAAGGAAATCTACGATAGCCAGGTTCCGGCCATGATACGCAATTTCATCAAGGACAAGGGACTCAACGCCGACGCCAAGGCTGTGGAAATGCTCGCTCAATATGTCGGCACGAGCCTTAGCCGTCTTTACAACGAAATTGGCAAACTCGCCGAAATCCTCCCCAAGGGCGCAACGGTCACTCCCGAAGCCGTGGAGCGCTACATCGGTATCAGCAAAGATTATAATAATTTCGAGTTGGTCGACGCACTTGCCGCCAAGGATTTTGGCGCAATGATGCGCATAGCCTCCTACTTCTCGGCCAATCAGAAGGCAAATCCCTTCCCGCCTGTTGCGACGGCGATTTTCAACTTCTTCGCCGACTTGCTCCAAGCCTATTACACCCCCGACCGCAGCGATCGCGGCCTTGTCGAGGCCCTCGGCCTCAATCCACGCAATGTGTTTGCCATCAAGCGCATCCGCCGAGGCATGGACAACTACAATGCCTTCCAGGTGATAGAAAATCTCGACGCCGTGCGACGCTACGACGCCATGAGCAAAGGCGTCGGCTCCCGCCAAGATCCCTACGCCCTGCTTGGCGACCTCCTCTACCACATCGCCACCGCTCCCGGTCGCCTGCCCGTATAACCCACAGCCCGCGCCCGGATGGCCCGCTGCGCGTTTTGGCGCGCCAACCAAACACCGTAGGGACGCGATTAATCGCGTCCGCGCCCGGATGGCGTTACGGCATGTTTTT
>CAZSHV010000052.1:0-15968 GCA_964606815.1 uncultured Bacteroides sp. | reverse complement strand
CGCGCTCCTGCTCCTGCTCCATCCAGTCCATGGTGGCTGCGCCGTCATGCACCTCGCCGATCTTGTGGGTCAGACCGGTGTAGAAGAGGATACGCTCGGAAGTGGTGGTTTTACCGGCATCGATGTGGGCCATGATGCCGATGTTGCGGGTATATTTTAATAATTCGTCTGCCTTAGCCATTTTGGTTATGCTGTTAGGAATGATTGCAATGAATTAGAATCGGAAGTGGGCGAAGGCGCGGTTAGCCTCGGCCATCTTGTGCATATCCTCTTTGCGCTTGAAGGCGCCGCCCTGGCTGTTGAAAGCGTCGACGATCTCGGCAGCGAGCTTCTCGGCCATAGACTTGCCGCCGCGCTTGCGGGCGTAGGATATAAGGTTCTTCATTGATATTGATTCCTTGCGGTCGGGGCGGATTTCGGTGGGGACCTGGAAGGTTGCGCCGCCGATACGGCGGGACTTGACCTCTACGAGGGGGGTTACGTTCTCGAGGGCTTTTTTCCAGATTTCCAGAGCGCTCATCTCCTCGTTGGGGAGTTTGGATTTCACAATCTCCAGAGCGTTGTAGAAAATGGTGTAAGCGGTGTTCTTCTTTCCGTCGTACATGAGGTGGTTGACGAACTTGGACACTCTGACATCGTTGAATACGGGATCAGGAAGAACGATGCGTTTCTTAGGCTTAGCCTTTCTCATTTTGTTTGGTTCAGCGTTGTGTTTTTGATTGCTTGGCTGCTTGTTGCTTTGTCATCTTCAGCTCTGCCCCGTCGATGCAGGCCCTCTGGCCTGAAGGTTTGTTGCGGGGCGGGCTTACTCAGCCGGTGGTTTCCGCGATCAAGACTTCAAAAACGAGTTAAACTTTTTGGGTGTTTGAGATTAATCTCGTGGTGCTTTGGTGAATGCTTCACCCTCGACGCGTCGAGGATTACTTCTTGGCAGCACCTGCCTTGGGACGCTTGGCTCCGTATTTGGAGCGGCGCTGAGTGCGGTCCTTGACGCCGCTGGTGTCCAGGGTGCCGCGCACGATGTGGTAGCGCACACCGGGAAGGTCCTTAACACGGCCGCCGCGCACCAGCACGATCGAGTGCTCCTGCAGGTTGTGGCCCTCACCGGGGATGTAGGAGTTGACCTCCTTGCCGTTGGTGAGACGTACGCGCGCAACTTTGCGCATTGCCGAGTTAGGCTTCTTGGGGGTGGTGGTGTACACGCGCACACACACGCCGCGACGCTGGGGGCAGCTGTCCAGGGCGGGAGACTTGCTCTTGTCCGCCAGGGCCACGCGTCCTTTTCTTACTAATTGCGAAATAGTAGGCATCTTAGTTTTTGGGTTTGCGTTTGGGTTGTAATTTATTTTCGTTTCTATGTTTGCACACTTGCTTTGCGCACAATATGCACACCCCTTTCCGCCTGACCGTCAGGCCATTAGCGGCAAATTGGTGCGTAACTGCGCTTTTAAACCATGCAAAGTTAGCAACTTTTCTGCTGATTTCCAAACATTTCGCTCACTTTTTTCGCATTATTTTCCTGCGCAGCCGAGGCAGCGATTCGCGGCGCTCTATTGCGCGGCACGCCGTTTTTCATTATATTCGCGCCGTAATCCCCCACCCCGCCTTATGCGCCATCTCACCATACACCCCTCCAGCATCAACGAGCGCCACATCGCCCAGGCCGCGCAGGCCCTGGAACGAGGAGAGCTGCTGCTGATGCCCACCGACACGCTCTACGCCCTGGCCTGCTCGGCCCTCGACAATCGAGCCTGCGAGCGCCTGTGCCGCGCAGCGGGCATAGACCCTCAGCGCAGGCCCCTGTCGGCCGTATGCGCCGACATCGCCCAGGCGTCGCGCTACGCGCGCATAGACAACCGCGCATTCGATATCATAAAAGCCAACACGCCAGGCCCGTACACGTTCATCCTCCCCGCCATGGGCACACTGCCGAGGGTGTTCAAAGGCCGGCGCACCGTAGGCATTCGCATCCCCGACTGCGCAGTGGCCCGGGCCTTGGCCCAAGCCCTCGACGCGCCTGTGGCCGTGGCCTCGGCCGCAGTGCCCGACGGAGCTGAGGAGGTGACCACGCGGATGCTCGAGGACGCGTACTCCGCCCTCGCCGACCTGGCCATCGACGCCGGGCCCCGAGGCACAGAGGGATCCACCATCATCGACCTCACCGACAGCTCCGACCCCCGCATCCTGCGCAAGGGCGCAGGCATATACTGACAGGCATGTACTTACAATTCACCTCCGCATCGCGCTTCTTCGAGGCCTTCCCCGCCCCGCGCACGGTCTTCGGCTCGCAGCAGTTCAACGAGCTGGTGGCGCCCCGCGCCGAGGCGGTGCGCTACGTCGTCGGCAGCGACGACGGCCTCCACCCCCGTCTGGGCCTGATCATCGGCATGAAGCAAGGCCAATGGCACGCGCCCTTCTCGGCCCCCTTCGCCGAGCTGGCCTACCGCAAGCCGCAGGCCCTGGAGCATATCTACGACTTCTTCACCGAGCTCCAGCACCAGCTCTGCGACACCCCGCTCACCGTCACCCTCGCCCCGCCCTTCTACGACCCCGCGATGATACCCAAGGCCGCCGGCACGCTGGCCAACCTCCCAGATGCCCGCGCGGCGTGGGACTACAACTACCACTATCCCCTGGAGCGCGCCGAGAGCTTCGCATCCTGGCTCGAGCCTGCCTTCCGCAACCATTACAACTTCGCCTCCCGCCAAGGCTTCACCCTGGAGCACAGCGACATAGCGCGCGCCTACGCCGTCATCGCCGCCAACCGCGCCCACCGCGGCTACCCCCTGGCCATGTCCCTGGAGCAGGTCGAGGCCACCGCGCGCGTGGTGCCCATCCTGGCCCTCACCATGAGCTGCCCCGAGGGCGACGCCGCCAGCGCCATCATCTACCGCACATCACCCACTGTGGCGCAGGTGGTCTATTGGGGCGACGCCCCGGAGTGCACCCACCTCCGCCCCATGAACATCCTGCCCCTGCTCGCCGCCCGCGCCGTGAAAGAGCACTGGCCCCAGACGGAGATACTCGACATCGGCCCCGCCTCCACCGCCGGAATCCCAAACTCCGGCCTGTGCCGATACAAAGAGGCCTTCGGATGTCTGCCCACACTCAAGCTAACCGTAAAAATTTAGCCCCGCGTGCGTGCGCGCTTGCGAATCTTTTCATAACTTCGCGCCGCGAACATCAAGCCTTCAACACAAACACAACATAACACCACAAAAATGAAAAAACTCATTTTCAGCGCCATAGCCCTGTTCACACTGGCCATGGCATCGTGCGGCGACAATGCCTCCGCACCCCAGCGCAACATCGGCCTCACCCCCGCCCAGGCCGACTCCATGGTCATCAACTTCGCCAACTACGCCGGCCTGCAGATGAGCCAGCGCTACACCATGCTCATGGAGCGCGACTCCTCCTTCTCGCGCGCCGAGATCCTCAAGGGCATGGACTTCGCCCTCAAGGGCGACACCACCAAGAGCTTCCAGTTCGGTCTGCAGATCGGCATGCAGCTCATGGGCCAGATCAAATATTTCGAAGATATGGGCGTGAAGGTCAACAAGGACGCCCTGGTCAAGAACTTCCGCGAGGCCTTTATGCAAGACAGCATCGACCCCACCCAGATGGCCATCCTGCGCCAGGCCTATGAGAACGCCCTCGGCACCCTGCGCGAGGCCAAGCGCGCCTACGACGACAGCATCCGCAGCGCATCGCCCGAGTCGCAGGCCAACATCGCCGCCGGCGCCGAGCTCGTGGCCAAGGCCAAAGCCGCCGACCCCGCTATCGCTACCACTCCCTCCGGCCTGAGCATCAAGATCGAGAACCCCGGCGAGGGCGACCGCCTCGTTGAGAGCGACCGCATAGGCCTCCTCTACAAGGGCCAGACCGCCAAGGGCCACGTCTTCGACGAGACAGGCGACGAGCCCCGCTCCATGGTCGTGGGCCAGCTCGTGCCCGGCATGAAGGAAGGTCTGAAGATGCTCGGCAAGGGCGGCAAGGCTCGCCTCTACATCCCCGGCGCCCTCGCCTACGGCGTTGACGGTGCCCCCCAGGTCGAGATCGGCCCCAACGAGATGCTCATCTTCGACGTCGAGGTGGTCAGCGTAGCCGAGGCAATGCCCCGCCGCAACCCCAACAAATAAAGCTACTTACGCACATACAAAACATCCCGAGCCTCACGCCGAGGCCCGGGATGTTTTTGTTCCACAACGCCAGCGATTCCCTCATATCGTAGGGCCGAACGGTCGGTTCGGCCGCAGAAAACGTCAAAGACGAGAAGTAGATAGTAGGGCCGCTTTTCGTTGCGGCCGCCGATAACACCCACGATCCGGTGCGCCATTGCGGACACCGCGAACTGGACCAAAAAAATCCCCCTCTCCAAAGAATGGGGAGGGGGGATATCTTGCGGTACAGCCTTGGCTTAGAAGAACTTCACCTCCTCGCCCAGGATGTCGGAGAGCAGGTTGTTGGCCAGACGGCTGGCGCCGATACGGAAGTACTCATTGGTAAGCCATTTCTCGCCCAGCACCTCCTTGACGATGGTGTAATACTTCACGGCCTCGTCGGTGGTGGACACGCCGCCGGAGGCTTTGAAGCCCACCATGCGGCCCGTGGCCTCGTAGTACTCCTTGATGCACTGGCACATAACATACGCAGCCTCCAGCGATGCGCCGGGATACTCCTTGCCAGTGGACGTTTTCAGGAAGTCGGCGCCGGAATTGAGTGCCAGCACCGATGCGGCGCGGATATTCTCCGCCGTCTTCAGCGCACCCGTCTCGAGGATCACCTTCAGGCGGGCATCTTTGCAGGCATCCTTTTGCTCGGAGATTTCATCGCACACGGCCTCATAGTCGCCGGCGAGGTAGTTGCCGACATTGAAGACGATGTCAATCTCATCGGCGCCGGCGCCCACGGCAAGAGCCGTCTCCGCGATCTTCGTCTCGATGAACGACTGCGCGGTCGGGAAGGCGCCGCTGACGCATGCCAGCTCCACGTCGGCCACGTCGAGCACCGTGCGCACAACCTCCGCGAAGTTGGGATACACACAGATGGCTGCCACGTTGGGCAGCTGCGGATACTCGTTATCGAAATCGTTGACACGCTCGGTGAACGCCGCAACAGAGGCAGGCGAATCCGTGGTCTTGAGAGTAGTCAGGTCGATGGTGTTGAACAGAAGGCGCAGAACCTCCGGGGTGCGGTTTTCGGCCGCATGCTCGGCGATGATTTTCTCCACAGCGGCGGCTACCGCGGCATCGTCGATGCTCACCTTGCTCGCGTTGATAGCGTCAATATATTTATCGCTCATTTTTGGGTGATATTTAAGGATTTAACGATTCATGGGTAATACAAAGGCAAAAATAGCAAAAAAAATTATGCCGCGCAAGAAAAAGCCAAGAGCCTGTCCCCATAAAATATGTTAACACTGAGGCGGTCAGCCATTGAGCAGAGCAGTTCGTGTGAAGAGGGAAGCGGAGCAAATTGCAGATCGCCATCTGTGGCGACCGCGGAGAGGAATAACATACTGATTACCAAATGGATGTAGGGACGCTTGGTCTGCGCGTCCGCGATAACGCCAAGCGATCCAAACCCCGAATTTCCCCATATTGTAGGGCCGCAAATTTGTTGCGGCCGCCGATAACGTCCACGATGAGAATCAAATAGTAGGTCCGAAGCGGGCTGTTCGGCCGCCGTGAAGGAAAAGACAAGGCGCAGAGTGGAGATTTAGCTCTAATCTACCAATCCCTTTGCATGCGACTTAATCACCGATAACACCACGTTATCAAACTCTGATTTATCGTAAATATATAAAAGGTACAAACATCCTTTTCTTTCTATTAAATCCAATGTTATGACACGAGCTCCGGCAGACTTACCCTTCCCTTTTGAAGAAATTGCCATCCGCACCTTTCTATACCCTTCGCCCAAATCTATTCCTAAATTGGGATTTTCTTCAAGCTCTTTGAGCAAAGACTGAAAATCGCTATTGAAACTGCGATACTTTTTTGCTAAAGGTTTAGCGCTCTTGACGAATGTGTTGGTTGCGACAATTTCCATCAAAACACCAGGTCTTTAGCCGAATGAAGAGTTATCTTACCTGCGGCATGGGCTTCTGCTTCAGCAATAGAAGCTTCAAGTTCTCGCGCGACGATGCTATCATCTTCTGTGATAGGAACGATCCTAAAGTTACCTACTCTGGAAGTAAGTAGCACAGACTGACCATCGCGCGCGGCTCTCAGAATCTTTGTCTGGTTAGCCCGAAATTCTCTTGCGGAAATTACTTGCATAGTTTTTTTTGCAAAGTTACGAATTAGCTACCAATATGGTACACATTTAAACAAAATTAACACAGTTCCCCATATCGTAGGGCCGAAAGTCCGTTTCGGCCGCAATGAGCTCGAAAAATATGCCCCCTCTCCGAAAAAATTCGGCGAGGGGGTTATGGGGTGGTGATAACTCTAAATCAGCAGTACATGGCCTCGATCTGGGCGGCGTAGCGGCTGCTGATGACGGGGCGGCGAATCTTGAGGGTGTTGGTGAGCTCACCGTTCTCGATGGTGAATTCATGGCCCAGGAGGGTGAATTTCTGAATCTTCTCGAAGTGGGCCAGACCCTCCTGCAGCTTCTCGATACGCTCGGCTATGAGCTTGATAATCTCAGAATTGCGGATGAGGTCCTCTATGCTCTTGAACTCAATCTTCTTCTTGCGAGCATACTCCTTCAGGGCCTCGAAGGCGGGGATGATGATGGCGGTGACGTACTTGCGGCTGTCGCCGATGACGGCCACCTGCTCGATGTAGCGGTCCTCGCCCAGGCGGCTTTCTATGGCCTGCGGCGCGATGTATTTGCCGTTGCTGGTTTTGAAGAGGTCTTTGATACGCTCGGTGAGCACGAGCTCGCCGGCTGGGTTGAAATATCCCGCGTCGCCGGTGCGGAACCAGCCATCGGGTGTGAAGGCGGCTGCCGTCTCCTCGGGCTTGTTATGGTAGCCGCGCATCACGGTGGCTCCCTTGACGAGGATTTCGCCGTCGTTGGCTATCTTGACGCTCACCTCGGGCATGACAGAGCCCACGGAGCCTATGGTATAGTCGTAGTCGGGGAAGCAGGTTACGGTGGCCGTGGTCTCAGACAGGCCGTAGCCGATCACCATGGGCACGCCGATGGAGCGGAAGAACTCCACGATGTTGGCCGATATGGGCGCTCCGGCCGTGGGGAAGAGGTTGCCGCGGTTGATGCCCACCACCTTGCGCAGCAGCTGGAACACGCGCTTGTCGTAGAAGCGGTAGAGCTTCTCCAGCCACCAGGGCACTTTCTTGCCCAGGCGCACGTAGCGGATATTGCGGTCATAGCCCACGCGGAAGCCCTTCTCCACGAATTTGCGCTTGAGCCAGGGCATCTGGGCCAGCTTGTCCTGGATGCCGGTGTAGACCTTCTCCCAGAATCGGGGCACGCTGCACATGCACGTGGGGCGCACGGCGCGCACGGCCTTGGCTATCTCCTTGGGGTTCTCGTTGATGGTGACGTGTATGCCCATGTAGAGGCAGAAATACGTCCACGCCTTCTCGAAGACATGGCACAGGGGCAGGAAGCACAGCGACGTGTCCTCGTCGCTGAGCATGCCCAGACGGCGGCGGTGCATGGGCAGGGCCGTGTTATAGCAGCTGTGGGGCAGCTCGGCGCCTTTGGGCTCGCCGGTGGTGCCGGAGGTATATATTAATGTGGCGAGATCGGATGGCTGGGAGGCCTGGCGTCGCTTCTCGACCTCTGCCCGGCACATGTCCGAGGCCTTCTCGCCCAGGGCCAGCAGGGAGGCAAAGGGGATGCTCATGGTGTCGCCCTCGGCCGGGGTGATGTCGGGGGAAAGGAGCACCATGCGCTCCAAGCGCGGGCAGCGGGAGACCACCTCGCGGGCCACGTCATATTGCTGCTGGGCGCCGACGGCCAGGATGCGGGCAGCGGAGTCGTTGACGATGTATTCCACCTGCTCGGGCGAGGATGTGGAGTATATGGAGGCGGTGTGGGCGCCGTTGTAGAACGTGGCGAAGTCGGAGACCAGGATCTCCGGTCGGTTGGGAGAGAAGACGGCCACGCAGTCGCCGGGCTTGAGGCCGAGCGTCTCGTAGGCGCAGGCCACGGCGTCGACCTGGCTCTTGAGCTGCTGCCAGGAGAGGGAGCCGGCCATCTGGCCGTCGTCGCCGATATGGGCCAGAGCCTCGCGGCTGCAGTAGCGAACGCACTGCTCGTCTACTATGTTGAGAAGCGTATTGGGCATGTAGTCAAAACGAAATTTTCGGGGCAAAGGTAGCCCTTTTAGTTTGTAGTGATAACAATCGGCGGCGGAAAAGTGACGAATGGTTAACATTCATTCGTAACTTCCATGCCCTGCAACATCAATATTTAACATATTTTACGCTTTAAAGAACGCCGATAATAAAAGCGCCCGAGCCAGCGGGGGCTCGGGCGCTGATAGGGCGTAAGGGGGCTCTTACTGCTTGTCGGGGCCGACGGTGTAGAGTAGCACCTGGCCGGGGGCGAGCTTCTTGGGCAGCTTGGCGGGCGAGCCCAACAGCGGCGTGGCGCCGGCGAGGTCGGGGGCCGCGCCTGTGAATTTCAGCTTCGCGTCCTTGGCACCGAGGTTGGCGATGACGATGGTGCGACTGTCGCCGCTGACGCGGGCGAAGGCGTAGATGTCGCGGCTATCGGTGGCATAGCGCTCCATGTCGGCGGGCTGGGCCGAGCCGAGCTCGGAGCGGTTGTGTTTCAGTGCGTTGAGAGTCTGATAGAAGGTGAAATAGTCGTTGCGGGGCTCCCAGTCGGGCGCGGTGTCTTTGACGAAGAATTCGAAGGCGCGGTCCATGCCCGTCTCCTGGCCGGTGTAGATCAGCGGCATGCCGGGCAGCGTGTAGGAAAGCACGGCGAAGGCGGGAGTCAGGCGGCCCAGGCGCTGGAACTCAGTGCCCTCCCACGAGTTGAGGTCGTGGTTGGTGACCATGTTCATCATATAGGTGCCGGCGGGGTATTCAGCGGCCTGCGAGGCCAGCAGCGAGTCGATGTCGGCGGCGTGGCGCTCGGGGAAGTGGCGCTGGGTGTCGAAGGTGTACTCGCCGGCGGTGGCGGCGATTTCGGAGAAGAGGTCCTTCATGGGCCAGTTGTACGACATGTCGAAGGCATGCTCGGCCAGGTCGGGCTGGCTGGCCTCGGCGAGCATGAAGAGGTCGGGCTTGAGGGCCTGCAGCACGGGGCGCGTCTCGTTCCAGAAGTCAGTGGGCACCTGGCCGGCCACATCGCAGCGGAAGCCGTCAATGTCGGCGGCCGTGAGCCAGAAGGCCAGGGCATTGCGCATGGCGGCGCGGGTGTCGGGGTTGGAATAGTCGAGCTTGTAGACGTCGCTCCAGTCGAAGGGGCCGAACATCTTGCCCTCGGCGTCGCGGGCATAGCGGTCGGGGTGGTCGGTGACCCAGGCGTTGTCGCAGCCCGTGTGGTTGGGCACCCAGTCGATGATCACCTTCATGCCCAGAGCGTGGGCCTTATCCACCACGCGGCGGAAGTCGTCCATGGTGCCGAACTCGGGGTTGACACCCTTATAGTCCTTCACGGCGTAGTAGCTGCCTAGCTCGCCCTTGCGGTTGAGCTCGGAGATGGGGTGGATAGGCATGAACCAGAGGATGTCCACGCCCAGGTCCTTGAGGCGGGGCAGGTGCTCCTCAAAGGCTGCGAAGGTGCCCTCGGGGGTGTACTGGCGCACGTTCACCTCATAAATCACGGCGTTGTCGCTCCATGCGGGATGCTGCACTGTGGTGGGCTCGGCGGCGCGGCTGCCGAAGCAGGCGCAGGCCAGGGCGGAAAGCAAGATGCTGAGTTTCTTCATGTGTATATAGTAGTTTATGGTGTAGCTGATATGCGCCGCGAATATAGCAACAATTCCCTTACAATCCAACACGCCCGGCACGCCTTTTTTCGCACAAAGGGTTTGATATTTGATGATTTTATAGTAATTTTGCCGTAATTTTTAATCAACCAACAAGCATCACATGAAAAAACATCTTTTTTGCGCATTGCTTCTTGCCATGTCTTTCGCGGCGGCAGCGCAGACCGACACGAGTGTCAAGATGGTGGTTTCAGGCGCTATAAGCTCGCTTGGAAGCGTTGAGCTCACCACGGGCACCAGCCTCAGCTTCTCCGGCGACTGGCTGGTGGTGACCCAGGGCGATGCCACGCAGGAGTTCAAGCTCTCCGACATCGACAACATCGCGTTCTCCGCCCAGATGTCGGCAGCCGAAGATATCGCGGCCGACCTGGAATCACTGAAAGTGGACCTCCGAGGCGGCGTTGTCACCGTCACGGTGGCCCCCGGCCAGCCTGTGGCGTATCGCGTCTATTCCGTCAAAGGAGCGCTGGTGATGGCCGGCGCTGGCGAGGGGCAGGTGAGCTTCGACGTCAACCCCCTGAGCAAGGGCGTGTACATCATCAAAATCAACGACAAAGTAATCAAATTTAACCGCTGAACATTAATATGAAACACTATATCGCAGCAGCATGCCTGCTCCTCGGTGCCTCGGCCATGGCCCAGACTCCCACCACAATATCTGTCAACCTCAAGAGCGGACAGCAGATACAATACGCGCTCGACGAAATCGAGAACATCACCTTCACCGAGGGCGAAGTGGTGGAGCCCGTCACCGATAACGTCAAATTCTCCGTGCCCGCCTCTTTCGCCAGCTCTTACGTGCAGAAGGTGATGAAGGGCAACACGCAGGTGGCCGAGATCGCCCAGGAGTACATCAAGAGCGCCGAGAAGCAGATGGTGGTCGTCTATCCCTGCGACGCGGACGGCAAAGCCGACCTCACAAAAGGCATCTCCACCAGCGGCGCCAGCGTGGTGTGGGATCTCTCGGCCAACACCGCCACCGTGGGCGAGGAGGGCGACGAAGTGTCCACCTTCTACATCGTCGACGGCGAGCTGCTGACATCCTACGACGGTGCCACGGCCGACGCAACAGTGCAGCCTGACCTCCTCGTCGACACCCGCGGAAGCGAAACCAACACCTACCGCCTCTGCAAAATCGGCACCTTCTACATCACCGCCGACAACCTCCGCGCCACCCGCTATGCCGACGGCTCGGCCATCGACGCCATCGGCGAGTCTGACACCGACGCCTGGAAGGCCAACACCACCGGCGCTTACCTGGCTTACGGCGACGCCTCGTGGGTAAAATATGCCGGCTACCTCTACAGCGGCTATGCCGTGATGAACGACAAAGGCATCGCCCCCGAAGGCTGGGCCGTGCCCACTCAGGCCGAGCTCACCAAGATTAAAACGGCCGGAGGCACCGTGATGGCCAACTTCAAAGACAGCGAAGAGCTCTCCTGGGCCACCGGAGGCGAGGGCAACAACATGACCGGTTTCTCCGGCATCGCCACTGGCTATTACTCCACCGCCACCGGCCTCACCGGCCTCAACACCGAGGCCTACTTCTGGTCGTGCACCAAATATTACGACTCCCTCTACCGCACCGACGTACTCGACTACTTCCGCCTTACAGCCACCGGCAAGAACGTGGTGGTGAGCACCACCGTCACCGGCGGCCACTCCATGCCCTTTGCCCACAGCGTCCGCCTCATCCGCAAATAATCATCTCCTTCCATATCCTATTGTTTCCTTACCCGGTTCGCCACGAATCGGGTAAGTTTTTTTTCGCGCCCTGCGGCAAAAAAGTCGCCGTTGCGCTTGCTTTGTGCCGTTCAAATAGTTACCTTTGTGGCAAACATCCCCGGCCGGGCCTCCGGGCCCCCGCATTTATAACATCGTAGCATCCTTTCACCCATATGAGAAGCAAATACCAGCGCGTGCTGCTTAAGCTCAGCGGAGAGTCGCTCATGGGAGCGCAAAAATACGGCATCGACACCACCCGCCTGGCGCAGTACGCCAGCCAGATAGCCGCCATTGCCGCCAGCGGCGTGCAGGTGGCCATCGTAATCGGCGGCGGAAACATATTCCGCGGCCTCCAAGGCGCCGCCAAAGGTTTCGACCGCGTCACCGGCGACCAGATGGGCATGCTCGCCACCGTCATCAACTCCCTCGCCCTGGGCCAGGCCCTCCAGGCCGCCGGCCAGAGCGCCCGAGTATTCACCGCCATCGGCATGTACCCCATAGGCCAGGCCTACAGCTCGCGCGCAGCCATCGAGAGCCTGCAGAGCGGCGAGGTCGCCATCCTCGCCGGAGGCACCGGCAACCCCTTCTTCACCACCGACACCGGAGCCGCCCTCCGCGCCGTTGAAATCAAGGCCGACGTCATGCTCAAAGGCACACGCGTCGACGGCGTCTACACAGCCGACCCCGAGAAGGACCCCAACGCCACAAAATTCACCGAGATAACATACGACGAGGTCTACAACCGCGGCCTCAAGGTCATGGACCTCACCGCCACAGCCCTGTGCAAGGAAAACTCCATGCCCATCGTCGTATTCGACATGGACACCCCCGGCAACCTCGAGAAAGTAATCGCCGGCGACCCTATCGGCACCCTCGTATACTAACCTCCTGATTAACAATTAACACCCGCTCATATGACCGACGTAAACACCTACCTCATCCCCGCCGAAGAAAAAATGCAAATGGCCGTCGAATACCTCGACGAGGCCCTGGCCCACATCCGTGCCGGCAAGGCCAACCCTAAGATCCTCGACGGCATCCGCGTGGACTATTACGGCAGCGCCGCCCCCATCTCAAACGTGGCCAACATCGCCGTGCCCGACGCGCGCACCATCACAATCACCCCCTGGGAAAAGTCAATGTTCCGCGAGATCGAGAAAGCCATCATCAACTCCGCCCTCGGTATCACCCCCGAGAACAACGGCGAGGTGATCCGCATCTCCATACCCCCCCTCACCGAAGACCGCCGCAAGCAGCTCGTCAAGCAGAGCAAAGCAGAGGCCGAGAACGCTAAAGTCAGCGTCCGCAACGCCCGCCGCGACGCCATCGAAGGCCTCAAAAAAGCCATCAAGCAGGGCATGCCCGAGGACGTGGAGAAAGACGCCGAAGGCGCCGTGCAGAAGATGCACGATAAATACATGAAGCGCATCGACGAGCTCTTCGCCGCCAAGGAAAAAGAAATCCTCACCGTCTAATCCACCTCCGCCCGATGAAAATCTGGATCCACTGCCACGACCGCCAGATGGGCCCCTACGAGCTCGAGCACCTGCCCCTGCAGGAGATGACGCCCAAGACCCCCGTGTGGTACAACGGCCTCCCCGCTTGGACCCCCGCCGGCCAGGCACCCCTCACCGCTCCCCTCTTCGCCCAGGCCCAGAGTCAGGGCGAGCAGCCTGCCGACACAGCAGCCTCCACCCCGGTCTCTGCCCCCGCCGCACAGGAGCAGGCCCCCATGCGGCCGCCCACATATCTGATGTGGTCCATCCTCCTCACCATCTGCTGCTGCAATCCCGTGGGCATCATACCCATCATCACCGGAGCCCAGGTCAACTATAAATACAACAACATGGACTACGACGGTGCCCGCCGCGCGTCCCACATCACCGAATGGGGCGTGATCATCGCCTTCGTCCTCGGCCTGATGATGCTCCCCTTCAACCTCCTCATCTACATGTAATCCCCCCCCGCCGCGGCAGTGACTCCACCCACCCGACGCACCATAGCCATAGCGGCGGCAGCCATCGCTGCCGCCGCCCTTTTATGCCTATACGGCAGCGTCGACCCGGCCCACACATGGTGGATGCCCAAATGCACCATCAAGGCCCTCACCGGCTGGGACTGTCCCGGATGCGGCTCGCAGCGAGCCCTACACGCCCTGCTCCACGGCCGTTGGGCCGACGCCTGGAGCGCCAACCCCTACTTCCTCATCGCCGTCCCCGCCGCCCTGGTCCTTGGCCTCATCGAGCTCCGCCGCGCCGCATGGCCCAGGCTCTACGCCGCCGTCTACCGCCCCTGGCTCTTCTACGCCATCCTCGCCGCCACCCTGGCCTGGTGGGTCCTCCGCAACATCCTAATTCATAATTCATAATTCAGCGAGGCATTAACATCCTAATTGCTAATCACATGGATGTGGGGACGCTCATTTTGAGCGTCCGCCGAGTGGCGTTCATTCGGAGGTAGGGCCGAACGGTCGGTTCGGCCGCTGTTGACACCATCGACGACGTCAACGGAGCCCACGGAGTGGGTGGGTGCATGTAAGCCCCGGGCGAGAGCCCGGGGTCAGGAACGTTCCCAGAGATATCCCCCTCCCCGTATTCGCCGGGGAGGGGGCCAGGGGGTGGGGCAAATGCCAAAGGCATAATCCATAATATCGCGCCTGCTTCGGCGGCCGCGCTGAACCGCGGCCCATCAATCGGGCTCTCACCCCTCTCTCCCCCTCAAATCTTACTTCTCACTTTTTTGGCGGATTGGAATTTTTGAGTTATATTTGCACAATATATTTTCTCTCATCACCTGAATCATGCGTGTAAAAATCCACCACGAAGGGCGCAACATATTGATTATCACCTTTCTAATCCTTTTTATTATAAACCTACCGCTATGGCTGTGGGTCAAACCCCTAGGCTGGGGCATAGCAGTCACCGCCTTGAGCATCATATTCTATCTGCTGGTGGTGAACTTTTTCCGCTCGCCCAAGCGCCATTTCATGGGCGACAGAAAGGATGTAGTAGTCTCCAGCGCCGACGGCACGGTGGTGGCCCTCGAGGAGGTCTACGAGCCCGAGGTGCTCAAATGCCGGTGCCTGCAGCTATCCGTGTTCATGAGCGTGCTTAACGTCCACGCCAATTGGTTCCCCGTCGACGGCGAGGTCACCTACTGCGCCTACCACCCCGGCCGATATATGGCCGCGTGGCTGCCCAAGTCGAGCACCGAGAACGAACGCTCCACCGTCGTGATCCGCACCAACGACGGCCAGCTCGTGCTCATGCGCCAGATTGCCGGAGCCCTGGCTCGCCGCATCGTCACCTACGCCAAGCCCGGCGTCGAGGCCTCGATCGAAGACCACATGGGCTTCATCAAATTCGGCTCGCGCATCGACCTCTACCTGCCCCTGGGCACCACTCCATTAGTGAAAATCGGCGATAAGACCACCGGCGGCATCACCGAGGTGGCGCGCCTTCATCCCGACCTGAAATGCTGAAGAAATACATCCCCAACACCATCACCCTGCTCAACCTGCTGTGCGGCTGCCTGGCCACACTCATGACATTCCACATGCAGGAGTGCTATCTGGGCCTCTGCGGACAGACATGGGTCTACATCCTCATAGGCCTGGCCGCCGTGGCCGACTTCTGCGACGGCCTCGCCGCGCGCCTGCTCAAGGCCTACTCGCCCATCGGCGCGGAGCTCGACTCGCTCAGCGACCTGGTCAGCTTCGGCGTGGCCCCCGCCATGCTCATTTTCAACACCATGGCCGCCAACAGCTCCGGGGCCTGGAGCCTCGCCGCCATGTTCATCCCCATGATGGGAGCCCTGCGCCTGGCAATCTTCAACGTCGACACCACGCAGACCACCACCTTCCGCGGCCTGCCCATCCCCGCCAACGCCATCTTCTGGATCGGCACAGCCGGATGGATCACCAACCACGTCTATCCGGGCACCATCGTCATGATCGTGCTCATCGCCGCGATATCGCTCTGCATGGTGGCCAACTTCCGCATGTTCTCGCTCAAATTCAAGAACCTGCGGTTCACCGACAACGTCCTGCGCTACGGCATCATCATCGCCGCCGTGGCCTTCGTCTGCTTCTACGGCATCTGCGGCCTGGCTTGGACCATCATCCTCTACATCCTGCTCTCGCTCTTCTCCCGCCGCAAAGGCGAAACGGAGTGAGCCGCGCCACCCCTCTCCCCCACCCTTATCCCTCACAGCAGCCCCCTGCTGTCTAACCTATTGCTATGACTTTCCTTATCTGCCTCATACTGCTACTGCTGCTCCCGCTCTTAGTGCTGGGATTCCGCGTGCTCAGGATGGTGCTCCG
>CAZSHV010000051.1:0-16035 GCA_964606815.1 uncultured Bacteroides sp. | reverse complement strand
CAAGCAAGACGACGGCGAGGCCGACTAAAACGACAGATTATAGAAACAGATTATAGAAATTGTGATTTATCCTCGGATAGCTAAGAGCTGTGAAGCTACATTAGCTATCCTTTTTCTATGCAACTGATTGACTATCAGTGAGTCGTCAGATTTTCAAAGCTAATGCGTTGATGCATAGCTCATTACCCTCTGACGGATGACGGAGGCTACCCCTACCCACCATTTTTTGGGACAGGCTCTAAGCTGTGAAGCTACATTAGCTATCCTTTTTCTATGCAACTGATTGACTATCAACAAGTCGTCAGATTTTGTGAGTTAACATACTGACACCAAATTGATTACCCTCTGACGGATGACGGAGGCCACCCCTACCCACCATTTTTGGGAACAGGCTCTAAGCTGTGAAGCTACATTAGCTATCCTTTTTCTATGCAACTGATTGACTATCAGCGAGTCGTCAGATTTTTAGAGTTAACATACTCACATCCAATTGATTACCCTCTGACGGATGACGGAGGTTACCCCCACCCACCATTTTATTCTGCTAGGGTGGATTCGGCGGAGGCGAGGGTGGCGGGGCTGCCGACGTCGTGCCAGCGGTAGGGGGACGTGGGGGTATAGGCTTGTATGCGTATGTCCTGGCAAGCGGCGACATAGAAGGGCACCACGGGGAACGGCTTCACTATCTCCACACCGTCCATGGCCCCGATCTCACGGGCGTATGCTTCCAGGCGGTGGAACGCGCGGGGGCTCCATATGTGCGCTCCGCCGAAGGCCAAGGCCTTATAGTCGTCGGGGTTGATGCCAGCGGGGAGGACTTCGCCGGTGCGTCGGTTTTGCCACCCAGCCATGCGACCCGAGGGGTCAAAGAGGAGGTAGCGGGAGGTGTCGCGGCGGTCGACGAGCAGCGTCACGTCTGCTTCCGAGGCCGTGTGACGCCCGAGCATCTCGGCAATGGGGAAGTCGGTGTAGATGTCGGCGTTATGCACCAGGAAGGGCTCATCGTCGAGCCAACGGCGCGCCTTGAGTATGCCGCCGCCCGTGTCGAGCAGCAGGGAGCTCTCGTCGCTGATGTGCAGGTCGAGGCCGAAGTTGCGGTTTGCGCGCAGGAAGTCAACGATCTGGGATGCGAAATGGTGGACGTTTACCACCACGGTGCGCACGCCAGCGTCGGCGAGCTTCAGCAGCACGCGTTGCAGCATAGGCACTCCCGCGAGGGGCACGAGGGCTTTGGGGTGCTCCAGGGTGAAGGGGCGCAGGCGAGTGCCCAGGCCAGCGGCGAAGACGAGGGCTTTCATTTGGCAGGCTTGAAGAACTGCTCGATGTTCTGCTCGCGGTGCATGAGCTCCACCTTCACGTGGTACTTCTCGGACAAGTGCTGGGCCATGTGCTGGGCGGCGTAGACGCTGCGGTGCTGGCCGCCGGTGCAGCCGAAGGCCACCATCAGATTGGTGAACCCGCGCTCGATGTACCGCTCCACGGAGGCGTCGACCAGGGCGTAGCAGTGGGAGAGGAAGGTGGTGATCTCGCCGTCGTCTTCGAGGAATTCAATCACGGCGTCGTCGAGGCCCGTAAAGGCCTTGTAGCGTTCGTATTTGCCAGGGTTGTTGATGGCTCGGCAGTCGAAGACGTAGCCGCCGGAGTTGCCGGAGGGGTCGTTAGGGATACCTTTCTTATAAGCGAAGCTCATGACGCGCACGGTGAGTGAGCGACGCTGCAGCTCGTCGGTGAACTGCTTCATGTTCACCAGCTCGCCCAGGAGCTTGGTGAGGTAGGGATACTCGGGGAAGGGCGTCTCCAACAGCTCGGCGAGGTTGGCGATGGCGAAGGGCACGCTCTGCAGGAAGTGGGGCTTCTTTTCGAAATAACCGCGGAAGCCGTAGGCGCCGAGCACCTGCAGGGTGCGGAAGAGCACGAAGTGGCGCAGCTGCTCGCGGAAATACTCCTCGTCGACGGGCTTGTACTGGCGCAGGGCGTCGATGTACTCGCGGATCAGCTCGTCGCGCACGCTCTGGGGGAAGTTAGCCTTGGCCTGCCACAGGAAGGAGGCCACGTCGTAGTAGTACGGGCCCTTGCGGCCGCCCTGGAAGTCGATGAACATGGGCTCGCCGTCGCGGATCATGACGTTGCGCGACTGGAAGTCGCGGTACATGAACGTGCTCGAGGCGCTGCGCAGCAGCACGTGGGCCATTGCCATGAAATCGTCCTCTAGCTTATCCTCGAGAAATTCCAGCCCCGTGGCCTTGAGGAAGCAATATTTGAAATAGTTGAGGTCCCAGAGTATGCTGCGCATGTCAAACTCGGCAGCGGGGTAGCACTGGCTGAAGTCCATGCCCACGGCACCGGAGAACTGAATGTCGGGGAGGCGGCGAATGGTCTTGACCAGCATAGCCTTCTCTTCGGAAGAGAAGCTGCGCGTCAGTCGGCCCTTCTCTATGGCGTTGAAGAGCAGGGTGTCGCCCAGGTCCTCCTGCAGATATGCCATGCCGTCGTCGGAGACAGCCACCACCTTCGGCACAGGCAGGCCGCGAGAGGCGAAGTGGGAGTCCATGTACAGGAACGCGCGGTTCTCCTCCAGGCTGGTGCCCACCACGCCCACGAGGTTGACATCGCCGCTGAGGCGGTAATATAGGCGGTTGGAGCCGGAGGAGGGAAGCTGTGTTACGGCAGCGGGCTCCTTGCCGGTGTGGGCTTTGTAGAGCTGCGAAAGGATGGCTGATGAAGGCATGGCGGGGTGGGGGATTGTAGCTACTTATTAATGATAAAACAAAAATAGTCGACTGAGGTATCAATAACCCATGTCGGAGAGGAACTTGATGCGCATAAGGCGTATCTCCTCCTCGGTATAGTCGGCAGACAGCTCGGCGATGGCTCCCTGCAGGTCGTCCTTCTCGCTTTCCTTGAAATAGGTGTAGAGGTCGTCTTGCACGTCGGGGTCAATCTCCTCGTCGATATAATATTTGATGTTGATTTGGAGGCCGGAGATCATGATGGCCTCGATTTCGTCGAGCAGCTCGGAGAACTCCAGACCGTGCGACTGGGCGATGTCGTCGAGCGGCACGCGGCGGTCTATGGCCTGGATGATGGCGATGCGCTGCTTGGAGCGCTTGGGCACGGTGCGCACGCGCAGGTCCTCAGGACGCTCGATCTCGTTGTCCTCGACGTGCTGCTTGATGACTTTGACGAACTCCTCGCCGTAGCGCTTGGCCTTGGCGGCTCCGATGCCGGTGATGTTGGCCAGCTCGTCGATGGTGATGGGGTATGTAGTGGCCATGGCCTCGAGCGAGAAGTCCTGGAACAGGACGTAGGGGGGGAGGCCGAGCTTGCGAGCCATGTTTTTGCGCAGGTCGCGCAGGATGTTGTAAAGCTCCGGGTCAACGGCGCATTGCGCGCCGCTTGCCGCGGGAGCGTCCTCAATGTCTACAGTGAATTCGTTATCTTCCACAATCTTGAATGATACGGGGTTTTTAATAAATTCATTGGCTTTGGGCGTGAGGAGAAGGAGCCCGAAGCGCTCAATATCGCGGTGAAGGTAGCCGGCGATCTCGGCTTGTCTGATTACGGTGGCAAAATGCTTGGCACGGGTCACGGGGGCATAGCCGAAGGTGTCGAGCTTGTCGTGGCCGTAGTTTTTGACGTCCACGGTGCTTTTGCCGATGATGATGTTAATAATATGATCGGCCTTGAACGGCTCCCGCACGGCAGCGATGGTGTCGAGCACGGCCAGGAGGTCGTCCTTGGCTTCGATTTGTGTCTTGGGGTGCAGGCAGTTGTCGCAGTTTCCGCAGTTGGTCTCGGCGTAGTCCTCGCCGAAATAGTGCAGCAGGGTGCGTCGTCGGCACACGCTGCTCTCGGCGTAGGCCACGGTCTCTGCCAACAGCTGGCGGCCTATTTCCTGCTCGGCCATAGGCTTGCTCTGCATGATTTTCTCCATCTTCTGCAGGTCGCGGGCCGAATAGAAGGTGATGCATCGGCCCTCGCCGCCGTCGCGGCCGGCTCGCCCCGTCTCCTGATAGTAGCCCTCGAGAGATTTGGGCATGTCATAATGGATCACGAAGCGCACGTCGGGCTTGTCGATGCCCATGCCGAAGGCTATTGTGGCCACGATGACGTCCACCTTCTCAAGCAGGAACGCGTCCTGGTTCTCGGCTCGCGTGGCGCTGTCCATGCCGGCGTGGTAGGGCAGAGCCTTGATGTTGTTGAGCTTCAGAGTCTCGGTTAGCTCCTCCACGCTCTTGCGGCTGAGGCAGTAGATGATGCCGCTCTTGCCCTCGTTGGCCTTGATGAAGCGGATCACGTCGCGGTCGATGTTCGGCGTCTTGGGGCGGATCTCGTAAAAGAGGTTCGAGCGGTTGAACGATGATTTAAAGACGTCGCAGCCCATCATGCCCAGGTTCTTTTGTATATCGTGCTGCACCTTGGGGGTAGCCGTTGCCGTGAGGGCGATGACGGGGCGCACGCCGATGACGTTGATCAGCGGGCGTATGCGGCGGTACTCCGGGCGGAAGTCGTGGCCCCACTCCGATATGCAATGAGCCTCGTCGATGGCGTAGAAAGAGATGGGCACCGACTTGAGAAACTCCACATACTCCTCCTTTGTCAGCGACTCCGGCGCCACGTAGAGCAGGCGCGTGCGCCCCTCCACGATGTCGGCCTTCACGCGGTCAATGGCCGCGCGGTTGAGGCTGGAGTTGAGGAAGTGGGCTATGCTGTCGTCCTCGCAGTAGGCGCGCATGGCGTCCACCTGGTTCTTCATCAGAGCGATGAGGGGAGATATGACGATAGCTGTGCCCTTCATCATCATGGCCGGCAGCTGGTAGCACAGCGACTTGCCGCCGCCCGTGGGCATGAGCACGAAGGTGTCGCGCTCGGCCAGGAGGTTGGCGATGATGGCTTGCTGGTTGCCTTTGAAGGTGTCGAAACCGAAGTATTTCTTCAGCGACGCGAGGAGGAGGTCGGAGGTGGGCATGATGCGCTGGAGGTTATCAGTTTGTGAGGAAAGAAGTAAGGAGGGGTGGAGGTTATTGATTATACTTGAGCAGCGTCGAAGTTGGCCTCGATGAGCTTCTGGCGAGCGTAGTCGGCGGTGACGTTGAAGGTCTTGGCCTTCTGGCTGGGCACCTCGAACATGGCGTCGATCATGATTGTCTCCACAATCGAGCGGAGGCCACGGGCGCCGAGCTTGAACTCTATGGCCTTGTCCACGATATAGTCCAGGGCCTCGGGCTCGAAGGTGAGCTTCACGCCGTCCATGGCGAAGAGCTTCTCGTACTGGCGCACGATGGAGTTCTTAGGCTCTGTGAGCACACGGCGCAGCGCGTCGCGGTCCAGGGGCTCCAGGGCGGTGAGTATGGGCAGACGGCCGATGATCTCGGGGATAAGGCCGAAGGATTTGAGGTCCTGCGGCGAGACGTAGCGCATGAAGTCCTCGCGGCGAATGTTGCGGCGCTTGGTGTCTGTGCTGTAGCCCACCACGTGCGAGTTCATGCGATGAGCCACCTTCTGCTCGATGCCGTCGAAGGCGCCTCCGCAGATGAAGAGGATGTTCTTGGTGTCCACCGGTATCATCTTCGCCTCGGGGTGCTTGCGTCCGCCCTGCGGGGGCACGTTGACGATAGAGCCCTCCAAGAGCTTGAGCAGGCCTTGCTGCACGCCCTCGCCGGAGACGTCGCGGGTGATGGAGGGGTTGTCGCCCTTGCGGGCTATCTTGTCGATCTCGTCGATGAAGACGATGCCGCGCTCGGCCTTGGCCACGTCGTAGTCGGCCACCTGCAGCAGGCGCGTGAGCAGGCTCTCGATGTCCTCGCCCACGTATCCGGCCTGGGTGAGCACGGTTGCGTCGACGATAGTGAAAGGCACGTCCAGCAGGCGCGCTATGGTGCGTGCCAGCAGTGTCTTGCCCGTGCCGGTGGGGCCCACCATTATGATGTTGCTCTTCTCGATGTCGACATCGTCGGCCGTGGGCTGGGCCAGACGTTTGTAGTGGTTGTACACGGCCACGGATAGGTAGCGTTTGGCGCTCTCCTGGCCGATGACGTACTGGTCGAGATATTCCTTGATTTGCGCAGGCTTGGGCACCTTGCGCATGTCTATCTTGGGGGCTTTGCGGCCCTTTTGGTTGCCGTCGTTCTTGTGATAGCTGGCTATCATGTCATGCACCTGCTCCACGCAGTCAGAGCAGATGAACACCTTTTCGTCAGACGAAGGCACGAGGAATTCGGCCATTTCGGCCGGACGTCCGCAAAAGGCGCAGCAGGGTTGTTTCTTGGTCATTTATAGTTCAATGGTGGTGGGGGAAGCCCGGAGGGGCAGCAGCAAACGCTGCCCCGGGCAGAGTGAATATCAGAGCGGATTAGCTCTGGGGGAGCTGGTTGGACTTCACCAGCACGGCGTCGATCATGCCGTAGGCCTTGGCCTCCTCGGCCGTCATCCAGTAGTCGCGGTCGCTGTCCTGGTACACCTTGTCGAAGGGCTGGCCGCTGTGGTCGGCTATGATGGTGTAGAGCTCCTTCTTGAGCTTCTGGATCTCGCGGGCCGTGATCTCGATGTCAGAGGCCTGACCCTGGGCGCCGCCCATGGGCTGGTGGATCATCACGCGAGAATGCTTCAGGGCGAAACGCTTGCCGGCGGTGCCTGCCACAAGCAGCACGGCGGCCATCGAAGCGGCCATGCCGGTGCAGATGGTGGAGACGTCGCTGGAGATGTACTGCATGGTGTCGTAGATGCCCAGACCGGCGTATACCGAGCCGCCGGGGGAGTTGATGTAGATCGACACATCGCGGTCGGGGTCGGTGGAGTTGAGGTAGAGCAGCTGAGCCTGCACCACGTTGGCCGAATAGTCGTCGACCTGCGTGCCGAGGAAGATGACGCGGTCCATCATCAGACGCGAGAACACGTCCATCTGAGCCACGTTGAGCTGGCGCTCCTCAATGATGGTGGGGGAGATGTAGCTTGCCGCCACCGAGTTGATGTTCTGGATATACTGGTCCAGCGCCAGGCCGTTGAGTCCGCGGCCATGCACGCCGAAGTTACGGAAATCTTTGCTTATGTCCATAGTGAGGATAAGAATTAGGGTGAAAAATGGTGCTTAATTCAATTCAAAGTTACGCAAACTTTTTGAAATCACAAAATTTGCAATAAAAATCGATTTATGGTGATGACGCCGATGACGCCATCAATGCCGAAGCACTGGATGTAGGGACGCTCATTTTGAGCATCCGCCGCAAACGCCCACGCTGACGTCCGTGACAGCGTCAACGACGGCACTTATTAAATTTATGAATTTAGTGCAACCCTCTGATACTCAGCAAGTCGTCAGAATTTGCGACTCAACAATCTAATACCCAATCACTTAACCTCTGACGGATGACGGACGGCGGCCCCACCCTCCATTTTAGACAAAATAAATCCGGCCGCGGAGGGGGTGTCCTCGCGGCCGGGTGTATCAGATGGGGTTAACTAAGGGGCGATTAGGCTTCTGCAGCCAGCTTCTTGAACTGGTCGAAGGTGACGGTCTGGTCGTCGATGGTGACGGCGTTGCGGATAGCGCCGTAGAGCATGTTGGTCTGGGCGTTCTCGTAGATGCGGCGGTAGTATTCGCGGGTGGCGAGGATACGCTTAGCGTGCTCGGTGATGGTCTCTTCGTCCATGTTGGTGATACCGTACTGGGCGAACTGCTGGTAGGCGATGCCCTTTGCCTGCTCGAGCATGAACTCGTCGTTAACGCTGACGTGCAGCTTTTCGGCGATGTTGCCGCTTACGAGCTCCCAGACAATCTGGTCGCGCACCTTGTCGAACTCGGCGTCGATGTTCTCGGCGGTGAAGTCCTTGTCGGTGCGGAGCAGCCATTTCTTCAGGAACTCGACGGGGAGCTCCATGTCTTTGTATTTCTCCACGAAGTATTTGTGGGTCATGGCTGCGAAGAGCTGGTTGGAGTTGGGCTCGAGGTCGCGGGCGATCATGCGGTCAAGCGCGGCGCGGTATTCCTCCTCGTTGTGCACCTGGTCTTTGCCGAACACCTGGTCGTAGTACTCCTGGCCGAGCTCGGCGGGACGGAGCACGATGATTTCGGAGATGACGAACTCGAAGTCTGCCTTGACGTTGGCAGCGCGCTCGCGGTCGATGTTGAGCATGGATGCAAGCTCGGCCACGTTGCCCTCGCAGGAGGCGTAGGGGTTGAAGCGCACCTTGTCGTTCACCTTCTTGCCGGCGAACTTCTCTGCCTCGGCTTTATCTTTGAAGTAGGCCGGGCCCACGATGCCGCTGACCACCTGGATGGCGTCCTCGGTCTCCTTGACGGTGCCGTCCTCGTTAAGCTCGAAGATAGCGCCCTTCACCAGAGCGTCGGGCTCCACCTCCTCGCCAGGCACCTGTGAGCCCAGGCGGCGGCGCAGCATGGTGTCCTGATCCTCGCGCATCTCGTCGGTGATCTCGATGGTGTAGTAGGGGAGGGTGATCTCCTTGTCAACCTCTACGTTGAGCTCGGGTGCGAAGCCAACCTCGAAGGTGAAGGTGTAGGGCTTCTCGTCCATGTTGATTTCCTCCACGTCCACGGGGATGGGCTGGCCCAGCAGGGGCAGCTTCTCGTCCTGGATGTACTTTGTCACTGCATCGTATACGATATCGTTAATGACGTCGCTCTTCACGTCGCGGCCGAAGCGGCGGCGCAGCTGGTCCATGGGCACGTGGCCCTTGCGGAAGCCAGGGATTACGTGAGTCTCGGAGATTTTGCGGAGCTGTTTCTTAACCTTATCGGCATAGTCGGCGACATCCACGGAGACAATGATCTTGCCGTCCACGGCGCCGTTCTTTTCTAAAGATACATTCATATTATATAAGATTTTGATATCAAATAAACACGCCGTCGAGCCAAAAGGCTCAATAGCGACTGCAAAATTAATGCAAAATTAGGAATTAAGCAATTTAACACTTCACATTTTCACGAAAATTTACTTAATTCACCATTTCCCGTGTACCTACGTGATTCTATAGGTGCGAATATTGTTAAGTAAACATCCAGATAAATTGTTTGTTATCTATATATAAATAAAATACATTATGAAAACAGAAGATTTACGAAAGTATTGCCTGTCGCTGCCGGATGCAGTGATGGACCAGCCCTGGACGGAACCCCAATACCAAATGCTCTAAACCTTTAAGGTGGGCGATAAATGGTTCTGCCTATTCAACCCGGATGAAAAATTCGTCGACGTGAAGTGCGACCCCGCTATAATCAAAGAAATGCGCGCCACGTACCAAGCTGCCTTCCCTGCGTGGCACATGAACAAAGAGCACTGGCTCGGTATTAAGCTCGACTCTGATATGCCCGATGACAAGATCAAAGAGCTGGTGCGCGAAGCTTACCAGATTATAGTGGATCATCTTAGAGCCAAGAAGCGCCAGGAGCTCGGTCTTTAACCCACTTTCTATTTTCTGCGCCAAGAGCGCAGTATTTCCTTGGAGCCGTTTGCTTCAGGGATTTTTTTATGTACTTCACAAAGAAAGATGGCAAGCAAACCCTTAATAGGAGATGCCTGCCATCCTTGATGTCTGTTTCTGGTAGATCCTTATGGAGGTGTTGCTTACCACACAACTGCGTCATTTGCAGTCCACTCCTCGAGGCTGCCGGCCTTGACCTGGATGCAAATCGTCCCGTCCTGAAACAGTGAACAAGATAGTCGCCAAGTGCGTTTTTTAACAAAACACCACAAGTTTCAACTATTATGACAGAACGTACCATTTACAGCCATTTCAAGGAGATGGTGACCAAATATCCTGACGCCCCCGCGGTAATCGAAGACAACCGCACTCTCTCATACTCGGAGCTTGACTCGATGGTCGACGCTATACTCGCTAAATTTTATGAGCAGGACCAGAAATTCATCGGCATCGTCATGCACCACGGCGCCGAGCAGGTAGCCGCCATGCTGGCCGTGCTCAAAAGCGGGGCTGCCTATGTGCCCGCAGAGCCATTCCTGCCCAAAGACCGCATCGACTATATGATGAAGACCGCCGGAGTGAAGCTCGTGATTACTGACGACTACTGCGCCGACCTCCAGCCCGCTCCCGAAGCTTTCCCCGACCGCTCAACGCCCGACGGCGTCGCATATATCCTTTATACCTCCGGTACTACGGGCAAGCCCAAAGGCGTGATCCAGGAGAACCACTCGGTGGTGAACTACTGCGAGGCCTTCGAGGCCGAGATGCACACCGGCCCCGGCGACGTGATGCTGCAGTACTCCGTATGCTCCTTCGACATCTTCGTGGAGGAAGTCTTCACCACGCTGCTCAACGGCGCCGCGCTGGCTATTCCCACCATCGAGGTGCACAACGGCCCCCTGCCCGGGCTCATGGACTTCTGCGCCCGCCACGGCGTGACCATCATCGACGGCTTCCCCTATCTGATTGCCGACCTTAACAAGAAGCCCGAACTCCTTCCGCAGACCGTCAATCTTATCATCAGCGGCGGCGACGTGATCCGCGCAAGCTACATTACCAACCTGCGCAACAAGGGCATTAGAATCTACAACACTTACGGACCCTCGGAAACGTGCGTATGCTCCAACTACTTCCGCGTTGACAATGCCGAGCCGCTCGAAGATGGCACTTTTTCTATCGGTAAGGCGATCAAGGGCGTAGAGGTCAAGATACTTGACAAAAACCTCAAGGAAGTACCCAAAGGTGAAGTCGGTGAGATCTGTATCTTCGGTGAAGGTGTAAATCAAGGGTATCTCGGAAATCCACCCGAACAGGCAAACTTCGTGACACTCCCCGACGGCACGCATTTTTATCGCAGCGGCGATATGGGCTATGTGCTTCCCGACGGCAACATGGCATTCCTCCACCGTCGCGACGAGCAGGTGATGATACTCGGCAAACGCGTGGAACCTGAAGAGGTCGAGAACGTGCTCAACGAATATCCCGAAGTGGAGCGCGGTATCGTCCGCGCGTTCCTTGACGAGGGCGGTCTGCACTATCTTGTGGCTTATATCATACCGCGCAAAGGGTTCTCGCTTCATGACGTGCGCGAGTATCTGAAATCGAAGCTTACCGACTTCATGGTGCCCGAATTTTTCGTGGAACTCAACGAACTGCCACTCACCCACCGAGGCAAAATCGACATGAAGTCCCTGCCGAAAGTGCTGAAGGAGGGCAACTACAAATAAATCTTGATCCCGAAGCATGATGCTTAAGCTCGAAGAAATCAAAGACATAACCACATTGATGCTCTGGCGCCGCGAGGTCATAGAGCACGTCTTCGGGCAGCAGCCAGATGAAGCTCTGCTTGCTGCCAACCGACTGTTTTACGAGCTGCATGTGGCCGACGACAGCCACTATGCCCTGGTGGCAAGCGCCGATGGCGAGGAGTGCGGGTGCGGGGCGGTATGCTTCACAGAGGAGCTTCCCTCGCCCGACAACCCCACTGGCCGCTGCGCCTATCTGATGAACATCTACGTGCGCGAGCCCTTCCGCCGCCACGGAATTGCCCACGCCGTCGTTCGCCAGCTCATCGACGAGTCCTTGCGCCGAGGGTGCGGGAAGGTGTATCTTGAGACCACAGCCGACGGACGCTCCGTCTACCAATCCCTGGGCTTCGGCGACCTGCCCGACATGATGAAATACCACCAATCCTCCCTCTGATGCTCACCACTGGCAAACTCGGCTTCTGGGGTCTGACGGCCCTTGTCTTCGGCCTGATGGTGGGTGTGGGTATCTACAACCTGCCTCAGAACATGGCCTCCGTGGCGTCGCCCGGAGCTGTGCTCATATCATGGCTTGTCACAGCCATGGGCATACTCCCGCTGGTGATCGCTTTCAGATGGCTCAGCACTCACTATCCGCAGTATAACGCCGGCCTTTATCAGTACGCCCAGGCGGGCTTCGGCAATTATGCCGGCTTCAACATAGCGTGGGGCTACTGGCTTTGCACGGCCTTTTCAAACGTGGCCTACGCCGTGATGCTCAACGACTCCTGCGGTGCCTTCTTCCCCACGCTCCTAGGCCATGGCTGGGAGACGGTGCTCTTCGGCTCTGCGTTGATATGGGTGATGTACTTCATCGTGTCGGAAGGCATCAAGACGGCAAAGATCATCAACACCATGCTGGCTGTGGTGAAGATCGTCATGCTCGTGTTTATCATCACCATCTTCATCCTCTTCTTCAAGCTTCAGCTCTTCGAGGCTGACATTTGGGGACGGCTGGCCGACATCGGCGGGGTGGTGTCGCAGGTGAAGAGTACAATGATGATCACCCTCTTCTGCTTCTTCGGCGTGGAGGGCGCCGTGATGATGTCTGCCAGGGCCAAGCGCAGCTCTGACGTGGGCCGCGCGGGCATCGCCGGCTTTGTGATCTCGCTCACGCTATATGTGGCAGTGACGCTGCTTTGCTTCGGACTTTTGAGCCGAGCCCAGCTCGCCGGCTTGCAGGATCCGTCTATAGCCTACATCCTGCGCGACAGCGTGGGCCCTTGGGCATACTGGTTCGTCATCTCGGCCGTGATTATCTCCCTGCTCGGCGGCTGGGTGGCGTGGACCCTGGTGGTGGCGCAGGTGCCTTACGAGGCGTCGCTGGTGGGAATTCTGCCCAAGGCCTTCAGTCGGGTCAACCGTCACGGAATGCCGGCCTTCGGCCTCTTCGCATCGAGCGTGGTCATGGAGGCCTTCCTGCTGATGGTGGTTATGGCCGACGACGTCTATCTCGCCGCCCTGCACATCACAGGCCTGATGATCATACCGTGCTATTTCTTCACCGGGCTGTTCCTGCTCAAGAAGGCTCGCCGCTGGCCCATGCGCATCGTGGCAGCCGTGGCCACTCTATTCTGCCTGTGGATGGCATATGCCGGAGGCCTTAAGGGTATGATGATGACATCTGTTTTCTATATCCTCGGCATCGGCTTCTATATCAAAGCCAGAAAAGAACAGGCGCCTGATTCTCCAGTGTTAACGAAAAACGAGAAAATGGCCTTCTGCGCCTTAGCCCTCGCTGCTGTCCTCACCGTCATCTTCTTCCCAGGCTCTTAGACCGAATTATTCAGTATTATTCAGTCCATGTGACGGTGTAAGTAATTGGATTGGATATTAAGGAATTTGTAAACGTAATCTGCGTATACTTAGTTATACGAGCTTCTTCAAATTCGTAAGAATATTCAATTGAACGGGTAAGATTGGCTTTGTTGTCAAAAGTCGACGCCGATTTAACCAAGTTGACTGAATTAAGGCCGAAGACGCCCTGCATGCAGAGTGGCATATGGTGAGCGCTATTTATCACCATCGGTATTACTATGGGATATGCGACGGCATATTTCAAGTACTCGTATTTAGTTGATTGCCAAGATGTAGAAGACCCTTGATAGTCTTGAACCTCTTTGAGGTTTCCGTCTTCCCATATCAAGTAATTCATCCATCGCCATGCATTATCCCAAGCATTGGCTTTTATCTCGTCGCCGATGCCCATCACCTCAAAGTGCTCTACCGTGTTAAGATGATTAGTCGGTAGATAGCCAAATTCAAGGCGATACGACTTTCGAAGTACCTGGTTGCCATCGACGGAATAGATATATGTTCCTTCGGCTTTTGAGGCTCTGCCATTGGTCAGATGAATGTATTCCTCAAATATGCGTCGTTGGTTGAGCCACACTTCTTCTGACGTGACTTTTATCGTGTTCTCATCGGGATAGGAGTAGTGCGCTGAATAAGCCCCAGAATCGTTAGGGCGAAGCGAAACACAATCCCACGCGATTACACGGCCGTAATCGTCATACTCAAAAATCTGGTTGTCGGCATTAGCATCCGTTGATTGGATGGAGGCAGGCTGCATAAACACAGGAAAGTCCGGTTCTTCGTTATTTGAGCACGAAGCAAGGACGACGAGCGAAAGAACACAATTAAGCAGGGCAAACGGCTTCATATCTACGAATTATAGTTTATATGAATAACGCAGCCACCTTTTCTATATTGTTTAACACTAAATTTTTGAAGGTGCGCGAATACACTGCGCAGTTATGCGCTAATTTTGCAGCCGAATTTGCGACTGGTTTTGCCAAGTCGCAGATTTCCATTACCTTTGCAGCAGATTTCAGCCATACAATGATACATAAGTCAGAAATATCCACAACCGCGTGCCTGCGCAGCCGTCGCGTGAGTAGCTTTAGCTATTGGTTTAGCTTTAGCTATCTCTTTGTGTGCTCACGCCGGTCGCGTCGATATCCAGGTTGTTATTGTATAAGTTGACATTCACGCTCATCTTCAATAAGGATAAATCGGGAGGCCGTCAGAAAGCCTTCCGTTTTTTTGTGCCACGTCCGGCAATCCTTGTTGATTCGGCATGGCGCAACTCTCGAAAAAAACAATTCAGTTATGGACAATTCAGATTTTTTTGCCGCCATGCCAGCTAATAAAAACGCACTTATAAGATACAAAACCATAGACCGATGCCTGAGAAACAGATACAGGAGATGGACGCTTGATGACCTTGTGGAGGCCTGCTCCGAGGCTCTGTACGAGATGGAGGGAATAGTCACAGGAGTGTCCGTGAGGACGGTCCAAGCCGATATTCAGATAATGAGGTCAGACAAACTCGGCTACAACGCCCCGATTGAGGTGTACGACGGGAAATACTACAGATACGCCGATGCCGACTACTCAATCTCGGAATCGCCCTTGAAACCGGAAATTTGCGACTTGCTCTCCCTGGCCGTCGCGAGGCTCAAAGATTGCGATCAGGTCGACAGGCACGAGATAACCACTCTCCTCATCGAGGTCAGAGAAAAACTCCAGCACATGCTCGCGCTGGGGTAAAAGAGCCTGCCCCAAAATATCTGTATACACTATGGATATTATGGGGCAGATTCTCTGTTGGGGCGACCGGACTCGATCTAAGGACGAGAGATTTACAGTCACCTGCAATTCCCGCTATGCGACGCCCCAGTGTTTTGCATCGGCAGAAGGATTCGAACCCACGACTTTCGGTTTTGGAGACCGACGCTCTACCAGCTGAGCTATACCGACATACTTGTGTGGACACTTGTGGAATCGAACCACATTCTCAGGATTTTCAGTCCTGCGCATACACCATGTCTGCCAAGTGTCCGTTGGCGGAAGCAGAAAGATTCGAACTTTCGGAGCCCTTGGGGGGCTCGGCCCCTTAGCAGAGGGCTGGTTTAGACCGCTCACCCATGCTTCCTTTGTTTTGACGATGCAAAGTTATAAAGCCCGAATGCAGCCTATTTGCGTACCTCGAAAAATTTTTCTTTTTTGTATCTTTTTCTCGTTTTTCTCGTCGATTCAGACGCATTCCGATCACATGCCACCACCTCAACAACGTCCCGAGAAAACATAAGCAGCCGAATACACATAAAAAAACCGCTGAATGTCTCTCGACTTCAACGGCTCTCTTAATCGTATAAATGAAACATTATTCTTGTGATCCGCCAGGGGCCGGAAAATATCGTTGCAACTAAGTAACTTTCAGAATATTGCAATGCCGTACTTTCCGCTGTTCACGAATTGCACACGGCATAATTTCAATGTTCTTCCCCATTGTTACCATTGGGTACTACAAAATTATTAAAAAATTTTATAAAGCATCATGTAAAACAAGATATTGTACACTTATTTATAACAACGCATAAAACTTGTTCATTTCATCTCGGCTCTGCATTAAATTAAACAATATGTCATCTTTCGTGATTTGGGAAGAATATCCACACATATCTTGCCTAATTTCAAGCATCAAATTTAACCAGGCATCCATTAATTATTTAAAAAAGGGAGAATTTGTATCCTTCTTCCTTAAGCCAGTTAATTAACTCTTTCGCAGTGCCTCCTCGGAACTTCATAGCCGAGACAACCTTTAGCTCAACGAGCTTGCGAGTTAATCACTGCGCCCGGTGACAGTTTAGTCACCTCCTGCTTTGCCGCCTCCATATCCTCAGCGACTATCGGCTCATACCCGGCTCTGGTGAGCAGACCGGACATCAGCCCACGATCGGAGTCGGAGGCTTCAACGATTAGAATCTTGTTCATGCTCGTATTAAAA
>CAZSHV010000050.1:0-16549 GCA_964606815.1 uncultured Bacteroides sp. | reverse complement strand
GCAGGCTGATTATGGTTCAGCTTGCGTCTGCAAAGGTAAAAGCGGCCCTACAATTTGGCGTTATCGCGGGTGTTATCGGCGGCCGAAATGAACTTTCGGCCCTACTGCTGGGCGTTATCGCGGGTGTTATCAGCGGCCGAAACGAACTTTCGGCCCTACTACTGGGTGTTATCGTGGGTGTTGTCGCGAATGTCATGGCTCAATCACCCATTGCGCGCCAATTGAATGTGTTTTCGGTGGGTTGGGGGTGTGGTTTGGGGATTTTTTCGTAACTTCGCGGTTGGCGGGCGTACTAATCGCCGCTGTTATCCGTTTATTATTAAGCGCGTCTGCGCTTTTTTATAATCCTAATACATAATGATGAAACGATTTCTCTTGATATTCGTCGCGGCGCTTTCTGCCGCATTTTCGGTCTCGGCGCTAGAGAGCACTGCCGGCAAGCTGGCTTCTCTTGTCTCCGACCCGACATCGACTACTTCTTTAACCATCACCGGCACGCTAAACGCTGCCGACCTGAAATTCATCGCCGAGAATATGCCCGCCCTTCGCGATCTCGACCTCTCCGGCGCTACCATCGTGAAATCACGCGGCAACAACGCCATCTACGGCGACGGCGAGATTCCCGCCTCCACCTTCGCTGGCTGCAAGCTGCAGAGCATCAAGTTTCCGGCAGCACAGCCTGTGACCATCGGCACAGCAGCTTTCACCGGCAGCGGTCTCACCGCTATCGCCATCCCCGCCAACGTGGGCAGCGTGGAGCTCGGCGCCTTCTCAGCCTGCACAGCTCTGACCTCGGCCTCGCTGAACGCTGACACGCACTTCGGCACTGACATCTTCTCCAGTTGCGATGCTCTGAAGAGCGTCAATCTCTGCGGAGCCGCTGTGGTGACAGAGGGCATGTTTGCCTCCTGCCCTGCCCTGGAGCAGGTGACCGGCGCTGAGCGTCTGAGCGTGATCGGCACGCGCGCCTTCGCTGGCGACGCCGCCCTGACCTTCTTCGATTTCCCCGCCACACTTACCAGTGTGGGCGACGAGGCCTTCACCCACAGCGGACTCACCTCCGCCCAGATGGGCGACTGCCGACTGCTCACCAGCCTGGGCGAGCGCAGCTTCGCATCCTGCTCCCACCTGCAGGCTGTGTCGCTGCCCGCCACCATCACCACCCTCGGCGAGGGTGTGATGGCCATGTGCCCCGAGCTCACCACTCTGGTTATGCCCGAGCCCGTGGCCGTGATTCCTGACTATGCCTTCACCTCCACCCCCGGCGTCTCCGCACAGACCGCACTGGTCAACGGCGTTGAGACCGTTGGCGCCTATGCCTTCAAGGGCCATACAGAGGCCACTTCGCTCGTCATCCCTTCTACCATCGCCTACCTGGGCGACAACGCCATGGAGGGAATGACCGGCCTGGCCGAGCTTGACGCCGACCAGCTGGAGAGCGTGCCCGAGCTGGGCAGCGATGTGTGGAAAGGCGTGGACCAGAGCAAAGTCGACCTGAAGGTGTCGTCTGCCATGGCCGATGCCTTCCGCGCCGCCGAGCAGTGGCAGGACTTCGCCATCAAGGCCTCCACTTCCGCCATTGACAACATCGCCGGCGAGGAGCAGAGCGTGCGCGCCCGCTTCGACGGCGACGTGCTGGTGGTGGAGAGCACCGGCTCCGAAATCGCCGAGCTTGAGGTGTACGACATCAACGGCGTGCTCCTGGCTTCGCAACGACCCGACGCCTTTACTGCCACTGTGGCCACAGGCTCGTGGAGCGCTAACGTGCTGATCGTGCGCGCTCGCCTGGCCAACGGCTCCCTGGCCACCGCCAAGGTGCTCCGCCTGCTCTGAGGAAGCAAGGACTGACTATACGAATCTGATTTTCATACACATACGCACGTGGGAAAGAACAAACTACGCAAATTTGCCGAGATGGAGCAGATTGACTTCGTGTTCCAGTACCCCTTCTCGGCGCTTGCCTCGCAGGGCTTCCCTTTGAAGGGCCGCTGGCGCGAGCATTTCGGCAACGATCACCCCATCACCCTCGAGCTGGGCTGCGGCAAGGGCGAATACACCGTGGGGCTGGCGCGACTGCACCCCGAGCGCAACTACATAGGCATAGACATCAAAGGCGCCCGCATGCACACTGGCGCCACAGCCGCCCAGCGCGAAGGCCTGGGCAATGTGGCCTTCCTGCGCACCACCATCGAGCTGCTTGAGAGCTTCTTCGCCCCTGGCGAGGTGGACGAGATATGGATCACCTTCCCCGACCCGCAGATGAAGAAGGTGCGCAAGCGCCTTACCTCTACGCGCTTTCTCGACCTATACCGCCGCGTGCTGCGCAACGGTGGCACCGTGCGACTGAAGACAGACAGCCCCTTCCTCTACACCTACACCACGCTGATGCTCGGCGCGAGCGGAATCACCCCCGAGGCCGCCACCGACGACCTCTACGCCTCGCCCCTGGCCGAGGTGCTTCCGCCCATCCGCACCCACTACGAGGCCCAGTGGCTATCCCGCGGCCTCACCATCAAATACGTCAGCTTTCCCCTCCGCGCCACAGACACCCTGGTGGAGCCCGATGCCGACATCCCCTTCGACACCTACCGCAGTTATTCCCGCGGCTATCTGGAGACCCACCCCCTGCCTCCGTGCCCCATAGACTGACCCCGTAACACCCCCAGCCACATGACCCTATATCCCAACCTCATACTTGACGCCCTGCGCACAGTGCGCTATCCCGGCAACGGCCAGAACATCGTGGACCTCGGCATGGTCGAGGACGATATGCGCATCGACGGCCGCAAGGTGCAGTTCTCGCTCATCTTCGACCGCCCCACCGACCCCTTCATCAAATCGCTGGTGCGCGCCGCGGAGACCGCGATTCTCACCCATGTGGGCCAAGACGTTGATATAAAAGGCAATATCGCTGTCAAGACCCGCGCCGCAGCTCCTGCCCCCAAGGCCGACCCGCTGCCTGGGGTGAAGAACATTATAGGCGTGTCGTCGGGCAAAGGCGGTGTGGGAAAGTCCACCGTAGCCGCCAACCTCGCCGTGTCCTTGGCCCGCGAGGGATACTCCGTGGGCCTGCTCGACGCCGACATCTTCGGCCCGTCGGTGCCCACAATGTTCGGCGTGGAGAATCAGCCCCTGTACATGCGCCCGGTGGAAGGCCGAGGCGACCTGATCATACCCCTTGAGCGCTATGGCGTGAAGCTGCTGTCAATAGGCCTGCTGGTCAACCCCGACGAGGCCATCCTATGGCGCGGCGCTATGGCCACCCGCGCCTTGCACGACCTCATAGAGAAGGCCGATTGGGGCGAGCTCGACTACTTCATCATCGACATGCCCCCGGGCACCAGCGACATCCACCTCACCCTGGTGCAGACACTGGCCATCACCGGCGTGGTGATCGTGAGCACACCCCAGGAGGTCGCCCTGGCCGACGCCCGCCGCGGCGTGGCCATGTTCACCGGCGACAAGGTGCGCGTGCCCGTGCTCGGCATCGTGGAGAACATGGCTTGGTTCACCCCCGAGAAGCACCCCGACGAGCGCTACTACATCTTCGGCAATGGCGGCGCGGCCCGTCTGGCCCACGACCTGCACGTGCCCCTGCTCGCGCAGATACCCCTGGTGGCTGCCGTGGGAGAGCACAGCGACAACGGCGAGCCCATTGCCACGGGCGACACCCTCTCGGCCCACGCCTTCTTCCACCTCGCCCACGAGGTGATCGACGCCGTCGACAACCGCAACCGCGACCTGCCTCCCACCACCACCGTCCAGCTCAAACACTAACGCACCCCGCCAGAAAAATCATAGTTCCAACAGCTCCAATACTTTTAATTTATGCCCTCCGCCCTCCACCCATATACCAGGAAAGATTTTATATCCTATTGGATGGATAGGGCTTACGGTGCCTTAGATGAAGCAAACTTACTGGCTGATGCAGGTTTCTACAATACGGCCTTGAGCAGGCTATATTTCTCGGTCTATTACGCCGTATCGGCACTAACCTTTGCTGAATCCGGAAATGCCCGCACCCGCACCCAAGAAGATAAGAGTGAGGAGCTGTGGCGAAAATATATTGTTTCAGGACGGCTCGCCGAAAAATTCAGGGCAACATACAAGATTCTTTTGAAAACAAGGCAGCTGGCTGACTATGAAGATTTTGTGTATTATGACGATGTAACTTATGCCGAGCTGCGTCCCCTGGCACAAGAATTCATAGAGGCCATTACAGCCATGCTTATGGAATCCTAACAGGAACTAACCACCATTAGCCTCGTATTGGCATCAAAATGACGTCTCAGAGAATCTCTGAAACGTCATTTTGATGTTTCAGAGAATCCCCTTGGTAAGTTGATTTCCCTAAATGGAAGGGCCGAATCGGGCTGTTCGGCTGTGATAACGCTCATGACAACGTCAACGACAACGTTTCCCTGTATAGTAGGGCCGAAAGTTCGTTTCGGCCGCCGTGGCATCATAAATAACTGATTATGAGGGGGTAAGGTGGCAGCGCAGGATATGGGTGTCCCAATAAAATTTTATCAATTGCAGTTATCTTGTTGTATTTCAGGTTGTTATAGCGAATATTTTACTCGGAGGATTTGTTTATATAGTTGTCGTGGGCGGTGGCTATCGCATCTGGGCGTAGCTGTCGAGATAAAATAAAAATCACTAAACCTTCTGAAATTCAGACGATTTAGTGATTTTTAGGGTAGTCTTACAAGGATTCGAACCTTGACAAACAGAACCAAAACCTGTTGTGCTACCATTACACCATAAGACTATCTGGGTCATGCCGCTGGGGCGTAACTTGCGCGCAAAGGTAGCAACTTTTTCCTAATAGGCAAAAATATATTCGGATTTTTTGCGTACCTTTGACCGAAATTTTAGCCAATCATGATTTCACCTGATATTCGCGATCGTATCGTGGCTTTGGTAAGGCGCGAGGTGGTGCCTGCCATCGGTTGCACCGAGCCTGTAGCGGCCGCTCTGTGCGCGGCCCGGGCTGCAGCGTTGCTTGCCTCTCCGGCCAGCGATATACGTCTGCGCGCCAGCGCGAACATACTGAAAAACGCTATGGGCGTGGGCATCCCCGGCACCGGTATGGTGGGGCTCCCCATCGCTGTGGCTCTGGGTGCTCTCGCAGGCAAGCCGGAGCTTGAGCTTGAGGTGCTTCGCGACATACAGGCCACCGACGTTGACCGCGCCCGCGCTCTGATTGCCGCCGGCGGCGTGGCCATTGAGCTGGCCGAGGGCGTTGACAAGCTATATATTGACATCACCGTAAGCGACGGCGCCCACACGGCCCGCGCCGTGATCAGCGGATGCCACACGCATGTGGCCCTGCTCGAGCTTGACGGCGAGAGCGTCGAGGCCGCCCCTTCACATTCCGCCACGGCCGCACAGGCCAGCGGCGACGAGGCTAACGAGGACCCGCAGCTGACGCTGCGCCTGGTGTGGGACTTTGCCACGACAGCTCCCCTTGACGAGCTGCGCTTCATCCTGGAGACGCGGCGGCTGAACAAGGCGGCTGCCGAGCAGGCCTTCGCCGGCGAGTACGGCCACAGCGTGGGCCGCACGCTCCACTGCCAGCGCCAGCGGGCCGTGATGGGCGACAGCATCTTCTCGCGCATACTCTCCTACACCTCCGCGGCCTGCGACGCCCGCATGGCCGGCGCGCCGATACCCGTGATGAGCAATTCCGGATCGGGTAACCAGGGCATCGCGGCCACGCTGCCCGTGGTGATTTACGCCGAGGAGACATACGCCACCGAGGAGCAAATGGCGCGAGCGCTGATGCTCTCGCACTTGACCGTGATCTACATCAAGCAGAGCCTGGGACGCCTCTCGGCTTTGTGCGGCTGCGTGGTGGCCGCCACGGGGTCGAGCTGCGGCATCGTCTACCTGATGGGCGGCGGCTATGACCAGGCGCAGGCCACGGTGAAGAATATGGTGGGCAACCTCACGGGCATGATATGCGACGGCGCCAAGCCCAGCTGCTCGATGAAGGTGGCCTCCGGAGCCGCCACAGCCGTGATGTCGGCCATGATGGCCATGGAGGGCCGCATGGTCACAGCCGTTGAAGGCATCGTGGACGACGACGTGGACCAGACCATACGCAACCTCACCCGCATCGGCGCCCAGGGCATGGCGCAGACCGACAGCCTCGTGCTCGAGATTATGACCGGCAAATGTCACTGACACCCCCCTAATGACTATCCCCCTTAAAATCCATAACGCATGAGAATCATAAGCACCCTCGCGGCCCTGGCCATCTGCGCCGCCGCTGCTGCGCAGACAGACCGCGCCGAGATAGCCGCCACCCCCGAGAAGGCCGGCGGCGTGTATCTGGCCTACCCCGTAGAGACCAGTCAGAACACCCCTGCCCCCAAGGGCTACAAACCCTTCTACGTGAGCCACTTCGCACGCCATGGCTCGCGCTATCTGATCAGCGACAACGACTACAAGCGCACGCTCGACCTCCTGGATCGCGCCCACGAGGCCGGCGCCCTCACCCCGCTGGGCGAGGACGTGCGCCTGAGGCTCGACACCGTGTGGGCCGAGGCCGAGGGACGCGGCGGCGAGCTCACGCCCCTGGGCTGGCGCCAGCACCACGGCATAGCGCGCCGTATGTACGAGGCATACCCCGAGGCCTTCACCGACCAGGCCGAGCTCACGGCGGCCTCGACCGTGGTGATGCGATGCGCCCACTCCATGTTCGCCTTCATCGAAGGCCTCAAGGAGATGAACCCCCGCCTGCAGATTCCCCGCGAGAGTGGCGAGCGAAATATGCACTACCTCAACTACCACAGCAAAGAGTCCGGCAAATACTCCAACGACAAGGCCGACTGGTATCAGGACTACCGCAAGTTCAGCGACGAGAAGACGCAGCCCGACCGCCTGGTCAACTCCCTCTTCAGCGACAGCCTCTTCGTGCGCCGCCACGTAGACCCCAAGGGCCTGATGACCTCGCTCTACTGGATAGCCGTGGACATGCAGAATATGGAGACGCCCATCAGCTTCTTCGACATCTTCACCCCCGACGAGCTCTTCGACCTCTGGGAGATATACAACTACAGCTTCTACGCCACCAACTCCTCCTATCCCCTGGCCGATGGCCAGCACGTTGACAACGCCAAGAACCTGCTGCGCAACATCGTGGAGACCGCGGACGCCTACATAGCCGAGGGCAAGGCCGGCGCCACCCTGCGCTTCGCCCACGACGGCAACATAATACCCCTAACGGCCCTTATGCAGCTGCCCGGCTGCGCCGCGTATGAGACCAACCCCTACAAGCTGCACGAGGTTTACGCCAACTTCAAGATCTCGCCCATGGCCTCCAACGTGCAGGCCGTCTTCTTCAAAGACAAGCGCGGCGACGTGATAGTGAAATTCATGCTCAACGAGCGCGAGGTGCCCATCCCCGCGCAGACCGACATGTACCCCTTCTACCGCTGGGAGGATGCCCGCGCCGCCCTGCAGCAGATACTCGACACCCCCTGCCGCGAGCTCATCCCCGCTGAAAGCATAAAATGACACAGTCAGAATCACAGTCAGCCCACGCATTCAACCTCGCCATCATCGGCGCTGGCAACATGGGCGGCGCCATAGCGCGCGGCGTGGCCGCCGCGCGCCCCGACATCAAGGTCACAGTCAGCAATCCCTCCGAGCCCAAGCTCAAGGCGCTGAAACAGGAATGCCCCGATATCCATGTGACCACGAGCAACATCGAGGCTGCCGCCGGCGCCGACATCCTCATCCTCGCAGTCAAGCCCCGCCTGCTTCGCAAAGTCGCAGCCGCCTTGCAGCCAGTGCTTGACTCGAAAACAGCCGTGGTGTCGCTCCTCGGCGGCGTGAGCCTTGAGGTGCTGAGCGAAGTCTTCCCCGGCGCGCCCCTGCTGCGAGCCATTCCCAACACCGCCATGCGCTTGGGCAAGTCCATGACCTTCATAGCTCACAGCGACAATGTGGCAGAAGGCACGGTGAAGGCCGTTGAGGGCATCTTTGCCCTGATGGGCCAGGTGGCCGTCGTCGAAGAGCGACTGATGGACCCCGCCACGGCCCTGAGCTCGTGCGGCATAGCCTACTGCTATAAGTTCGCCCAGGCCATGACCCAGGCCGGCGTGCAGATGGGCATGACGCCTGCCGACGCCCTGCGCTACGTGGCCGCCACCATGGCCGGAGCCGCCGCCATGCTCGATACGCCCGGCACCTGCGCGCAGCAGGAGATCGACAAAGTCACCACCCCCGGAGGCATGACTATCCGAGGCATCAACACCTTGGAGCGCAAGGGCTTCTCCGCCGCCGTGATCGACGCCGTCCTTGCCTCTCTGTAATTCCCATTTAATCCAACCAGAACGATGAAACATAGCCGTGTCACCATCAAGATAGGCAGCAACGTGCTCACGCGCGCCGACGGCACGCTCGATATCACGCGCCTGTCGTCGCTGGTCGACCAAGTGTGCGAGCTGCGCGCCGCGGGCGTGGAGGTCATCATCATATCCTCCGGCGCCGTGGCCTGCGGCCGCTCAGAGCTGCGCGCCCTGCAGATGGAGCGCCGCCTCGACAGCGTGAGCCAGCGCCAGCTCTTCTCGGCCGTGGGCCAGGTGCAGCTCATCAACCGCTACTACGACCTGTTCATGGCCCGCGGCATCTCTGTGGGCCAGGTGCTCACCATGAAGGAGAGCTTCGCCACCCGCCATCATTATCTGAACCAGCGCATGTGCATGAGCGTGATGCTCGACGCAGGCGTGGTGCCCATCGTCAACGAAAACGATACCGTGAGCGTCACCGAGCTGATGTTCACCGACAACGACGAGCTATCCGGCCTGGTGGCCACCATGATGGACTGCGACACGCTCGTCATACTCAGCAACATCGACGGCATCTACGACGGCGACCCCTCGCAGCCCACCTCAAGCGTGATCCGCCGCGTGGAGCCCGACGCCGACCTCAGCGCCTACATCACCACCTCGCGATCGTCGCGCGGCCGCGGAGGCATGGCCACCAAGCACCGCATAGCCCGCAAAGTGGCCGACGAGGGCATCACCGTCATTATCGCCAACGGCCGCCGCGACGGCATCCTCACCTCCCTGCTCCTCCACCCCAAGGAGGACACCATCTGCACCGTCTTCACCCCCTCGCCCGAGCCCGCCTCAAGCCTCAAGCGCTGGATTGCCCACAGCGACGGCTTCGCCAAAGGCTCCGTGACCCTCAACGCCGCTGCGGCCGAGACGGCCACTGCCAATTCCGGCGTCTCCATTCTCCCCGTGGGCGTGACGGCCGTGGAGGGCGACTTTGAGAAAGACGACATCATCCGCGTGCTCGCCCCCGACGGCAGCCCCATAGGCGTGGGCCGCGCCTCCTACGGCGCCGACCAAGCCCGCGCCGCCCTCGGCCGCCACGGCCGCAAGCCCATCATCCACTGCGACTACCTGTATATTGAGTGACCCCTATGGTGCTCTACCATTAATAATCTGATTGACTATGATAGAAGAAATGCTAAATATGGCGCGGAAGGCGGCGGTGAAGCTGCTCGCGCTTTCTGATGATACTATCAACGCGGCTCTCCGCGCCGTGGCTGACGCTCTGGACGCTGCCGCGCCCGCTATCCTGGAGGCTAACGCTGCCGACCTGGAAGATTTCGACGCCGCTAACCCTATGTATGACCGTCTGCGCCTCACCCCCGGCCGTATCGCGTCTATGGCCTCCGATATACGCTCCGTGGCCACTCTGCCCTCGCCGCGGCGCGTGCTGGAGAGCGCGGAGCTGCCCAACGGGCTGCGTCTGCGCAAGATGGCCGTGCCTTTCGGCGTGGTGGGCGTCATCTACGAGGCGCGCCCCAACGTCACCAGCGACGTCTTCAGCATCTGCTTCAAGTCGGGCAACGCGTGCGTGCTCAAGGGCAGCCATAGCGCCCACCGCAGCAACGTGGCCATCGTGGCCGCCATCAAGGGTGCCCTGGAGGCCTGCGGCGTCACACCCGACGCCGTGACGCTCCTGCCGCCCGACCGCGAGGCCACCTCCGAGCTGCTCACTGCCCGCGGCATGGTGGACCTGATCATACCCCGCGGCAGCCGCCGGCTCATCGACTCTGTGCGCGCCCAGGCCACTGTGCCGGTGATCGAGACCGGCGCTGGCGTGTGCCACTGCGTGGTAGACTCCACTGCCGACGCCGCCATGGCCCGAGATATCATCGACAACGCCAAGACGCGCCGCGTGAGCGTGTGCAACGCTCTTGACTGCGCCGTTATCCTGGCCGATGCCCTGCCCAAGCTGCCAGTCATAGCCAAGCCTCTGGCAGAGAAAGGCGTGGTGATACATGCCGACCCTCGCGCCTACGCCGAGCTGCAGGCTGTATATCCCGCCGAGCTGCTGAAGGAGGCCACCGCGGAGGATTTCGGCACGGAGTTCCTGTCAATGGCCATGGCTGTGAAGACTGTTGACACCTTCGACGAAGCCGTGGACTACATAGCCGGCCACGGCTCGGGCCACAGCGAGGCGCTGGTGACGGCCACGCCCGAGCACGCCGAGCGCTTCTGGCGCGATGTCGATGCCGCCTGCGTGTACGTCAACGCCCCGACGTCGTTCACCGATGGCGCGCAGTTCGGCCTCGGCGCCGAGATAGGCATCTCCACCCAGAAGCTCCACGCCCGCGGCCCCATGGCCCTGCGCGAGCTCATGACATACAAATGGCTTATCGAGGGCCAGGGCCAAATTCGTCCCTGAAATCCCCGCGCCTAAAGCTCCTGCCTATGGGAAAAATGACATCCTTGGTGAAAGACACCGCTTACTACGGGCTTTCCAACATAGTGGGCCGCTTCCTGAACTGGGCGCTGGTGCCGCTCTACACCGCCATATTCCCCACCGACGAGTATGGCGTGGTCACCTACGTCTATTCCGTGGTGGCTATCGCCCTGGTGGTGCTCAACTACGGTCTGGAGTCGGGCCTCTTCTATTTCACCAAGCCCGAAAACCGCGCCCGCTACGGCGTGGAGCGCGTCTACACCACGGCTCTGACCTCGCTGGCCCTGAGCGGCACGCTGTTTTTCGCGGGCGTGTTGCTGTTTCTGAGGCCGCTGACGCAGTGGATGAATTGCGGGTCGCACACCTCGTGGGTGTGGATCATGGCCCTGTGCACGGCTATCGACGCCTTCTCGTGCATGCCCTTCTGCTACCTGCGCTTTCAGAAGCGGCCCCTGCGCTTCGCCACCATCAAGCTCATCAACATAGGCCTGAACATAGGCCTGAACCTCTTCTTCCTAGTGCTGTGCCCGTGGATCGAGTCTCGCCACCCCGGATCTATGAGCTGGTGCTATAACCGCGACTACGGCGTGGGCTACATCTTCCTCTCCAACCTCATCGCCTCGGCTCTGACGCTGCTTCTGCTGCTGCCGGAGCTCACCGTGGGCCGCTGGCAGTTCAATGCCGGCTTATGGCGTAAGATGCTGGCCTACTCGCTGCCGCTGATGCTTGGCGGCTTGGCGGGAATCATGAACCAGAGCATCGACAAGCTCCTACTCCCCGCTCTCTACAAGGCCTCCGACCCTATGGCCGCGCTCGGCATCTATGGCGCGTGTGTGAAGATTGCCGTGATCATGCTCATGTTCAACCAGGCCTTCCGCTATGCCTTCGACCCCTTCATCTTCTCGCAAGACAAGGCCAAGGGCGACGACCCGGAGCGCATCAACAGCACGGCCATGAAATATTTCTGGATAGCCGGCCTGTTCATTTTCCTGGGCGTGATGTACTTCCTGCCCGTGATCAAATATTTCGTTAACCAGCGCTACTTCGCCGGTCTGGGCGTGGTGCCGATCGTGATGGCCGGCGACCTGCTCTTCGGGGCCTACTATATCATGTTCACGTGGTTCAAGCTCAACAAGCGCACGGGCTGGAACGTCTTCTTCACCGGCCTCGGCCTGGTGGTGACAGTGGTGGTGAACGTGCTTCTCGTGCCTCGCTACAGCTACTACGGCAGCGCGTGGGCCGTGTTGGCGTGCAACGCCGCCATGACAGCCGCCTGCTTCATCGTCTCGCGCCGATACTCCAAATTCCGCTATCCCTTAGTCTCCATGGCTCGGTGGACGGCTCTCGCCGCGGCGCTCTACGTTGGTGGCTATTATCTGATCGACACCGGCGCTCTGTGGGTTGACCTGCCGCTGCGCGCCCTGCTGCTCGCCGCCTTCGGCCTGGTGTTCGTGAAAGCCGAGCGTATTGATCTGGGCGCCGTCCGCGCCCGCTTGAGCCGCAAAAAGAAATGATCATAACCTTCCTCAACCATAGCGACAGCCTGGGCGGCGCCTCGGTGGTGACCATGCGCCTGATGCGCGCGCTGGTGCGCCTGGGCGTTGACGCCCGCATGCTTGTGATGCGTGCCTCGGGAACGGATATGCGCGTCGACGAGCTGCGCCCCGCTTGGCGCCGCAAGGCGTGCTTCCTGGCCGAGTGCGCCCGCATCTACGCTGGCAACGGCATGTCGCGCCGCGACCTGTTCAAGGTGTCCGTGGCCTATGCCGGCATGCCCGTGAGCGAGCACCCGTGGGTGCGCGACGCCGACGTCGTGGTGCTTAGCTGGGTAAACCAGGGCATGATCTCGCTCTCCGAGATAGCCCGCATCCAGGCCCCCGTGGCGTGGATGATGCACGATATGTGGTGCTTCACGGGCGTGTGCCACCATGCCGGCGAGTGCGAGCGATACAAGGACGCTTGCGGCGAGTGTAAATTCCTGGGCCGCATGGCCGGCCCCCGCGACCTGTCGGCCTCCACGCTGCGGCGCAAAGCCGAGCTGTACAGCCGCAAGCCCATCAACTTCGTGGCCGTAAGCCAGTGGCTGCGCCGACGGTGCCTGGAAAGCTCGCTGTGCCGAGGCCAGAGGGTGGAGTGCATCCCCAACGCCTTCCCAGTGGAGGAGTATGCCACCACCCCTACCATGAGCCGCGCCGCCCTGGGCCTGCCCGAGGGCAAGCGGCTGATAGTGATGGCCGCGGCGCGTCTGGACGACCCCATCAAGGGCCTTCCTCTGGCCGTGGAGGCTCTCAACGCCCTCCACGCCGCGCCACAGGGGCGCGACTGCGCGGCCGTGATGGTGGGCGCCATCCGCGACCCCCGCGCGCTGGAGGGCTTGCAGATACCCCACGCGGACCTCGGCATGGTCTCCGACCCGGCCCGCATGGCGCAGATTTACGCTCATGCCGACGCAGTGCTGTCGTCGTCGCTCTACGAGACGCTGCCCGGCACGCTCGTCGAGGGCATGGCGGCAGGGTGTGTGCCCGTGGCCTTCGACCGCGGCGGCCAGAGCGACATCGTCGACCATATGCGCACGGGCTACCTCGCACCCTACCCCGACACCGCGGCCCTGGCCCAGGGGCTCAGCTACGCCCTAACCGCCGGCATCAGCCGCGAGAGCCAGCGCCGCGAGGTGGCGGCGCGCTTCGCCGCCGACCGCGTGGCAGCCCGCTATCTTGCCCTGTTCGAAAGCCTCACCCGCTGACGGCGCCGTGGTTCAGTCAGCAGATAAAAATGACTGGCCTGCCAAAGAATTAGGTCAACCTCGCGAGGGAGGAAATAATGGAAAATAAAAAAAAGCTCAAGGTTAGGCGCGGCCATTATCAAGTGTAAGTGCGTTCGCACAGTCGGCCACGCTGAGCCATGAGCACAATCGTGTTTGCAAAGCTAATAATTATTCTCTACTCTGCAAAATTTTAACGCAAATTTAGCTGAAAAAGTTTTTTTGTATCGTTTGGCCATAGGCCATGGTGGGAGATGGGTGTTTTCGGTGAATATTTTTTGCTGCGGGGCGGGCGGGTCCGCGATTTTTTAGTACCTTTGCGCTTGGAAAATTCACTTTTTAATTTTGAATTATGAAATCGGTCGATCGTCTTCTGGCTGAAAAGCTCCTCAAAATCCGCGCTATTATCCTCCAACCTGACAACCCCTTCACCTGGGCTTCGGGCTGGAATTCGCCTATTTACACCGACAACCGCAAGACGCTCTCGTACCCCGAGCTGCGCTCCTTCATCAAGGCTGAGCTGACCTGCGCCATCATCGAGCATTTCGGCACGCCCGACGCCATCGCCGGCGTGGCCACCGGCGCCATCGCCCAGGGCGCCCTCGTGGCCGACATGCTGGGTCTGCCCTACGCCTATGTGCGGTCGGCTCCCAAGGACCACGGCCTGGAGAATATGATCGAGGGCAACCTCATGCCCGGCAAGAAGGTGGTGATCATCGAAGACCTGGTGAGCACCGGCAAGTCGTCGCTCAAGGCCGTCGAGGCTGTGCGCAACGCCGGCTGCGAGGTCGTGGGCATGGTGTGCATCTTCTCCTACGGCTTCCCCCAGGCCCAGAAGGCCTTCCAGAAGGCCGGCGTGGAGCTCGTGGCCCTGTCCAACTATAACGCTATGATCGAGGCCGCCGTGGCCAGCAGCTACATCAACGACGCCGACGCGGAGACCCTGCGCCAGTGGCGTCACGACCCCGAGCACTGGGCCCCCCTCACCAACAAAGACTAACGCTTACCCCCCGCTCCTCTCCTTGGCAACCGCGCGCTTATATAAGAAGCAGAAGCTCTGCAGCCAGGTGGCCATAGACATGCTCTTCGCCCCCGGCGGCGCTGGCGGCTCGGCCCTGGCCTTCCCGCTGCGCGCGGTGTGGCGGTCTAACCCCGGCCGACGCTGCGACGCGCCGCTGCAAATGCTCATCTCCATCCCCAAGAAGCGCCTGCGCCACGCCGTGGACCGCGTGCTCATGCGCCGCCGCGTGCGCGAGGCTTTCCGACTGGTTCAGGCCGAATACCCCGTGCCCGACGGTGCGAGGGTCGACATGGCCTTCATTTACGTGTCGTCGCGCCTTGAGCCTTATGCCGCCGTGGAGCGCGCCGTGCGCCGCCTGCTGCGCGACATGACCCGCAACATTGCAGATGCTTGACAGCCATGCTTCGCGCCCTATCTACATCCATTGTGTGGCTGCTGAGCCAGCCCATACACTTCTATCGGCGCTATCTCTCCCCGCTGAAGCCGCCGTGCTGCCGCTTCACGCCCACGTGCAGCCAGTACGCCCTTGAGGCCCTGCGCAAGCACGGCCCCGTGAAAGGTCTCGCCCTGGCCGTGTGGCGCGTGCTCCGCTGCAACCCCTGGGGCGGCAGCGGCTACGACCCCGTGCCGTAACGAAATTCCTTTGAATTAATTTACTCAATTATAAAGCCTACTCCGGAAAATCTTTTATAGATTGCCTTCAGTAGGCTTTATAGTTTGTGTTTTAGTAAATTAACAAATATTAACAGGGGGGGTAATACTTCTTGCGCATATTCGTTAACTTTGTGCGCTCCATTTCACACTAATGGGCGTTAATACAAAACCATTTTTTAATCACGCACCTTTATGGACCTCTTTGACCTTCTATATGGGACTACTGATGATAGTTCACAGAGTGAGCTCCAACCTTTCGAATTTACTTCTAGGCATCATCAACGTTACCAAAACGGTATGCCTGTAATGGGGTTGCAAAATTGTCAAAGAACGATAAGGGTTGAAAAGAATACCCATGGATGCCACGGGTATCTTATTACTCCTGGCGATGGTTATATCGTGAAAATTTTCAACGATGACCTCGGAAGGCCAAATATGTCCGATAAACCTGTGCGTGTTGTATCTCAAGATGCTAATACTATCGTTCTTCAAGGTTACCCACTACAAGCTATGGGGCCGTTCGGATGGATAGAGGTTGACTATAGTGACTATGGCTTCACTGTATATTTGAACCAAGGAAACGTCGAGAAATGCGTGCTTCATATGTATGACCGCGACGTAGACCTGGAATATTTAAGGTGACGACCTTCTTGCAAAACACTGATCAATAAGAAATACATACTTGACGCAAGTAATTAATTATAAACACTTAATCACAAACAAATGCAATTCAATGGTATTCAGATGACTGCTATAATCAAAGCAGCCACGCAAATGATTGCCGCGGATGGCAAGTTTGAAGATGTGGAGACTCGTGCTCTTTCTTTCGAACTTGTAAACTTCGGCGTTCAGCCAGAGAAGCTTCAAGAGATGCTTCCCTTAAGCCAAGCAATGGATGCGGCAACCATGATTATGGTATTGTCCGCAATGAATGACGATCAAAAGAGATATGTATCAGGCTTCCTCGCAACCATCATGGTGTGCGACGGAAACATTGATGATTCCGAGCTTAAGCTTTGGAAGCTCATCGGCACTCTCACAGAGTGCCCCACGATGACTCTTCACGAAGCTCTGGAGTACTGGAAGAACCACTAAGATAGTCTCACCAACGAATGAACTGAATCAGGTTCAAACTACGCAATAATCAGCCTGCCTTTCGGTGGGCTGATTTTTTTATAGAAAATATCATCCTAAATGAACAAACTTGGGCTGTCGGGTGTAATATATACAGAACAGCAGACATGACTTAGGCACGACGCCCCCCGCAGGGCGTAAGCCGAAAGACAAAAAGAATTAGTTTTTTCATAGGATTAGATTTTTAAGTTTTAATGCAGCGGTTGTCGAGAGACAGCCGCTTCGTTATTTATACCAGTTCGTTG
>CAZSHV010000049.1:0-16913 GCA_964606815.1 uncultured Bacteroides sp. | reverse complement strand
TATTGGAATTTAGGGTGTTATCCATTGCGGCGGTCGCCACAGGTGGCGACCCTACTTCTTGATGATCTGTGTTTTATGGCTTTTAGCGGCGGCAACAAATTTGCGGCCCTACGATAAGGGGATTCGATGATGTTTTCGGGGCTGCGCCGCGGTATAGACCAATGTGCGGGCTGGCTCCCGAATGGTTACACAGTCTGGCGGTCGCCATAGATGTCGACCCGATAGGCAGCCGATTGTAACGGCGAGATTAGGAAGTTGTGGCACGGCTACCGGGACAAGGCGATAAAAAACGTCCGTGCATAGCCCGATATTCGGAAAAAAGTTTACCTTTGTATCCCTGGACGGGGTTGACTGGATCCCTGGGCGGAAGGAACCCCCGCCCAAGGATGCAACCGAACAGACCACCCCCACAAGGGATAGTATTAATCGAGTCAACTGCCACCAGGGTTAACCGCTCCTAACAGTCAACCCTTTTCAGGATTATACAAACTATACGCCATGAACCAAGAAGAACCATTCGCTGATCATATCGGCTATGACTTGAGCGGTTTTCTTTACAACAGAAAGTATCCGCCAAACCTAGCTCTAAACGGAGGTCGCCACCATGGGTATGCTACAGATAATCAAGAAGCATTCCTTTATGACGTGGCCGTGTATTTATACGGCATTAAGTTCACTTATCAAGGGCATCGATATTGGATACCATCAGATGGAGATGGGTGGGTTCTCATTAACCTTGATAGTCAAACCAAATCATCCCCATATCCTGATCCAATGCAGCTGATGGAAAATGAGACGTTGAATGGTAAGCGACTTGTTGATATAATCGATGATGTCTCTGACATTCTAATGCAGTGATTCCTTCGACTCATTGTCAAGGTTATAGAGGGATAGATGTATTTGAAACCCGCGCAAAACGAAAGTCTCACTTTCGTTTTGCGCGGGTTGGTGGTAAGGGTGGATAGATTTTGCGAGTGTTTTTTCGGCCGAACAGACCGTTCGGCCCGATGATATGGGGATGTGTTTTGTGGTCGCGGGTGTTTGCGGCCGCAACGAACTTTCGGCCCTACAATTGGCTGGTATTTAGGTCGTTATCCTTTGCGGCGGTCGCCACGGGTGGCGACCCTACCTCTTGATAATCAATGTTTTATGGCTTTTAGCGGCCGCAACAAACTTGCGGCCCTACGATAAGGAGATTCGATGATGTTTTCGGGGCTGCGCCGCGGTATGGACCTATGTGCGGGCTGGCGCCCGAATGGTTGCATTGTCAGCGTTTTCGCGGACGCTCAAAATGAGCGTCCATACATCCGATTGGTGTTCAATTTGTTAAGCCGTTCGGTGGGTTTTGTGGCTTACGCTTTGGGACGAAGGCGGAGGGCGCGCCAGGAGTAGCGTTGTTTTTTGTTGTCGTAGCGGAGCACGGCGGTGCCGGTGACGCGGATGCCGGAGCGGGCGTCGTAGGGGATGGCGTCGGCGGGGATGAAAATGTCGCCGACGAAGCCGAAGTCGCTTCCGGGGCGCATGCGCAGGGTGCCGTCGATTTTCTTGAAGAAGACATCGACGTAGGTGGTCACGTCTTGCTCGGGGCGGAAGGTGAGCAGGCGCGAGATTTTGCCGTCGGTGATGTCTGCGTCAAGGCGCACCATGTAGACCTCGTTCTCTACAAACTTGCGTTTGAGGCTTTTAAAGGAGAAGAAGCCCTGGCGCTGGTCGCTGGTGATGAAGTTGGCGATGCGCTTTTCGGCGTTGACGTGGGTGATAATGATGGGCACTTCGGGTGAGTCAAGGAAGAGCAGCTGTTCCGACTCGGCGAGGTGGGCTTTGTAGAACGCGTTGTTTGAATCTGGCGCTTGCGCTTGCTGGTACCAAGGCTGGGCGACCATGTTGCGCACACGCTGCGGGATGGGCCAGCCGTTGCGGGTGTATGCATCGGCCAGTAGGCGAATCTCGGCGCGGGCATTGGCGTCGTGGCCGAGCTGGTGCATGAGCTCGGCGGCCTGGAATCGGATTTTGACCAAGTAGCCAGCCTGCGCGGGGCACGACAGGGCGCGGCATAGGCATGAAAGGCGCAGCTCGGGGTCGTCGACGGCGTCGGCCAGGGCACTCCACACCCAGTAGACGCTCTGCTTGCGCTTTACGAAGGGTCGGATGGCGTCGATGGCCTCCTGCTTGCGTCCCAGGGCTAAGAGCAAGAGGGCCAGGTGATAGAGCGTGAATTCGTACTCCGGATGCTTGTCGTTGAGGGAGCGCAGGCGCTTGATGAACCCCTCGATACGCGCCTCGTCGGGGCGGCCGGCGTCAATGTCGGCCTCCAGGCAACGGTAATAGGCGGTGTGCACTCTCTGGGCCAAGGGCTTAAGGCTCTGGCCGGGCTCTTTGAGAGGTATGGGCTTATAGTCTTCCGGCAAGAAGTTGTCAAAGCCGAACCAGTCCATGAACTCCGTGAACCGGGGCCACTGCGCCTCTTGCGACACCTTGACCTTCGCGAACGCGTCGGCAAGAGTGCTGTAATATTTGTTGGGGCGGAGGAAATGGAGCGCGGGGAGGACGTCGAGGATGGCATTCGCGGCTGCCACCTGCTCTGCGGGGCGCCCTTTGAGGGCGTCGAGGAGCACGCGGATATCCCAGGAGAAGCGGTTGGCCATAGACTGCTCGCCGAGCTCGTGGAGGTCCAGCGTAGCCAACTCCTTGAGGGCCGCGGCCAAGGAGCGCGCGTCGGTGCGCTTTGCGGCCTGCTCGGCCAGGGATTTCAGGCACCAAGCCATGGTGATGCGAGCGTTGCGGTCGCCCGGGAACTGGCACAAGAGGCGACGGCCTTCAGCGCAAGCCTCGTCGATACGGCCCGCGGCGCGGAGTTGGTGGATTTCAGAGATGTTCATAACAATGTGAGCGTTATAAGTCAGTGCCGCCGACGATGATGGTGAGGCCGACCACGGGCTGCGGGGTGGGAGAGACGGCGGGATTCACCACGCCCCAGATCAAGTCAACGTCCTGCGGGAAGCGGCTGGCGATGCCCATCAGGCCCGTGCAAACCTCGTCGGTGCGCAGGGGCGGCTGCATGGTTTTGGGTGCTGAGAGCATTAGCATGGCTCGTTGGGCCAAGGCCATGCGCTCCGGCGTGGTCACGCCGTCTACCCAGTTCGCGAGCATCTCCATGCGGCCAGGGAGGGTGGCGGCCACCTCGGCATGCGCCACCAAGAACCTCCCGGCGCCGCGGAGCGTGGCCGCGAAGTCGTTGAAGTCCACGTTGATCAACCCCTCCTCGCTTATGCTCCGCAGCATGGCGCGGACTGAGGAGGCCATGCGCTCGGCGGGGACGGTGGAGTAAGCGTCGCAGCAAGCCTCGACGGCCGGCGTGCCCTCGGCGCACATTATCAGAGTCAGGACGCCGGCGCGGACAAACTCCGCGGCTGCCGCTTCGACCCTCGGCGTGGGCTTGGCGCACAGCATGATAGCCAATATGACGTCGTCATTGACGCTCGGGCTGGCTTCTGGGGCAGAAGCGTCGACAAGGGTCATGAGTTCCGGCAGCAGATCGTCGACCGCCAGCTTGCCGAGCACGGGGGCGGTCGCCTGGTCGAACGCCGCGATGAGGTAGAGGTGTCGTTTTTCCATAGTTGGGGGAAGGGTTGAGATAATGGGTGAAGGAAAAGAGAAAGAGAATTAAATTACTTGGTTGATTACTTTTTTCTGGTGCAAAATTAGGGAGAAATGGCGGGGAGGGGGTGGTTTTGCAACCTTGTTTTTTCGCTGCAAGGCAGCGAAAGGCTTCGCGGGGGCCGTGGCAGAAGGTGCTCTGGGGGGCAACATTCGCGCCCGCGCGTGCGTTACTCTTAAAAATAGTATTCAGATATGGCACAAGATATAAAACTTAAGCGGGCGTACGAGCCCGAAGCGGAGGACGACGGTTTCCGTGTTTATGTTGACCGACTGTGGCCGCGCGGGCTGTCGCACGAGACATTCCATTATGACCTGTGGGATAAGGCTGTGGCACCGAGCACGGAGCTGCGCGAATGGTTCCACGCCGCGCCGCAGGCCGAGTGGGCGGAGTTTGAGAAGCGCTACAGGGCGGAGTTGGCCGCCAACGCGGACTTCGCCAAGCTGCGGGCCGAGCTGCGGGGAAAGCCTGTGGTGACACTGCTATATTCTTCCCACGACACGGAGCACAACAATGCTGTGGTGCTCCGCCAAGCCCTGCTGGAACATGCAGAAGTATAAAAGCCTTGTCCTGCCCGTGGCCCTGGTGGCGGGGTATCTGCTGCGCGGGCTGTGCGCCGAGTTGGCGCCGGCGGTGCCGTATGTGATTTTCGCAATTCTGGTGCTCACGTTCTCCGGCGTACGTCTGTCGCGGCTGCGGCCGGGAAAGCTTGACCTTTGTCTGGCCGCATTCCAGGCCGTGGCGGCTATCGCTCTGTATGCCATCGTGATAGGAGTTAGCGGCAACCGCGTGATAGCGCAGGGCGCGATGATGTGCGCGCTGTGCCCCGTGGCATCGTCGGTGACAGTGGTGGCTGTGATGCTCGGCGCCGACGCCCGGCGCACCACCACCTACACCATCGCCGGCAACCTGCTCGTGGCAGTGCTCGCGCCTGCCTATATCTCGCTGATCGACGAGGAGGGCGGCGCGCCGTTCTGGAGTTCCTTCGCGATGATTTTCTGCAAGGTGGCCATGGTGATCGCCGTGCCGTTCTTCGTCATGTGGGCCGTGCAGCGGTGGCTGCCGAAGGTTAACGAGCGCATGGCCAGGGTGCGCGGCGCATCGTTCTACCTGTGGGCCTTCGCCCTGCTGGTGACCATAGGCCAGACGGCCGACTTTGTGGTGCGCAGCTGGCGCGGGGCCGTTAGCGAGGTGGCATGGCTGGGCGTTATGTCGCTGGGAATCTGTGTGTTGCAATTCGCTGTGGGCCGCATTATAGGGCGCCGCTACGGCGACCGCATAGCCGGCGGGCAGCTGCTTGGGCAGAAAAACTCCGCCATGGGCATCTGGATGCTGAATACGTTCCTTAACCCCGTGGCCTCGGTTGGGATGGCATTCTACTCCATTTGGCAGAACCTTTTCAACAGCCTCCAAATCTACTTCCGCCAACGCTCCGGCTTGCGCAAAAGCGCGTAATTGCGTATATTCGCGGCGATGGCGAAGATAGGTTTCGCCATGCCGTTGCAACTTTGCAACGCAAAACGATTTCAGAGATATGCCGAAGAATAAGAACGCCATGACGCGCTACGCGCTGCTCGACCGCCTGCTGCAGGACCGCCGCAGAAACTGGTCGATTCGCGAGATGACCGAGTACATCTGCGACCGCCTTGCCGACCTGGGCGAGGAGCCTGTGACGCAGCGCACGGTGCAGCTTGACCTTCGCTATCTTGAGGAAGAGAGCCCCTTTGGCGTGGAGTTAGAGAGATTCCGCATGGATGCGCCCACCAGCACTGGCGACGGTGTGTACCGTAAGCAGTGCGTGCGATATGCCGACCCGTCTTTCTCCATATTCCGCAAGGAGCTGTCAGACGACGAGCGTTCGCTGCTGCGCACGGTGCTCTCCACCCTCGGCAGCTTTAAGGGGCAGGCAAATTTCGAATGGCTCGAAGACCTGGCCGCCCGTCTCGACGTGGGCGAGCAGCCCGAGATCGTGAGCATGTCGAAGAATCTTTCTGAAAACTCAACCCTGCTGGCCGAGCTCTACCGCGCCATCAGCGCCAAGGCCGTGATCACGCTCTATTACCACACCTTCGCCAGCGCCGAAGTGCGCAGCGTGGAGCTCTCGCCTTATCTTATCAAGGAGTACAACAACCGCTGGTTCCTCATCGCCAGTCCCTTTGACAGCGACCGTATCCTCACCTTCGCCCTCGACCGCATAGACCGTGTGGAGTACACCTCCGGCCGCGCGTACAAGAGTCCCAGCGAGGACTATATGGAGCGGTATGAGGACATCGTGGGCGTGACCTTCCGCGAAGGCCGCCCAGTGGAGCGAATCACCTTCTGGGTGTCCTCCCGCTCCGAGGGCTACGTCAGCACCAAACCCCTGCACGGCTCGCAGCGTAATCTCTCTGCAGCTGAACAGGCCCGGCTCGGCGAGGAGTATCCGCAACTGCCCGCGGGCCGCTTCTTCACCATAGACTGCATAGAGAACTATGAGCTGCTGCGCGAGCTCTCCAGCTTCGGGCCGGAGCTGATAGTGGTGAGCCCCGCGCATATCGCCGACAAGATAGCCGCCACGGCTCGGAGCATGGTGGAGCGATATGGGGCGATGAAAAAATAACCATCGCGAATATCTATTTCGCCATGCCGACATAACTTTGCAGCAAGATTAAAAAATGCAAGGTTGCAAAACCGCGGGTTCGGCTGAAAAGCGCGCTAACTTTGCAGCGTGAACGATAAAAACTTAATACTATGTACGACGACTATTGCGACGAGGATTATTCCCGCGGCACCTACGAGGACTTTGCCGGCACCTACGCTCAGGACGTGGCTGGCTACTGCGACGAGGACATCTATGATGCTTTCGACGGCGATCCCGACGCCTACTGGAATATCGATTGAAAAATCGAAGGCGGGCGCGAAAAAAGATTTCGCCCACCGTTATTAACTTTGCATCATCAAAACAAAAGGACATTGACATACTGGAGCTGAAGCAAACATTTTGAACCTGCCCGACGAATGGCCGGGTACTTTCCCCGCAACGGGGAATTTCCAATGTTCAATTGGCTGCATGCGCATTTACGATCCTCGTCGGAGCTTTGCTCCTCGCTCGGATGCGTAATTGCGAGTTTGAGAGTATGGAGATATAAGCCTTCGGCTAATCAAAATCTCAAAACTTAGACCTGCGGTCTAAGTGGTTACTCTTTCCCCGGTCCTGCGGCCCTGGGAAACATAAAGAAAAGACGCTTCAGCTCCGGTATGTCAATTTTTCTATTTTCTTAAAAATCAATGGATAAACAGACCCTGATACAAAAAGCACACGCTCTGAAAAGCCGGACAGACCTGCTGCGCCTCCTCAACGAGGTGAAGGCAGAGCTGTCCGGCAATTCTGATTATCCATTCACGCGCCGGCAGCTGGGGCTTCTGTGCAACCCCAACGTTCGCAGGGCCGAGGCCTACCGCAAGTTCAGCATCCCCAAGAAGACGGGCGGCGAGCGCGTGATTTCCGCTCCCACGCGCAATCTCAAGTGGATGCAACTGTGCCTCAACGAGGTGTTCAAGGCCGTCTACACCCCCTCTGTCTCGGCCATGGGCTTCGCCCCCGGACGCAGCGTGGTGGACAATGCCGCTATGCACCTGCATCAGAATTATGTGTTCAACATCGACCTCAAGGACTTCTTCCCCAGCGTGCACCAGGCCCGCGTGTGGAAGCGCCTGCAGCTGCCTCCCTTCAGCTTCAGCCGCGAGGTGGCCAGCGCCATGGCGGGGCTGTGCTGCATGAGGGTCGACGAGGACGCTTACGAAGACCGCTCGGCTTTCGTGCTGCCCCAGGGCGCGCCCACGTCGCCGCTGCTCACCAACGCCGTGTGCGACCGTCTTGACCGCCGCCTGCGCGGCCTGGCCAAACGCTTCGGTTTGCTCTACTCGCGCTACGCCGACGATATCACCTTCAGCTCCAGCCACAACGTCTATGCCGACGGTAGCGCCTTCCGCCTTGAGCTGCAGCGCATCATAGAGGGCGAAGGGTTCACCATCAACGCCAAGAAGACCCGCCTGCAGCACCGCGGCGCGCGCCAGGAGGTGACGGGCCTCACCGTGGGCGAGCGCGTCAACGTGGCCCGCAAATACATCAAAGACGTCCGCGCCGTGCTTCATATCTGGGAGAAATACGGCGAACAAGCTGCCTACGCCGCCTTTTATCCCCGCTACAAGGCCGACAAAGGTCACCTGCACAAGGGCGAGCCGAACATGGAGAACGTCATCGCCGGCAAGCTCTGCTACCTGAAGATGGTGCGCGGCGAGGGCGACCCCGTCTACCGCCGTCTGCTCGCTCAGTTCGACCGCATACTTCGCCTCGCGCCGCCTGTCTACGACGAGAAGTGGGAGTACATCTTCACCATGCCCGTGCCGGAGTTCGAGCAAAAATTCGGTGTGCAGCTTGAGTTCCATATGACCAAAAACGCCGAGCAGCCCAAGCCCTACGCCACCTTCGTGCTCGATGGCCGCTCCTTCCTGGTGACCATCAGCAGCAAGCTCAGCCTGGACACCATCCCCGCCGACGTCCAAATTTCGCTGTGCCGCTGCGTGGAAGGCGAGGGCGAGAAGGCCAAGGTGAAGATGCTCTATATGATTCACCGCAAACAGTCCGAAAGCTGCGGAGTTTTGACGCTGAATTTAGACAAGTTCGCGGACGTGGAGCTTCCTTCTGAACCTGTCGAGCCCGACGAGTTTGAAGAGCCCGTTGAGCCCAACTTTGAAGAACCCGTGGATCCTGACGAACCCGAAGACTTCTATATCCCCATGGAGCCCGACGAAATCAGTGATGAAGAACTCTTTGGTATGGCAAAGGAGTCGGATGGCGCATTCTCCCTGCTCGAGCGACTGATAGACACAGACTTTGACCTTTCAATCCTACCATAATGACCGCCAACACCGACGTTCGACTGCTCAACAAGCTCCTCGAATTCCTCAAGACGCAGATCCTCAGCGACCCCGCCAACGCCTGGTTCGCCACAGAACTGCGTAAGTTGCTGGGGGCAACCACTCAGCCCGTGCCAGCTCCCTCGAAAGAAGATTCACACAAAATCACGAAGATAGAACAGTACCTCGGCCTTGATTATGAGCTCGACGATGCCGAACCAGTGGTTGATTATGACTTCGTCGCTGACGAGCACCTGCGCCGCAGCCTTCAGGCATATTGCCGCGAGATGCTGCGCTGCCAGTATGGCACGCGCGGACATAAGGTGGACTTCAGCGAGTTCTGCCGCTATGCCGTGATGCAGGCCGAGGGCTTGTTGAATCTCTATTACTCCTCCATAGGCACAGTGCAGGAGGTAAGAGAGCATATATTGCGAATCAAGCCAAAACTGAGTGTGTCTGACAAAGCTAATACTATAGGGGCCATACCATTCGGGCCGAAGCTCTGGGCATACCAGGCAGAGCACAGGATGGCGACCGCATTGACCCCCATCAACTACATACGCGAGATTCGCAACGAGCAGAGCCATATAGGGGGCGACGAGAACGACGACGCCCAATTCGCGGCCGGATATGCCGCGTGGCTTACCTCCCGCGGGTATGCTTTGAGAGAAAGCGGCGAAGTGGACTGGAAAAAACTCAAGACCTTGAGCCCCGAAGTGCAGAATTACTACAACAACGTAGTGAAAAATTCCGATGACTACAAGCGTTATCTAAAGATACTCTGGCAGCGCCGGCAGAGCTACGAAGAGATACACGACGCCCTCCGCGCCCTGGCAAAATCCGTGAAGAAACTATTGAGTAATCATCAATTCTCAGATCGTCCGTGATGTCTAAAACAATAAATGTCGATTATATCTCGTGCGTGCGCAAAACGTACAATGGTGTCCTAGAGTATCGAGAGATTCCAGTCAAAAAAACCTACCAGAAGTTATTGAGGGATCTTGAAGAAATGGTGAAGGACTCCGGAAAGACCCTTCTAGATCTACAGAGTAGGGTACTGCGCATACATTTCCCAAAACAATATTACCATGTCTGTATGCCACACAGATATTCAGACTCGTACATAACTGGGCCAAAACTCCCGGAAGTTATTACTCCAACAGAGTACAAAAAGATATGTGCGCAAAAAAAGGAGTCACTTAGGGCAGAGTATAAAAAAGCTTTGAAGTGTGGGGAATGCTTTGATGTCGATGCTGCATATATAGAGTTCGTGGACGGTTTAAAAGCTGACTATTTCGAGAAAGTCCAAGATTTCATTAATGCAGATCAGTATATGTCAGCATTAGAGAAAGTTAAGGGAAGTAGTAGGAACCTGATGTATTCAACAGAGGATATTGGGAGGACTACTTACGAATATCCCATAAATGACGATATAGTTTTTGAGGTTAAAACTAACTTTGGCTATGGACGTTCAGCGTTTTTCTATGTCAATCTGACATATAAGGGAATTAAAATAATTCCATATTCGGACATCGTTCGTTACTACTATGCGAACATGGTAGAGTTTGGTAAGTTTACGAGGCAATACGTGCCTCAACACAAAAGTTGGCCCCTGTCGTTAAACTTCGTTGTAGAAACTGCTAACCTCGCCCAGGGTAACCCTGATAATTTTGTCCAAACTTGGATCAAGAACGAGCTTGAGGGAATGATGGCTGGGCTAAGAAAACTTCGATTGAATCCAAATAAAGTTATTAAATCATTTCAAGACGCCAATGATGAAATGGCTGAAAATTATGTGTCTGTTGCAAATTTCCAGCCGAAAGACAGAAGGTTGTATCGTGTGTACCCCTATGAGATGTCTATCGCATATATGGCTTATAAAATCTCTGGAGCACTCCATTTTATGGACAACCTAACTCAATTGTCCGAAATATATGGCTTTGTAAAAGTTGCAATAGAGGAACTAAAGTCCATTAATCGCTCGATACTTCCAGAGGTAAAAGAGGCGTTACGGGAAGTGAGAAAACATATAAGAAGATTAGAGAAAAAAGTAGCAATACTTGAGAAGAAAATCAATGATTTGGAAAAGAAGGAAGAAAAGTACGCAAACGCCCTAAAGAAGTTGCTGCAAAATGCAGATACCAAAGACCGAGATTCGATTAAGATTAAGTTCAAAAAGGAGAATCCAATGTATGTGGAAATTTTAGATGAATTGTCTAGTCTTTATCCGGAGGTAAGAGAATTATACGCTATTTTGCGCGACCGACAAGTCTTTGAGAGCGAATTGGATGACGCAGAAAGATTAATAGAACAGGAAGCAGTTCCTAATTGACCTGCCGGATGACCCCAGAGAGCGCCGCCGCTCCCAAAAAAGATTCAAGTAAGTGAGTTCGAAATGCGATATTTTGAGTAACTTCGCATTGTTTTTTCACTTTCCAATTACAGAAATATGCGAGATTTTGCGGCGATTGATTTCGAGACGGCGAACGGGAGCCGGACGAGTGTGTGCAGCGTGGGCATCGTGGTGGTGCGCGACGGTGTGGTGGTGGATCGCTTCTATAGCTTGATCCGCCCGGTGCCGAATTATTATTCGTACTGGAACACGCGGGTGCATGGCCTTACGCGCCGCGACACGGACTCGGCGCCGGAGTTTCCGCAGGTGTGGGAGCAGGTGCGGGACCGTATAGCGGGGTTGCCGCTGGTGGCGCATAACAGGCCGTTCGACGAGAGCTGTCTCAAGGCTGTCTTCGCGGCTTATGATATGGAGTATCCTGCCTATCCGTTCCTTTGCACGCTGGCGGCCTCGCGCCGCAAGCTGCGCCTGCCGAGCCACGGCCTGGAGTCGGTGGCGGCGTATTGCGGTTTTGACATGACGAACCACCACCACGCGTTGGCCGACGCCGAGGCGTGCGCGGCCATCGCGTTGAAGATTTTGTAATATAGTATATGGGGGTGTTCAGGTTTTGTGGGCGTTAATGCGGACGCTCAAAATGAGCGTCCCTACATCCAGAGGGTCAACGTTTTTCGTTTCTTGCGAGCGCCACAAAGCGGCCTTACATTATTGGGAACCAGATGAAAACGGCGGCGTCCCAGATGGCGTGGCTGGCGATGATGGCGCCGAAGCGGCGGGGGAAGTATCTGTAGAGCAGGGCCCAGCAGGCTCCGGCGGTGAGGGAGGCCATGACGAGCATGAAGTTGAGGGAGCCGACGTGCACGAGGGCGTAGATGAGCGTGGCCACGACCATGCCGGTGTTGGGGCCAATGGTGAGCTGGAGCTTGCGCTGCACGTAGCCGCGCCAGAAGATTTCTTCGGCGGGGCCGATGAGCAGCAGGAGCAGGGCGCTGAGGGTCCAGGCGCTGGCGCCGTCTTTCATGCCGTAGATGAGGTTGACCTCGGGACGGGCGAAGCTGAACATGAGCTGGGAGAGCTTGTCGCCGACCCAGAAGATGCCCCACATGGCAGCGGCGATGCAGGCTCCGAGCAGCAGGTCAGTGACCTTCCAGTCAACGCCTTTCCACCAAGCGCGGCCCCAGAGGGTGGACATAAGGGTGAGGATGGCGCCGGAGCAGCTCATCATGATCCAGAATCGGTATGGCTCGACGCCGGGGCCGAAGGCCGAGGCGAAGATGTCGGCGAGCCATGGCTGCAGGCCAGGGGCGAACATGAGCGTCCACAAGCCCAGGGCTATGATTATGGCGATAATCAGTTTTTTCATAACGCGGAATTAGCTGAGGAGGCGGGCGGCAACGAGGCCGGCGCAGAGCAGAAGGCTGAGGATGAGCTGGAGCTGGGCGGTGCGCTCGTCGCACGTGGCGATGTCGGCTGCGGGGTCTTTGGCTCTGCGCCAGACGTATTTAGCGCATGCGGCCGCTATGGGTGCGGAGAGCAGCACGGCGAGCGAGAGCCAGGGGAGTGTGCCGGCGATGGCGCAAACTATGACCCACAGATACGGAGCGAAAATCATGGCAGCGTAGACGCGGGCCGTGGCGGCTGGGGATATGCGCATGGGCACGGTGAAGATGCCGGCCTGGGCGTCGTGGGCTTTGTCGCGGAAATTGTTGGCGAATAGTACGGCCACAGTGACAAGTCCGGCGGGCACGGCGGCGTAGAGGACATCCCAAGCTATGGTCTGGCAGGCCACCCACGATGTGCCGATGGCGGGGAGGATGCAGAAGGTGAGGAAGATGACGGGCTCGCCGAGGGCGCGGTATTTCATGAAGGGGTAGGAGGCGGTCAAGGCCACGCCGATGAGGCCGATCCATAGCAGTGGCAGACCTGTGAGAATGACGAGGCCGAGGCCGAGGATGCACCCGGCGGCTGTGAGGGTGATGGACAGGGCCATGATCTGGCGGGGAGTGAAGACGCCGTCGACCATGGAGCGTGCGCCGGGGGTCTCGGCGCGGTCTACGCCTTGGCGGAAGTCGTGCCAGTCGCTCCAGGTGTTGCCGGCGCAGTGGAGCAGGACGTTGGCGAGCATGGCAGTGAGTCCGAGGGCCCAGTCAACGGCTCGGCCGCTCCACCATAGATAAACGAGGGCTATTAGCACGGGAGTAACGGACACGGGGAGCGACCACGGGCGGGCGGCCCAGGCCCATTGGGCGGCAGAATGTTTTGCCATGGGGTGAGGATTTACGAAAAGCCCCGCGGCGTGGTAGCCGCGGGGCTGTGATGAGAGATGTCCGCGAGCCCCAGTCGGGGCGGCGCAGAGGCTGATTAGTTGTTAGCGCCAGCGGGGGTGCCCCAAGCGGCGCCCATGATCTTGTCGATGTTCTTGTCGAGCATGTCGGTGCACATGTCCACAGCGAGGCGCACCTGGTCGATGGAGAGGGAAGTGCCGTCGGTGTTGACGCCAGTGTGGCAGATGAGCTCGCCGTCCTCGGGGTCAACGCAGAGGGTGGTGAACTTGCTGTGGTAGTTGAGGTCGTTGAGCACGAGGGTCACTGCGCCGATAGCGCGGGTGGGCACGTTGCCGCGCCATGCCACGTGGCAGAAGAAGTAGTCGTGCTCCTCGTTGGCGTCGAGGATGACGCTGACGGAGCCGTTCTGGAGGTTGAAGCCGCTCTTGAAGAAGTGCTTCTCCTCGACGTACTCGTACTTGTAGTTCTCGCTCTCAAAGTAAGCTTTGATGGTCTGTGCGATAGGTCCCATAATTCGGTTTAGATGTTTTAATCGTTGGTTTTTGCAAATGTATATATAATTTTTGTATCTTGCAAGCGTTTGCGGAAAAAACCGGCGCGAGGTGCGTCAGTTAAGCGTGGATCCGGCTGCTATGTTGCGGAGTTCCAGCGCGTTCTCGTCAAGGGTGGAAGCGCACATTTGGATCAGGCCGTGCACTTGGTCGACGGAGAGGGTGGTGCCGTCGGTGTTGATGCCGCAGTGGCACGTGATGCGGGAGATCTCGGGCTCGAAGCAGATGGTGGTGAAGCGGGTTTCGAAGTTGATTTTGTTCAAGGCCTCGGTGAGACCAACCACGTTGGTAGCGGAGATGTCCTCGAGCAAGAGGGCGTGGCAGAACAGGAAGTTGCGCTCGTCGTCGGCATGGAGCAGGATGCTGACCTTGCAGTTGTCGAGGGTGAAGCCCGTGCGGAAGAAGTTTTTCTCCTCCACGAAGTCGTAGTTGTACTCGAACTTGTCGAAGAACTCCTTGACAGTTCGGCGGATAGGGGTGGAATCTGAGAGATGCATAGGAAAAGATTAAAATTAAAGATTAGAGGGAACTTTTGTCAGACGCAAAGATACAACAATTTCGCCGCGTTTGCAATATTTAGGGCAAAAAAATGTGTAAAGACAACGCCGCAAATCGAATAGCAGGGCCGAACCGACCGTTCGGCCCTGCTATTCACCTCACAATGTTGTGGAATCGCCGGGGAATCACATCTTGAGCAGCGAGGAGCCGCGGTCGCTGTTGTTGAGGGAGCGGCGCGAGGAGCGGAAGATGCTTCCGAAGTCGGCGCTGTAGCTCACGCTCAGCACCACCATGTTGGCGTTGTTCTTGATGTAACGGTCTCTGTAGACGAGGTTTACGTTGGAATAGCGCCAATATGGGTACTTCGTGCCGCGGCGTTCGAACATGTACATCCACGCGGCGCCGATGGTCCAGTGCTTGTTGGGCTTGTACTCGAACTCTATCTCGTCGCCGTTCTCGTCCTTGCTCACCACGTCGCCGTTGAGGTATTTGCCGGGCACCTTGCGCCAGTAGGAGATGGTGTATGGGCCGTGGTTCCACCACAGCGAGAAGCTGGCGTTGAAGGCCGTGAGGTGGTGCGTCCAGTCTGTGGACAGCGCCTCGTAATGGGTGAGGCCGAGGCTGACGTTGGCGCCGAAGCCGTGGATGTCGCTGACGCGCAGGTAGAGGTTTCCTCCGGCCCTCCACCAGCGCCGCGCGTTGATGGACTGGGAGAGGAACAGATGGTCGCCGGCGTAGACTATGTCTTCCATCACAAAGTCTTTGCCGTCGTAGACCGTCATCAGCAGCGAGGCGTTGAATTTCTTATACTTATAGGCCGGCATGAGCTGATAGATGAAGTTCTGCGACACCTTCAGGTCAGGGTTGCCGTTCTTGACGAGGTAGGGCGTCAGCTGCTGAGGATAGTCGGTGAGGGCCGTGAGGGAGGGAATGCCGGGGCTATACTGGAAGGCGCCGACCAGGCTCCATGCCTGCGACATGTTCCAGTTGGCCTGCACGGTGGTGATGTTGCGTATGAAGTGGCGGCGGTTGAGGTCGTTCTTCATCCAATACATCTTGGCGCCGGAGGAGAGTGAGAGGTAGAACTTGCCCACCTGGTGGCCCAGGCTGGCGTAGAGGTAGTTGTTGTTCTCGGTGAGCAGGGGCTTATAGTCGGAGTTGATGTAGGTGTTCGTGGCGTGCGAGAGGGTGTTCTGGAATCCGGCGGAGAGGGAGGTGCGGCTGCCGAAGTCGTGTGTATAGCTCACCTCGCTGATCAGGGAGCGGCGGCGGCTGTCCACGTCCATCACGTAGATGTCGGTGGAGCCGTCGGGGAAGGCGTAGTCGTTGGAGCGACGGTAGTCGCTGGAGCTGAGCGTGCCCACCACCTGCACCTCCAGAGAGTTGGCGTCGTTGAATTCGCGCTTGAAGTAGAGGTCGAGCGAGGGGGTGAGGTCGCGGGAGGAGGAGAGGTTGCGGTTGTCGTACTGGCCCAGGAAGGAGTCATCTGTGTGGGCAATGGCTCGACTGCTATTGGACTGCGGCGTCATGCGGAATGTAGCCGAGAAGAGCGTCTGGAGGTTGGGGCTGAAGTCGTAGCGCAGCTGCGTGGAGTGGGTGTGGTAGTTGAAGGGGTTGCGGTCGGTCTCCAGCATGTCCACGCGGAAGTCAGGGGCTATGAGGCTCTCCTCGGTGCGGTCGTACACCTGCTGATAGTTGCGCCAAGAGGGGTTATAGGCCAAGGTGAACTGCGATGGGCCTTGGTGGTAGGAGGCGCGGAAGTTACCGTCCATGAAAGCCGTGTTCAGAGCGCTGCGGCTCCAGAGGTACACCTGTCCGCCGTCGGAGCGCTTCTTGAGCGTGATGCTCAGCATGCCCGTGTAGCCCTGGTCGGCATAGCGGGCCGGGGTAAGGCGCGAGAACTCAATCTTCGCTATATCCTTGGCTGCAAGGGCGTTGACATCGCTGATGGTGGAGGGTATGCCGTTGATGAGAATCACCGGCGTGCCGCCGTCGACGCTCAGGGTGCGGTTGATGGGGTTGGCCTGCAGACCCGCCAGCGGGAGCTTCTGGAACAGGCTTAAGGCCGTTGACGAGGCCTTCACGTCGGCCGCGGAGGGGAACACCACCGTGCGACCTTTGATGTCGACCATCGACTGCGCCGTCACCTGCACCTCGCCGAGGGTGACACCCTCGCTGAGGTAGACTGTGCCCACATCCACGTTGCCGTCCTTGTCGATGACAATCTCCGTGGGGCTGAAGCCCACCATGGTAATCTCGAGCGCGAGCTTGCCCTTGGCGGAAGTTGAGAAGACGAAGACGCCCTGAGCGTCAGACACAACACCCTGCACCAACTGCTGGCCCGACATCAGCTTGCAAGCGGCCCCCACCACGGCGGTCGAGTCGGCGTCAGACAGCACCGTGCCCTTGATAGTTCTGGCTTGGAGAGAAACCGCGGCAATCAGCGCCGCAAGAAGAATAGCGAAACGTGACATAAGAAAGTGAAATTTGACGAATGCGAAGTTAAGAGCCTGTCCCATAAAATATGTTAAAGCTGAGGTCGCATATCTTGGAGGGATTTTGGAGGCGCCGGGAGGGAGCAATGCCGGCGCATTGTGACCGAGCGGCGGCTTCGAAAGCGCCCAAGAGATGCGAAACATAGGTAATCAACAGGGCAAATTTAATCATTT
>CAZSHV010000048.1:0-17030 GCA_964606815.1 uncultured Bacteroides sp. | reverse complement strand
GAAGAACACGGACGAATATGCCAATGGATGGCCGAGGCGATGAAATCTTTCACTGGTTTAGAAAAAATGCAATAAAATGATTAAATTTGCCATGTTGATTACCTATGTTTCGCATCTCTTGGGCGCTTTTGAAGCCGTCGCTCGGTCACAATGCGCCGGCATTGCTCCCTCACCCCGCCTCCAAAATCCCTCCAAGATATGCGACCTCAGCGGTAACACATTTTATGGTACAGGCTCTTACACTCGCATAATATGGAAAACCTGCCCACTGACCCCGTAATGCTCATGAGCTACATAAACACGCGCCTGCGCGACGTGTACCCCTCGCTCGACGCGCTGTGCGACGACATGCACCTGTCGCGCCCTGAGCTGGAGAAGCGTCTGGCCGAGGCCGGCTTTGAGTATTCGCCGGAGCATAACCGCTTCTGGTGACCCCCCTCCCCGATGAACTCACACATGGAAGAATATCTGTCAAAACTCAACGACCAGCAGCGCGCGGCCGTGGAATACTGCGACGGGCCGCAGCTGGTGATAGCCGGCGCGGGCTCCGGCAAGACGCGCGTGCTGACATACAAGATCGTGCACCTGCTGCACCTGGGCCTGCAGCCCTGGCGCATCCTGGCCCTCACCTTCACCAACAAGGCCGCGACCGAGATGCGCGAGCGCATCCGCGCCCTGGTGGGCGAGAACGTGGCCTCAAAGCTGTGGATGGGTACATTCCACAGCATCTTCGCCCGCATACTGCGCGCCAACGCCGACAAGATCGGCTTCAAGAGCGACTTCACCATCTACGACGCCGACGACTCGCGCAATCTGGTGAAGATGATCATCAAAGACATGGAGCTCGACGATAAGGTGTACCGCCCCACAGCTATAGCCGCGGCCATCTCTACGGCGAAGAACGCGCTGGTGGGCCCGGCGCAGTACGCCGCCGACCGCGACATCCGCGAGGCCGACCGCCGCGCGCGCCGCGACCGTCTGCACGAGATATATTCGGCCTACGTGGCGCGCTGCCGCGTGGCCCAGGCCATGGACTTCGACGACTTGCTCTACTACACCAGCGTGCTGCTGCGCGACCACCCCGAGGTGAAGCGCCACTACCAGGAATTTTTCCAGTATGTGCTGGTGGATGAGTATCAGGACACTAACTTCGCCCAGCACATGATCGTGTCGCAGCTCTGCGACCTGTCGCAGCGGCTGTGCGTGGTGGGCGACGATGCCCAGAGCATCTACTCATTCCGCGGCGCAAACATACGCAACATCCTCAACCTCTCTCGCGCCTACCCCAGCCTGCGCATCTTCAAGCTCGAGCAGAACTACCGCTCCACGCAGCATATCATCAACGCCGCGGGGTCGCTGATCGAGAAGAACACGGAGCAGATGCCCAAGCATGTGTTCAGCCGCGGCGACGAGGGCGAGAAGGTGGTCATTGCCCAGAGCTACAGCGACATCGACGAGGCGGGCATGGTGGCTGGCCAGATCGCGCGCCGCAAGGTGGAGAAGGGCCAAAGCTATGCCGACTTCGCCATCCTCTATCGCACCAACGCCCAGAGCCGCGTGCTGGAAGAGGCCCTGCGCGACAAGGGCATACCCTACCGCATCTACGGCGGCATGTCGTTCTACCAACGCAAGGAGGTGCGCGACGCCGTGGCCTATATGCGCATGGCCGTGAACCCCGACGACGACGAGGCCCTGAAGCGCGTCATCAAAACCTCGCGAGGCATCGGCGACACCACGATCGACAAGGTGAGCCGCGCCGCCATCGACGCTGGCGTGAGCCTCTGGACCGTGATCTCTGACCCGGAGAAGTACGCCCTGAGCATCAACCGCGGCACGGCCGGAAAGCTCGCGCAGTTCAAGGCCATGATCGACTCGCTCTACGCCAAGGCCCACGACGGCTCTGATGCCGCCGACGCCGCCAACTTCATCATATCGGCCTCCGGGCTCATGGCCCAGTTCCTGACCGACCGCACGCCCGAGAACATCTCTCGGCAAGAGAACATCACCGAGCTGCTCAACAGCGCCCGCTCGTGGGTAGACGAGCATGTGGAGCAGGGCGACACCGACCACATCTTCCTCTCCGACTTCCTGGTGCAGGCATCGCTGGCCACCGAGCAAGACCGCGACGACGGCGACGAGACCGACCGCGTGACTCTAATGACCATCCACGCCGCCAAGGGCCTGGAGTTCGGCAACATCTTCGTGGTGGGCGCGGAGGAGGACCTGCTGCCCTCGGCCATGGCCAAGGATTCGGCCATGGAGATCGAGGAGGAGCGTCGCCTGCTCTACGTGGCCATAACGCGCGCCAAGACCTTCTGCATGATCACCTACGCCGGCCAGCGCTATGTCAACGGCCAGCTGAGCATGACGCGCCCCAGCCGCTTCCTGCGCGACATCGACCCGCGCTACGTGACTCTGGCCATGGGCACGCCCAACACCTTCGCCGAAGACGAGCGGCGCGCCCGGTCGTCGTTCCACAGCTCATCGCCCTGGGGCTCGCAGCGTTCGGCCGCGGCAGGCCGCCAGCCCTCTGCCCCCCGATCGAGCTGGGGCGCGACGGGTATGCCAACGCCATCGCCCGCGGCCGGCGCGAGGGTGCAGACCAACTTCCGCTCCGGCCCCTCGGCGGCCGACCATGCCGTGCCCGGCGCGAGAGTGCACTCCGCATCGGAGCTCACCCCCGGCATGCGCATTGAGCATCCGCGCTTCGGTGCGGGGTCCATCATCGACGTGGACACATCGCAGCCCGACGCCCGCATCCGCGTGACCTTCGACAATGTGGACACGAAAACCCTTCTGCTTAAGTTCGCAAAATTCGTCATACGCCAATGAAAGCCCACGACCTCCCCACCCCGTATTATATCGTATACGAAGACCGTCTGCGCCGCAACCTGCAGCTGATACAGGACGTGAGCCGCCGCAGCGGCGCGAAAATCATCATGGCTTTCAAGGCCAACGCGCTCTGGCGCACCTTCCCGATCATCCGCGAATACTGCCAGGCCTTCACGGCGTCGTCGCTCAACGAGCTGCTGCTGGGCCGCGAGTTCCTCGGGCCGGACGCCCACAGCTACTGCCCGGCCTACACCCCCCAGACCATAGGCACCTATCTGGACCTCTCCACCCATATCACCTTCAACTCCGTGAGCCAATGGCTGCGCTTCGCCCCCGACGTTCGCGCCCGCGGCGGCAGCGTGTCGCCCGGCCTGCGCGTCAACCCTCGCTGCTCGGTGATCGAGACGGACATCTACAACCCCGCCCTGCCCGGCTCGCGCTTCGGCGCCAGCGCCGAGGAGCTGGCCGACGGCTTGCCCGAAGGGTTGGAGGGCCTGCACTTCCACGCCCTGTGCGAGTCGACGAGCTACGACCTGGAGCGCGTGCTTGAGGCCTTCGAGCGGCAGTTCGGCCATATAATCCCGCAGCTGCGATGGGTGAACATGGGCGGCGGCCACCTTATGACGCGCGAGGGCTATGACACCGACCACCTTGTGGAGCTGCTGCGCGGATTCCGCGGCCGCTACCCCGGCGTGGAGGTAATACTCGAGCCCGGCAGCGCATTCACCTGGCGCACGGGCGACCTGATCACCGAGGTGGTGGACACGGTGGAGAACGACGGCGTGCGCACGGCCATCGTCGACGTGTCCTTCGCATGCCATATGCCGGACACCCTTGAGATGCCCTACCAGCCCATCATCACCGAGAGCGTGCCGGAGGGCACACCCGATGCCATCCCCTACCGCCTGGGCGGCAACTCATGCCTCAGCGGCGACTTCTGCGGCCCGTGGCACTTCGCCGAACCCTTGCAGGCCGGCCAGAGGCTCACGCTTGAGGATATGAACCATTACACCACGGTGAAGACCACGATGTTCAACGGCATCCAGCACCCCGATATCGTGCTGTGCCGCGCCGACGGCGAGTGCGAATACCTGCGCCGCTTCACCTACGAGGATTATAAAAACCGCATGTCATGACCTTCTCCATCATCATCCCCGTCTACAACCGCCCCGCCGAGGTGGCCGACCTGCTCGACAGCCTTAAGAAGCAGACTTGCAAGGACTTCGAGGTGATTCTCGTGGAGGATGGCTCCACAGAGACCTGCGAGGCCGAGGCCCGCGAGGCAGCCAAGGAGATCGACGTGAAATATTACCACAAGCCCAACGAGGGCCGCTCCATAGCCCGCAACTACGGCCTGGAGCGCGCTCAGGGCGACTATATGGTGTTCTTCGACTCTGACTGCGTGATCCCGCCCACATACTTCGCCACGGTGCGCGACGCGCTTAAGGAGCACCCGCTGGACTGCTACGGAGGCCCCGACGCGGCCCACGAATCGTTCACGCCCGTGCAGAAGGCCATCAATTTTTCCATGACATCTTTCTTCACCACCGGCGGCATCCGCGGCGGCAAGAAGAGCCTGGAGAAGTTCACCCCGCGCACCTTCAACATGGGCGTTTCGCGCGCTGTGTATGAGAAGGTTGGCGGCTTCCGCGAGATGTTTTCCGAGGATATAGACATGAGCACGCGCGTGCGCCAGGCCGGCTTCAGCATAGGCCTGATTCCCGACGCGGCGGTGTGGCACAAGCGCCGCGTGGACTTCAAGAAATTCCTGCGCCAGGTGTGGGTGTTCGGCATGTCGCGAATCACGCTGAAGCTGCTCTACCCCGACTCGCTCAAGGCCGTGCACACGCTGCCGGCCCTGCTGGTGCTGGGCACGGTGGCGTTGATTATCCTCGCCTTCCTGTGGTCTCCATGGGCCTTAGCCCCGCTCGGCGCGCTGGTATTGCTGTGGTTCATAGCCGCTTGGGTTTCGTCCGGCAGTCTGAAGATTGCACTTTTGGCCGTGCCTGCGTGCTGCATACAGCTTTACGGCTATGGGTGCGGATTCATCTACGCTTTCGTCAAGAAGATACTGCTGGGCCGCGGCCGCGACGTGGCCGAGGAGGTAGAAATGCGCCGCGGCAAATAATTGAGCTATGGAAATTTACGAACCCAAAACCACGCGCCTGATCAAGCAAATGGAGGAGGCTGAGCGTCCGCGCGAGAAGGCTCTGCAGCAGGGGCTGAAAGCGCTGACCGATGCCGAACTGCTGGCCATCATCTTCTCCACGGGCATTCGCGGCAAGTCTGTGATCGAGCTCAGCCGCGACATCCTCATCGACAACGACAACCACCTCTCCAACCTCACAGCCCTGGGCGTGGACGAGATTTGCCGCCGCTACAAGGGCATAGGCCGCGCCAAGGCGGTGACTCTGCTCGCCGCCCTGGAGCTCGGCGCTCGCTCTGCGGCAGACGCTATCAAGAATCATAAAGTGGCTATTGACAGCCCTTTAGTGGCCTATAATGTGATGTACCCGCGCATGGCGCGCCTGCCGCACGAAGAATTTTGGGTGCTGTATCTCAACCGCGGCGCCACCATACTGCGCGAGTCGAAGATAGGTCAAGGCGGCACTTCGTCCACCGTGGTCGACGTGAAAATCATCATGCAGGGGGCAGTTGAAACCCTGGCAGACTCCATCATGCTCTTCCACAACCACCCCTCCGGCACGCTCCAGCCCAGCGAACAAGACCTGGCCCTGACGCGGCGTATCACCAAAGCCTGCGAGCTCTTCGGCATCATGCTCCGCGACCACATCATCATCACCGACAAAGGCTACTTCTCCTTCCGCGACAAAGGCTGCTTGTAATTCGTACCTGAAGTATAACAGATTGAATTCCAGACGAATGCAAGGCCGCTCTGCCCGAGCGTCCGCAATAATAATGGCTGTAATTACCCCACCCCCTAACCCCCTCCCCACCTGCGGCGGGGAGGGGGAATTTTTCTGGGGATTCCTTACCCTGGGCTTTCGCCCAGGGCTACCATACACCCGCCCACTCCGTGGGCTCCCTTGACGTTGTCGCTACTGATTCCCAAGCGTTTATCCCGATAATCCGGGCGACCGACTGATCGATTCTGCTTTACGGCTGTCAGTCTTCGCAGTAGTGGCGGAGCACGCGGCGGTAGGAGTTGAAAATCTTGGATTTGGATACAAAGCCGATGTAGCGGCCTTGCTCGACGACGGGGAGGTTCCACGCGCCGGTGTCGTCGAAGGTCTTCATCACGGCTTCCATGGGCTCGCCGAGCTCGATGCGGGCCGGCGGCACGGTCATGAAGGTACTGACCAGCATCTTGTTATACAGTTCAGGGCGGAACATGATGTTGCGTATCTCGTCCAGTAGCACCACGCCCAGCAGCTGGCCCTCGGGGCCGAGCACGGGGAAGAGGTTGCGGTTGGAGCGGGAGATGACGTCCACCATCTCGCGCAGGGTCATGTCGGGGCGCACGGTGAGGAAGTCCGTCTCGATGACGCTGTCCATCTTCAGCAGCGTGAGCACGGCCTTGTCCTTGTGGTGGGTGAGCAGCTCGCCTTTGCGGGCGAGACGCATGGCGTAAATGCTGTATGGCTCGAAGATCTTGATGGTGCCGTAGCTGATGGTGGAGACGATGAGCAGGGGCAGGAATAGCTGGTAGCCACCCGTGAGCTCTGCCGTGAGGAAGATGGCCATCAGGGGCGCGTGCATGACGCCCGCCATGACGCCCGCCATGCCGATTAGGGCGAAGTTCTTATTGTCAATGGCCAAGCCGAGGCCGAAATAGTTGACTATGAATGCGAAGAGGAAGCCCGTGAGGCAGCCCACGAAGAGCGAGGGCGCGAAGGTGCCACCCACGCCGCCGGCGCCGTTGGTGGCAGATGTGGCGAAGCCTTTGGTGGCGATGACTAACAGGATGAAGAGCATGAGGAACACGGCGTGGCCGCCCTCGGCGCCGAAGAGCGAGCCGCGGAGCACGCCGCCGATGTCGCCGCTGAGCAGGGCGTTGATGGCGGGGTAGCCCTCGCCGTAGAGTGGCGGGAATAGGAACACCAGCGACGAGAGCAGAGCGCAGCCCACGAGGGTGCGCGACCACGGGTGGCGCAGGCGCGAGAAGAGCCGCTCCATCATGTTCATCACGCGGGTGAAATAGAGCGACACCAGGCCGCAGACCACGCCCAGGAGCAAGGCGTAGGGCACCTTGCCCACGGTGAAGTCTTCGCTCTGGGCGAAGAAGAATTCGAAGTCGTAGCCCGTGTAGGCGTAAGCAATGGTGGCAGCCGTGATGGAGGATATGAGCAGGGGCATCACCGTGGCGGTGGTGAGGTCGAGCATCAGCACCTCCAGGGTGAAGAGCATGCCGGCGATGGGGGCTTTGAAGATGCCGGCAATGCCGGCGCCGGCGCCGCAGCCCACGAGGATCATCAGAGTGGCGGGCGACAGGCGGAAGAGCGAGCCCAGGTTGGATCCTATGGCCGCGCCCGTGTGCACGATAGGGCCCTCGGCACCCACCGAGCCGCCGAAGCCTATGGTGACGGAGCTGGCCACGATGGAGGTGTAGACGTTATGGCGCTTGAGGCGGCTTTTCTTCTGCGATATGGCGTATAGCACCTTGGTGACACCGTGCGAGATGTCGTCTTTCACCACATAGCGCACGTACAGCGCCACGAGCACCACGCCCACCGACGGGAAGAGTATATAGCCCAAGTGCTGCCAGTCGGGATCTGAGCCTATGCTGAGTATCGCGCTCGAGAAGAAGTGGATGAGCCACTTGAGCAGTATTGCCGCTCCGCCGCACAGCGCGCCCACCACCAAGGCCAGGAAGATGATGAAATTCTTCTCCTTGATGTGCTTCTCGCGCCAAAGTACCAGGGCAGCGAGCCAGTGGGGCAGCGCGCGGGTCTTGTTCTGTGGGCTTGCCAAGGTAGGTGGATGTCTAACGGTTATTTACGCAGGATTTTAAAGAGGCCGCCGTCGCTGATTTTTATCACCATCGAGGGGCGGGAGGAGGGAGTCTCGCCGCGGCGTGAGAGGCATACATAGTCCGCGGCCTGGATTATCTCGGGGGCAATCTGAGCGAATGAAGCGGGAGCTGGAGCGCCGCTGACGTTGGCCGAGGTGCTGACGATGGCGCGGCCGAAGCGCAGGCACAGCTCGCGGGAGAAGGCCTCTTGGGTCACTCTCACGCCCAGCGAGCCGTCAGGCCCGAGCATCTCCGGGGCCACGCCGCGGCCCTGGTCGTAGACGACAGTGACGGGGCGGTTGCTGGCCTCGATCAGCTGCTCGGCCACCTCCGGCACGCTATCCACGGTGCGGTCGAGCTGGGCCATAGAGCCCACCAGGGCGATGAGCGCCTTATGGTCGGCGCGACGCTTGATCTCGAAGATGCGGCGCACGGCAGCGGAGTTGGCCGCGTCGCAGCCCAGGCCCCAGACCGTGTCGGTAGGATATAGAATCACGCCCCCGGCGCGCAAAGCGGCCACCGCGGCGGCGATATCGTCAGAAAACTTGCTCTTCATGCAGGCAAAGGTAGCAATTTTCGCCCATAGTAGCAAATGGGTCGATCAGAGCACTGCACCTGAAAGTTAAATCAATATGAAAGTCTTAATGCGCTAAGTTAATTCTTTGCGCAGTTTGAATAGAAAATCAGAATTAGATTTAATTTACGACATGCAGATGTATCATATATGTTACTAAAATAGTGAACTAATTCCGAAAACAATCGCACAGACTATCCCAATAACTGCACTTCCACCAACCACTACCAGTAATGCAAATTCTAAAAATTTAATCACTTTCTGACCAAATTTACCACTTTCTTCGAGGCTGAAATAAAGCCTAAAAAATAGCCATACGCAAGCTATTGTGACGATTCCTGTAAGAAATTCCACGAGAAAATCCATAGTCAACTCAAATATGAAAATGTCCTTACAAATTATAGCTGAAAGCTCTTATTGTCAGTAAGAAATAAATCAGCGAAAACGAATAAACGGTGAAATTAAATATTCGTCTTACTCAATAGGCAAAGGTAGCAATTTTCGCCCATAGTAGCAAATAGGATGATCAGAGCACTGCACCGGTGCTTATTCCAAGGATAATCCTATCGGAGTATTCTTTTCATATCCCGGGGCGTGAAAACGATGTCGAAGGAATCATTTGAATCACTGCCGTAGAAATGATAATCGTAACCTACACCCTCCTTTATCATCATTTTGAATTCGGATATGAGAGCCGGGTCGCGACGCGCTTGATTGAATGTTTCCTCAATTGCCTCCTGTATATCGGACGTTGACTCTTTTATGAGATTGAAGTCATATTCATCCTCGTCCACGCGGCAATGCCAGATCATGTTATCATCCGTCAATTCCACTTTAACCACCTCTACTCCAGGCATGATCTCGTAGGGGCAGCGATTATTCTCGTTCGCGGTCTTGTTCTGCAGAATTATCTTATTCCTATCCTTTTCAGACATAGGGTTCTCAACTATTTCTTTGAGGTCGCTGCATGAGAAATCATAATGCACACTCTCACCAGTAGCCTCTACTGTATATGTGAACTCAATGCCCGAATCAGCCTTGATAAGGTCGTTGAGGATCTGCTTGAAAACGTCATTCTGAAGGGTAAGGCGCAGATTGTCGAGTGTGTTTTTTGAGTTTCTTTCATCAAAGTATTGTCCGGATGCTTCTTCAGTTGTAGTAAATTTCAGCTGCAAAGCCTTATCCGCATCGTCGTACTGCACGCTCACCAAGTCACCGGCAAAAGTATGGATCGGGCACTCATCATTGAATTTCGCGGCTTTCATCTTAACCTTAGCCACGGCAGGATCCTCGCAGCTCGTGGCAGCGGCGAGGAGCACGAGCATCGAGACCATCAGAAAGATTTGTTTCATTGATTATTTATAGATTGATTCGCCCCAAAGGTAGCAATTTCCACCCATGCGGCAAAGAGTAGGCAAAGAGTTTCGGGGGATGTGCGAATTTTTTAGCCGCGGGGAGGTGCGGGTGGGATTTTTTTTGTAAATTCGCGAGAATGTTTTCCCTCTCTCTGTTCACTTTCTTTGAATTATAATTTTTTCAAGCATAGCCATGTACAGGACTAACACTTGCGGAGAGCTCCGCTTAGCGAACGCCGGCGAAACGGTCACCCTCGCCGGATGGGTGCAGCGCACCCGCAAAATGGGCGGTATGACTTTCCTCGACCTGCGCGACCGCTACGGCATCACGCAGGTGGTTTTCGACAACAGCACCAACCCGGCCCTCACGGAGGCCGCCAACCATCTGGGCCGCGAATATGTGGCGCAGGTGACGGGCACCGTGCGCGAGCGCGAGGCCAAGAACCCCCATATGCCCACGGGCGACGTTGAGATCGTGGCCACCGAGCTGCGCGTGCTCAACCCCGCGGAGCTGCCCCCCTTCACTATCGAGGACGACACCGACGGCGGCGACGAGCTGCGCATGCGCTACCGCTACCTCGACCTGCGCCGCGGCGCTGTGCGCAAGAACCTGGAGCTGCGCCATAAGATGACCATGGAGGTGCGCCGCTACCTCGACTCCAAGGGATTCCTGGAGGTGGAGACGCCCATGCTGGTGGGCTCCACGCCGGAGGGCGCGCGCGACTTCGTGGTGCCTTCGCGCATGAATCCCGGATGTTTCTACGCTCTGCCGCAGTCGCCCCAGACGCTGAAGCAGCTGCTGATGGTGGCGGGCATAGACCGCTACTTCCAGATCGTGAAATGCTTCCGCGACGAGGATCTGCGCGCCGACCGCCAGCCGGAGTTCACGCAGATCGACTGCGAGATGAGCTTCGTGGAGCAGGACGACATCCTCTCGCTCTTCGAGGGCATGGCCAAGCACCTGTTCAAGACCATTCGCGGCATCGAGCTCACCGAGCCCTTCCAGCGCATGAGCTGGGACCACGCCATGAAGTACTACGGCTCGGACAAGCCCGACCTGCGCTTCGGCATGGAGTTCGTGGAGCTGATGGACGTGCTCAAGGGCCACGGCTTCGGGGTCTTCGACTCCGCGGCCTACATCGGTGGCATCTGCGCCAAGGGCGCCGCGCACTACACGCGCAAGCAGCTTGACCAGCTCACCGACTTCGTGAAGCGCCCGCAGGTGGGCGCCAAGGGCATGGTCTATGCCCGCGTGGGCGAGGACGGCACCGTCAAGTCGAGCGTAGACAAATTCTACACCCAGGAGACGCTGCAGGAGCTGCGCAAGGCCATGGGCGCCGAGCCGGGCGACCTGATCCTGATACTCAGCGGCGACGACGCCATGCGCACACGTAAGCAGCTGTGCGAGCTGCGCCTGGAGATGGGCCGCCAGCTGGGCCTCAGGGACAAGGACAAGTTCGCATGCCTGTGGGTGGTGGACTTCCCCATGTTCGAATGGAGCGACGAGGAGCAGCGCCTGATGGCCATGCACCACCCCTTCACGCACCCCAAGCACGAAGACATACCCTTGCTCGACACCGACCCCGCTGCCGTGCGCGCCGACGCCTACGACATGGTGATCAACGGCGTGGAGGTGGGCGGCGGCTCCATCCGTATCCACGACAGCGAGCTGCAGGCCAAGATGTTCGAGATCCTGGGCTTCACCCCTGAGAAGGCGCAGGAGCAGTTCGGCTTCCTGATGAACGCCTTCAAATACGGCGCGCCCCCTCACGGCGGCCTGGCCTATGGTCTGGACCGCTGGGTGTCGCTCTTCGCCGGCCTCGACTCTATCCGCGACTGCATAGCCTTCCCCAAGAACAACGCCGGCCGCGACGTCATGCTCGACGCTCCCGCTCCGCTCGATCCCAAGCAGCTCGACGAGCTTGAGATCACCCTGGTGGAGAAAAAGAAGGACTAACCCCCACTCCCCGACTTTCCCAATATAGGCCCCATGACCATATCCTCCATAATCCACGCACTGGAGCAGTTCGCCCCGCCCCAGCTGCAAGAGAGCTGGGACAACACCGGCCTGCAGCTCGGAGCCGTGGGCATAGACTGCACGGGCGCACTGGTGTGCCTGGACTGCACGCCCGCCGTGGTGGACGAAGCCCAGCGCCTGGGTTGCAACCTGATCATCAGCCACCATCCCCTCTTCTTCAAGGGCGTAAAGCGCCTGGCGGGCCAGACGCCCGCCGCCACAGCTGCCGTGATGGCCATCCGCGCCGGCATCACCGTCTACAGCACCCACACGGCCATCGACTCGGCCCCCGGCGGCGTTAGCTACGAGCTGGCTCGCCTGATGGGCGTGCAGCCCCTGCGCGTGCTCAGCCCCCTGGAGGGGCGCCTGGTGAGCCTGCGCGTGATATGCCCCGAGAGCCACGCCATCAGCGTGCGCGACGCCCTCTTCGACGCCGGAGCGGGGAGCATAGGCCAGTACGACTGCTGCAGCTTCTCGACATCCGGCACGGGCACGTTCCGCCCCCTGGACGGCGCCCAGCCCTTTGACGGCACCGTGGGCGAGCATACCGTGGCCAACGAGGTGGAGGTACAGGTGGTGCTACCCACCTGGCGCATGCAGGCCGTGGAGGGAGCTCTGCGCGAGGTGCACCCCTACGAGGAGCCGGCCTTCGCCTTCACCCCCATGCTCAACACCCTGCGCGGCGTGGGTCTGGGAGTCTACGGCACCCTGGCTGAGGCCCTCACCCCGGCGCAAGTGGCGCAGAAGGTAAAGGAGGCCCTGGGTGTGAGCAGCGTGCGATGCTCGCAGTATGTGCACAACGACGATGTGGCCGTGCGCCGCATGGCCATGTGCGGCGGCGCGGGCGGTGAATTCATCCAGGCGGCCATATCCTGCGGGGCGCAAGCCTACCTCACCGCCGACGTGCGCTACCACGACTTCCAGGAGTACGGAGACCGCATCCTGATCATCGACGCGGGCCATTACCAGACCGAGGCACCAATAAAAAATGTGATTTCGCACGTAATATCGCGAAAATTCCCTAACTTTGCAATCCATATCTCGGCGGTGGAGCAATCGCCGATGATTAACGTTTAACCACAGAATTATCATCCCCATACATATGGCTACCGACAAGAAAGCAGAACAAGTGGCAAGCGTCGAGGAGCGCCTCCGCTCCCTCTACCAGCTCCAGACCATCCTCTCCCACATCGACCGCATCAAGACCGTCCGCGGCGAGCTCCCTCTCGAGGTCAACGACCTGCGCGACCACATCGAGGGCCTGAGCGTGCGCATCGACAACTTCACCCGCGCCATCGCTGAGCTCCAGAGCGCCGTGGCCGCCGACAAGGTGAAAATCGCCGAGTGCAAGGACAAAATCGCTAAATACACCGAGCAGATCAACAACGTGCGCAACAACCGCGAGTACGACCTGCTGTCGAAGGAAATCGAGTTCCAGTCGCTCGAAATCGAGCTGGCCGAGAAGCACATCGGCGAGAACCTCGCCCTGATCAGCGCCAAAGAGGCCGAAATCGCCACCACCCGCGAGCAGCTCTCCGACCTGGAGCACATCCTGGCCGAGAAAGAGGCCGAGCTCGACGAGATCGTCGGTGAGACCCGCAAGGAGGAAGAAACCCTCCGCGAAGAGGCCAAGAAAATCGAAGACACCTTCCCCGAGGACGACCGCACCCTCAAAGCCTTCAAGCGCATCCGCAAGAACGCCCGCAACGGCCTGGGCATCGTCACCGTGCAGCGCAACGCCTGCGGCGGCTGCTTCAACCGCATCCCCCCGCAGAAGCAGATGGAGATCAAAATGCACAAGAAGATCATCGTCTGCGAGTACTGCGGCCGCATCATGGTCGACCCCACCCTCGCCGGCACCGACCCCGAAGCTGAATAAACCAATCATCCCCCATTCATATCGCGGCAATGCATGAGATTTGCCTGCATGTCTGCGAATTGACTGATATTGCATTGGGGTTGACATTGTAGACCCTAAAGATGATTTCACTTCACCGCCCAGTATGTTTGCCTAACGAGGCAACCATACTGGGCAGTTTTTTATGTGTTGTTTGGCGGACACTCGATTTCTCTCATCAATGATGAGAGAAATCGCACCTTCACCTATGACCTCTTTACCCCATTCCCCGCACGCCGCTGGGAAGGGGTATTTATATGATATACTGAAAACCACAGGTTTGCGCTTACTCCGTGGCATTCTTGATTCTCGTCCTTGGCGTTAAGGGTGACTGAACAGAAGGTTCGCGCCAGGCAAGTGAAGGAAACGGAGTGTTGAGGGTGCGTGCGGAATATTCCTTGTCGTTTAACACTTCGTCTTCCTTTTAACTAAACGGCGCGAAGGTTTTTTACTTTGTTTATCGTTTTTTAAATGATTGCAGTGAGCATTTAGCCGTTTTCATTGTTATATTAATGTAACAACGCGCGGAGCGCCGCGCGAGGTTGCATCCCTCGCCCTTACTATCGAGTAGTGATACTGGGTATTAAGGCTCTCATAAATAAATAGTTGAAACGTGGAGGGGGCTGTCGGCAAGCGCCGGCAGCCCCCTTTAGCGTGCGGTTACACCCCATAGGGGGCTTGCGCGGTCGGAAAAATTATAGTATATTAGCGCAAACTTTTACCCGCGCCGCGGCGTTGTAATGGTATAATCAACATAAAAACGCAACTATTATGAAAAATGTAAGCCTGATACTCGCCCTTGCCGGCACCGCAGCCGCCGGCGCCCTCACCGCTCTGCTCCTGGCCCCCAAGAAGGGCAAAGACCTGCGCCGCGACATCTGCCGCCTCACCGGATGCAAGAAAGAGCTCACTCTCGACGAGCGCATCGACCGCGTGGTGGAGCGCATCAAGGACAAGCTCAAATAATCCACACTCCATAGTCTTTAATTAACATTTCCCCCCAACCCCATAAAACACCACCCATCATGAAAACCTTACTGACATTCCTTGGTGGCGCCGCCGTTGGCGCTGTTGCAGCTCTGCTCATGGCCCCCGAAAAAGGCGAAGACCTCCGCGCTAAGATCGCAGCTCGCCTGCGCAGCTACGGCGTGCTGAAAGAGGAGCAGATCGAAGACCTCGTGGACGAGATCGCTGCCGAGATCGCCGAGGAGAAATAAACCTCTCCCTTCTGGCTCATGACTGAACAATCACAGAGCTCCCTCCAGAGCCTGGTGTCATTGCTGCGCCGACTGGCTGGCCTCCATTTGGAGAACGCGCGCCTGACGGTGGCCGAGAAGCTGACACTGCTGTTCGCGGCAGTGGCGGCGTATTCGGTGGCGATGATACTGGGCATGGTGGCGCTCGTATTCGTGACCATGGGCATAGCCACGCTGCTGGCGGAGTACATAGCCCCCTACTGGATTTATCTGATAGTGGGAGGCGTGTTCGTCGCCATCATCGTGTGCCTGTTCGTGTTCCGCAAGGCTTTGCTGATCGACCCTATAGCGCGCTTCGTGTCGCGACTGATCGTGGCGCCGCCTAAATCATTCACCGAACCCACCGACAATGGCAAGCGAGATTGACCACACCCCCGCCTCCTGGCCCGGCTACACGCTGGAGCAGATGCGCATGGCGCGCGCCGTCAACGACGTGCGCATCGAGCTGGCACAGCACCAGCTCAAGAACGTCACCGCGCCCTACGAGAAGCCCGCTCAGACAGCACGCACTCTCACAGGCAAGCTGCTCGGCGCCCTGAGCATCGTGGACTACGCTGTGCTCGCCTTCAAGGTGTTCGGCCACGTGCGTCGCTGGGTGAGCAAGAAGCCCAGGCGCTGAACTCGGCTGCGCCCATAGCCACCCACGTCCCTGCCCTCCTTCCGGGCCGGGCGTATCTTTATGTTTATTCATCACTTATCCTTTTTTCGCTCATATGAACGACTACGAGCAGGTGCGCCTCACCCTCACCCCCTGCACCGAAGACGCCACCGACCTCCTCGCCGCCCTGCTGGCCGACGAGGGTTATGAATCATTCGTGCCCGATGCCGAGGGCGTCACAGCCTACGTGCGCAAAGAGCTATTCGACGCCGGTGCGCTGAGTGCAGTCATCGACTCCTTCCCCATGCCCTGCGACATCTCCGTACAAACCGAGACGGTAGAGGGCCGCGACTGGAACGCCGAGTGGGAGAAAAACTACTTCCAGCCCATCGTCGTGGCCGGAGAATGCGTGATCCACAGCACTTTCCACACCGACGTGCCCCAGGCGCGCTATGATATCGTCATCGACCCCAAGATGGCCTTCGGCACGGGCCACCATGCCACCACCTCGCAGGTCATCGCTCGCCTGCTGGCTCTCGACCTCAACGGCGCCACCGTCATCGATATAGGCACCGGCACCGGCATCCTGGCCATCCTCGCCGCCATGCGCGGAGCCTCCCGCGTGGTGGGCATCGAAATCGACGCCTTCGCCCACGAGAACGCCCTGGAGAACTGCCGCCTCAACGGCCATCCGGAGATCGAGATCATCCTCGGCGACGCTTCCGCTCTGGAGAACGCGCCAGTGGCCGACGTGCTCGTGGCCAACATCAACCGCAACATCATCACCGCCGACCTCGCCGCCTACCGCTCCCGTCTGCGCAGCGGAGGCACCATGATCCTCAGCGGATTCTACGAGAGCGACATCCCCGTGATCATGGCCGTAGCCGAGCCCCTGGGCCTGCGCGAGACCCTGCACACCACCCAAGGCGACAACTGGGCCTGCCTCCAGCTCCAGGCAGAGTAAGAGACCGTTATATGCGCATTGACCACATTGCCCTCTATGTCAACGACTTGGAGGGAGCCCGACAATTCTTTTGCCTATACTTTAACGGCTCTTCCAATTCATTGTATCACAACCCGCGAACTGGGCTGAGTACATACTTTGTATCCCTATCCGACGGTCCGCGCATTGAAATTATGCAGAGGCCTGATGTTGCCGAAGTGAAATACGAACCATATCGGCAGGGGTACATCCATCTTTCGATAAGCTTAGGCTCGAAAGCCGCCGTAGACGCTCTGACAGCACGACTGCAGTCAGACGGATACGAGGTAATCAGCGGTCCGCGCACGACCGGCGACGGCTACTACGAAAGCTGCGTGCGCGGCTTCGAAAACAACCTCATAGAGCTCACCATCTAATTCTAATCAGCCCCCTCCCACTTCATCGTTTAGAGCCTGTCCCATAAAATATGTTAACGCTGAGGTCGCATATCTTGGAGGGATTTTGGAGGCGGCGGGAGGGAGCAATGCCGGTGCATTGTGACCGAGCGACGGCTTCAAAAGCGCCCAAGAGATGCGAAACAAAGGTA
>CAZSHV010000047.1:0-17230 GCA_964606815.1 uncultured Bacteroides sp. | reverse complement strand
ATCAAGATGAAGCCCGCCCGCGCCGTGTCGCAGAACGAGAAGATCATCTTCCCCATCGTGGGCCTGCTGCTCACCTGCTTCGTGGTGCCCTCCGGCCTGCCTCTGCTGGGCATGCTCTTCTTCGGCAACCTGCTGCGCGAGTGCGGTGTCTGCAGCCGTCTGGCAAAGACCGCCAGCACCTCGCTCACCGACATCGTCACCATCCTCCTGGGCATGACCGTCGGCGCCTCCACACAGGCCAGCCACTTCCTCACCCTTGAGACCATCGGTATCTTCTTCCTGGGCTTCATGGCGTTCATCATCGCCTCCTCCTCCGGTGTGCTGTTCGTCAAGCTCTTCAACCTCTTCCTCCCGAAGGACAAGAAGATCAACCCCCTCATCGGCAATGCTGGCGTGAGCGCTGTGCCCATGTCGGCCCGTATCTCCAACAACCTCGGCCTTGAGTACGACCCCAGCAACTACCTGCTCATGCACGCCATGGGCCCGAACGTTGCCGGTGTGATCGGCTCCGCTGTCGCCGCTGGTGTGCTCCTGGGCTTCCTGGCCTGATAGCAGCTCCAGCAAATCGCTCACAAATACCTGCCGCCTGCGCCCCCTCGGCGCGGGCGGTTTCTTTTACAATGCGTTGCAGAATCCGCGGGGATTTACTATCTTTGTCGCGGAAAAAATATCATACATACCAGATACCATGAAAATATCTCGATTCTTGACGTGCCTGTCGCTTGCCGCGGCCATATCGGCATCCGCAGCCGTGGGCGTCACCTCGCCATCGGGCCAGCTGGCCCTGAGCGTAGACGTTGACGACGCCGGCACCCCGTTCTATTCCCTCGACTACAAAGGCAAAGCCATAGTGCTGCCCAGCAAGCTCGGTCTCAAAGCCGACGAGACAGCCTTCACCGACGGGTTCACCATCGTGGGCGTCGACACCGTGACCGTGGACCGCGACTGGCAGCCCGTGTGGGGCGAATACTCCAACGTGCGCGACCATTTCCGCGAGCTTGCCGTGCACCTCAAAGCTGACAACCCCGAGCGCGTTATGACCGTGCGCTTCCGCCTCTTCGACGACGGCCTGGGATTCCGCTACGAGCTCCCCGCGCAGAAGAAGGCCAACTACCTCACGCTTCGCGACGAGCTCACAGAGTTCAACTACGGCGACAACCACACCCTTTTCTGCATCCCCGGCGATTACGACACCGACGAATACCTGTGGTCTGAGACCACCTTTGAAGCTCTGCCAGAGGCACTGAAGCAGTACAAGCGCCACTCCGAGGCCCAGCGCACCGGTGGCACCACAGTGCAGACACCGCTGCTGATCAAGACCGTCGACTCCGTCTACATCAGCGCCCACGAGGCCGCCCTGGCTGGCTATCCTGCTATGCTGCTTGACGTGGACACCGAGGGCCACGCCATGAAGGCTCACCTTGCCCCTGACCGTCTGGGCGTGAGCGCGTACCTGCAGCTGCCTTTCAACACCCCCTGGCGCACGCTCATCGTCAGCGACGACGCCCGCGACATTCTTGCCTCACAGCTCGTGCTCAACCTCAACGAGCCCTGCGCCATCGAAGACACATCGTGGATTCATCCCATGAAATTCGTGGGAGTGTGGTGGGAGATGTTCACCGGCAAGCAGAAGACCTGGGCCTACTCAGACGACTATCTGGCCAAGCCCGGAATCACCGACTACTCCGCTCTCAAGCCCAACGGCCGACACCCCGCCAACACCGACAACGTGAAGAAATACATCGACTTCGCCGCCGAGCATGGCATCGAGGGCGTCCTTGTAGAGGGCTGGAACGAAGGCTGGGAAGACTGGGCCAGCTACCGCAAAAACCGCCAGTTCCTATTCGACAAGCCTTACCCCGACTTTGACCTACCCGCCCTGCGCGACTATGCCAAGGAGCGCGGCGTGAAGCTCATCATGCACCACGAGACGGCCGCCAACGCAGCCGACTATGAGCTGCAGCTCGACCGAGCCTTCCAGTTCATGAAAGACAACAACTACGACGCCGTTAAGACCGGCTACGTGGGCGCTATCATCCCCCGCTCCGAGCACCACACATCACAGTGGATGGTTGACCATGCCCGACACGTCATTGAGCGCGCCGCTGAATATCAGATTATGGTGGACAGCCACGAGGCACCCCGCCCCACGGGCCTATGTCGCACGTATCCCAACTGGCTGGCACAGGAGTCGGCCCGCGGCGGTGAGTTCGAGTCTATGGGCGGCAATCCCCCTTCGCATACGTGCATCCTGCCCTTCACTCGCCTCAAAGGCGGCCCCATGGACTACACTCCCGGCCTGTTCCAGACCGACCTCAGCTACTACGGCGAAGGCAAAGACTCTAAGGCCGGAACTACACTCGCTCGCCAGCTCTCCCTCTACCTCACCATGCCGTCGCCCCTGCAGATGGCCTGTGACCTGCCGGAGAATTATGAGCGGTTCCTCGATGCCTTCCAGTTCATCAAGGATGTGCCCGTTGACTGGGCCGATTCGAAATATCTCGAAGCCGAACCTAATCGCTATATCACCGTGGCACGCCTCGACAAGAACTCCGACGACTGGTACGTAGGTGCCATCACCGACGAGAACGGCCGCACTGCCACCATCGACCTCAGCTTCCTGCCTAAGGACGGCAAATACGAGGCCACAATCTACGAGGATGCCCCCGACGCCCATTGGCAGACTAATCCGCAAGCCTACCGCATCCGCACCGTCAAGGTGAAACCTGGCCAGAAGCTCAAGCAGAAGCTCGCCCCCGGTGGCGGCGCAGCCATCCGCATCCACAAGCTCTGATTCCCCCTTCAGATACGACACAACCCCCGCCCCGCACCCCGAGGCGGGGATTTTGTTATGTCCAGTGCCACCAAATCAAAATTGAGGGATATACCAACATCACAAAACGTTTGCTGCCATGTCGTTACCGCGACCGCTCGGGCCGTCCCTACATCCATTTGGCAATCAATTAGTTATTCCTCTTGGCGGTCGCCACAGGTGGCGACCCTACTACTTTTTTTCCCAATTGGGAGTTCTCCTCACGTCGTCGCTAATCATTCGGTATCGCATATTCATCGGCGGCTGATGGCAAGGGGAATTTGGCATTTTTAAGATTAGGCGTAAATGATTACTGGAGGATTTTGCGTAACTTCGCGTAACATTTCCAAAACAGGGTGTTACTGCCCTATAATTTCCTGATTTCAAGAATGAAAAAGATTTTTCTCCTCCTCTTTTTCCCCGTAATATGCTTGCTCGCGTCTTGCAGCAAGGATGACCCTGAGCCCACTCGAGAGACCGAGAAGACGGTGCTGATGTACCTGCCCTGGTCGTCGAACCTCACCCGCGACTTCGAGCGCAACATCAACGACATCGAGGAATGTATCATGAACATGCGCAGCACTGGCGATAGTCGGGTGCTTGTGTTCTTCTCCAAGACCGACAGCGAGGCTGAGCTGTTCGAGATTGCTTATACCAATGGCGCATGCTCTCGCATTGCCGTGAAATCATACACCAACCCCGACTTCACCACCGTAGAGGGGCTGTCGGGCATATTAACCGATGCCATGTCGGCCGCTCCTGCAAAGAGCTATGCGATGATCGTGGGCGGCCACGGCATGGGCTGGCTCCCTGTCTCCAACCGCGTGAAACAGGCGGCGGCCATTGGCAAGGCCCACTGGGAATATGACACCCCCTACCCCACACGCTACTTCGGAGGCACCACGGCTGCCTATCAGACCAACATCTCCACCCTCGCAAAGGCCATCAACCGGAGCGTGGGAAAGATGGAATACATCCTCTTTGACAATTGCTACATGGCCTGCATCGAGGTGGCTTACGAGCTGCGCAATTCGGCTGACTATCTCATAGCCTCGAGCACTGAGATTCTGGCTCGCGGCATGCCCTACACCACCATGGGCCGCTATCTGATTGGAAAGACTGACTACGAGGCGGCTTGCCGCGACTTCTACAGCTTCTATTCCACCTATTCGCCCCCCTGCGGCGTGCTGGCCACGATCGACCTTTCCCAGGTCGAGGAGATGGCGCAGGTGATGGCAGAGGTCAACGACGCATGTCCCGCGACTATCGAGAACCTGTCTGCACTTCAGCGGCTCGACGGCTACTTCCCCACGATATTCTTCGACTACGGCGACTATGCCCGCACGCTGATGGAGCTCAACGCTGCCCCGCAGGCCCTCCGCGACCGCTTTGAGGCGCAGCTGAAGGCCCTGGTGCCCTACTCTGTGGCTACCGACACCTACTACACCGCAGCCATCGGTCGCCAGCCTCTGAACACCAGCAGCGGTCTGTCAACCTCCACGCCAAGCCTGAACCCTCTGGCCGAGAGCAAGACCGGAACGGCGTGGTACAAGGCCACACATTGACCAGAAAACGACTAATTCAGGAACTCCCCCCTATGGCGGCGAGCATACAATGCGCCGCTACATAGGTAAAAGAAATTTCGGATGATGTTTCCGCCCGTGCGCCAGGCTTTGAGGGCCAATCGAGGAAGGGTTGAGATGCCGTAAGTCAGGGCTATGACCACGCCGTTGGCCTCAAGCACGCCCTTGCGGCGAGCATCGCGATAGCCTGTTGTATTGTTTGGGTGGTCGCATACCAGGATAGGATAAAACCTGCAATGCAAGCCTTTGCGCAGGGCGTTGAGTATAAGCACATCCTCCTCGCCTGCCTGAAAACGCGGGGAGCCCACGCCAAGCATGTCGCAGAAGCGCACGCCTGCTTTGCGGATAGAATCGAGGCGGAAGGCTATCTCGTAGCTCGTTGGCTGATAATTCTTATATGGTATGCTCAAGTCATGCCCAGGTGCGGGATAGCGGCGCGGGTATTGGAATTTGCACATCAGCGTTGCCACGTCCACGTTAGGCTCGCTGTCCAATTTTGCGATCAGAGCGCTCAAGCCCTCTGGATGGTAAACAAGGTCATCGTCAGCGATAATGCCGTAGGGGGCCGAGGCCAAACTCAGAGCGTTGTTACGGTTTCTTCCCACTCCGCGAGTGGGAGTGAAATGCACGCTGACATCGTCGCGCTTCAACGCCTCTGGCACCTGCATAGGCTCGCTCTGGCACGATACAATATACCCCACTTCGTCGACCTTTGGCAAGTCCATCGCGGCCACACGCTCCAGCCCCTGAGGGCCGAAGGTGACGATCAGCACTTGCAGTTTTACTGGCTTAGTCTCACTCATATGCTCTGTAATTTAGCAGTCCAGAAATCGAGGAAACGGCGGGCCACCACTTCCACATCATTGTGCTTGAGCACGAACGGTCGTCCCTGCGCGCTGAGCTGGGAGAGACGCTGACGGTCAAGCACGGCAGCTTCAAGAGTAGAGTATAGCTGCTCGTCGTCTGGCACAGCGTTGATGATAGGGCGCAACTCGCGCTCGCCTATGAAATCATAGTACTCCGGCTCGGCCCCGCTCACCACCACTTTTCCCATGGCCATGGCCAGCAGAGCGTTAGTGGCCGGCGTGTAGGAATATAGCTGGTCGAGGACTATGTCTGCCTGCTGCAGCCTGTCGAGATATTCGGCGTAAGGGACGTTCTCCACCACATCGAGCGTGCACAGGCTTGGGTGCTTGTCAGCCACTCGGCGTGCGGCCTCGTAGAGGCGGCCGGTGCCCTTCTCGTCCATGCGGTCACTATGCCTGCCGAGGAATATTCTGACGGGCTGCCCTTGCGGGCTGATGCCCACCTCGGGGATGGAAGCCAAGTCGATGGGAATGCCGCCGTAGGCCAGCCGCGAGGGCGGCAGGAAGCCTTGGCACACGCGGTTGTACTCATAGAGCGCGCTGACGGTGCCCAGCGAGGAATCATAAATATGCTCACACAGTCCGGCGAGTTCCGGTGCGAGCCAACGCTCACGTTCGCTAGGTCGCGAGAGAGCCACTGGGCCGGGCTGGCCGTTGACTTTCCATTCGCTATAGCGCAGAGGCGGCTGCTCGGAGGTGAGGGCACGCACATACTCAGTATCGGTGCCAAGGGCAGTGACGAAGACGCCGCGGTTGTGTGCAGTGAGGAAGTCGAACACCTTGCGCAGGCGCACGGGCTTGAGGGCAGCGAAGTTGGTGCTGATTACGGACACCACGTCGTATCCGCTGAGCTTACCAGAGGCCATCAGAGCCTTCAATTTAAGCCACAGGGCCAACCCTCCGAGCTTGCCCGGCATCGGGCGGGAGAGGTCAATATCGCGGCCTGTGCGCATCCAGCGCGAGCCGTCGCTGGCCACCACAGCCTCATGTCCAAAGCGCCGCAACCCCAGCGAGAGGGTGCGGTTGAAATTGCTCGCGTCGCCCACGAGCAGAATGCGTAGCGGACGAGTAGGCTCGGTCATTCCACTGAGGTGTTAGATGCGGTTTGCTCGGCAGGCTTCGAGGCATCGGTCTGCACAGAGTCAGTGGCTTCAGTCTGCTTCTTATCCTCGTCTTTAGGTTTGCGGCGGAGGAAGTTGAAGAGACGATCGAAGTCGCGGCGATAGATGATGCCAACGCCCTGGGTGGTCTGGGCGGTGCGCAGGTAGTAGTTCTGGTCGTTATATCGGTTGTAGGCCTTCAGACGCCAGGAGCCGCGGCGGTTGAGCAGGTACTCGATATCGAAGTCGCCGATGAACTGCGACGTGTTGAGGCTCTTGTCGCGGTAGCCGAGGTTGCCGTTGAAGAGCAGGCGGTTGTTAAGGAGCGTGGACGACAGCGTGAGGTCTACCTCCAAGTCGGAGAAGTCGCCGCGGTCGCTGCGGAGGTTGGGGGCGATGCTCCAGTTGTCGCTGAGCTTGCCGAGGATGCTCGAGAGCTGGCTCGAGATGGTGGACGAGGCCACGGAGAACAGTTCGTTGCCGCGTGTTGCACCTGCCATATAGTCGGGCGTGTAGAAGCGGTTGAGGGCCAGGAGGTAGATAATCTGGCGGTTCATCATCTCGTCGGTGGAGACGATTGAGCGCACCTTGCGGTAGATGTCGGAGGTGAGCGTGGGGAACTCTAGGTCGAAGGCTATAGCTGGCTGGCGCATATCGCCCGTCACCTTCATCAGAGCGTGCACGGGCACGTTGGTGCGGGTCAGGTCTTTGTCTGTTAGGAAGGACTCGTCGAGGTCGCTGAGGTTAGCGTTGACGGAGTATATGGCCTGCAGATCGAGCTGTGCCGAATACGGGTCGCCACGGAAGGTGATGCTGCTGCCGTCCTTGATGGTGAAGTCCTTGATGATGATGTCCTGAAGGGTGAAGTTGTAGGAGCCGCGCTCGAGGGTGTACTTGCCGTACATGCGCAGGTCATTGTCGCGCGAGCCGTAAGTCATGCGCAGGTTGCCGGAGCCGTAGGCGCGGATGCGGTCTCCGCCCACGGGGTCCATGACGATGACAACCTGGGCCTGCGGGGTGATGTCGGCCTGGATGTCGAGGTTGAAGGCCGTGGGTTCCTCCTCGTTGGCCTGCTGCATCTGGCGGTGGTACTCGAGCACCTGCTGGGGGATGGCGCTCTCCATAATCTCCACCTGAGCGATGTCGACAGGCGTGGCGTCGCGGAATTCGATGAACGATAGCTCGTCGGCCACCTCGGTGTCTGAAAGGACGAATGTGAACGTCGACCCGGCCGTCGTGGTCATGTTAACGCCGATGTCCACCACTCCCGGCTGGCCATGGACGTAGGCCGAGCCGTTGCCGTAGACGGTGCCGTACCAGTCGGGGCTGATCTTGGGCGTGACGTCGTAGCAAAGGAAATTCTCGGCATCTGTGATGTTGAATTCAAAGACGGGAGCATTGAAGAACGTGTGCTTGAGCACGCCGTTGAGCTTGGCCGTGTGGCCGTCTACGTCGCGGATGGTGAGGTTGCGCAGAGCTATCTCGCCAGGGCGAATGTGGAGGCTATCTGTGGCCGTGTACCAGGTGTTGGTGAAGTCGATTTTTATGCCCACGGAGTCGGCCAGGATGTCGCCCTCGAGGTCAATGTACTTGAACGTGCCGAATAGGCGCGCCCTGCCCGAGGCATAGCCGCGCACGTCGGAGGCGAAAGCCTTCATGAAGGGCTTGAGGAAGCCCACCTTCACGTGCTGGGCGTCGAAAGTGATGTCAAGCTGCTCGGTGGCGGGGATGATGTTGCCGAAGATGCGCGAGTGCAACCCGCCCGGCTCCACCACGTCAGCATCAAGCCAGAAGGCCTGCAGGTCGTTGTCATACTGCATCACGATATCGGCGTCGCCGAGGGTGCAGTAGTTGTAAGAAATGCCGTCGACGTGAATCTTGGGGCTCTGGATAACGGGGTGCTTGGACAGCACGCCAGAGGCGTACACATCGCCTGTGGCTCGGCCGCCTATCAGGGCCTTGTCAATCTCAAGCGTCTCGAAGATGTCGATCAGCGAGATGCCGTTGAGACCCACAGCGAGCACGTCGGTATCGAGGGCCGAGGCACGGCCGTTGATGGATATCGACTGGTCGGGCGCGCGGAGTATGAAATGGTCAACATCTATAGCCTGCTGGGCATAGGATATGGACGACGGCACAATGTCCCAGACGGCATCGCCGAAGGTTACCTTGCCGGGGTTGAATATCATGCGGGCAGCAAGTTGGCTCTCGTCGTCAAGCCAGAGGGAGGTGCTGAAATTGATGTTGCCGTTGATGGGTATGGCGCGCTCTATCTGCCAATCGATGTCGGACACCACCTTGCCCGGCGTGCCAGCGAGGTGCGCCACCAGGGTCATGGGGCCCTTCTTGGTGGGCATAAGGGTGGTGGCATATGCGTCGGCTTTGCCAGTAGAGCCGCGCAGCGAGGCGCTGACGGCAGTGTTCTCCACAATCTTCGAGCCCTGCATGAGCCAGGGTGCATCAATGGCCACCTCGGCGCGAGAGTCGGCGCGCGACACCTCGCCGGTGATATAGACTGGGTGAATCACCTGCACAGGCAGCCCGAGCATCTGCGACAGGCCGTCAAGAGGGGTGAGAGTGAAATCGAAAGCGAAGTCGTTACCGTAAAGTTCGCCTTCGTAGTCGGGCACAATGGGGAAGCACTGGTGCACGATGCTTCGCATCACAGGCACAAGCGTGAGAGGCTGGAAGTCTCCATTAATCTCACCGTTGAGGAAGTCGCTCTTGACCGTCACCCCGCCGCGCTCGCGGCCAGTGGAGGCAGTGACCGTGAATTCGCGCAGGCTCACGCCGTCGCCGCCGGGGGTAAGGCACGAGAGGCCTTCGATACTAAGCTCCGCGTCTATCTCCTTGGCGCTCCGCATATGGCCGCTGGAGCGCAGGCGACCTGAGATGGTGTGGTCCTGGAGCTTGTTGGTAAGCCCCAGGGCATAAGGCGTGAAGGCCGTGATGTCGGCATCGGCTGTGAATGTCGTCTCCCCTTTTGTCTGTTGGGAAATCTGAGCTTGGAGGGCGAACATGGCATCAGCGGCATCGCTTGCGACAGCGATGTCAGTGATTCCATCACGAGATGAAACCTCGATATCGACGTCTGTGTATGCATAGCCTTTAAATTCCACTCTCTCCACTTGGGCATGGGCATCACCGCTAATGCTGCCGCGGCCTATGGTGCCAGAGGCAGAGACGGTGGCAATCGCAGCTCCTAAATCAGCATTACCGAGCAAAGCACCCGCGCGGGGGAAGTCAAGGTCAAGATCCGCGGAAACGGCATATATATTCTGTGCCGACTGGCGAGCTATGCCGGAAATTATGGCTTTGCCGGCGGCAGTGGTGAGAGTGGCATCGAGCTCGGCATGGGCCAGAGAACCTTCAGCCGTGCCGTTGACGGATACGCGACCAGCGCGGCGAATGATGTCGGCAGCAGCAGAGGGCAAGCGCAAATTGGCCAGCAGGGTGCGCAGGGCTGTGGCGTCGGCGTCAACCTGGAATGACAGGCCGTCGGTGCATAGCTGCTTCGGGTAGCTGAGGTGGCTGACATTGCCTGAAGCCATGACCACCAAGGCGCCGTCGTCGGCATCGGCAGTGAACGAGCGCAGCGACACGCTGTCAGTCGTCACCGAGGCATCGGCACGGAGCGAGATCGTGGACTCCACCTTGGCAAGATCTGGCACCAGAGCGCGCAGGTCGGGCAGGTATACCTGTGTTCCAGAGGCAATGGCCACGTCGACAGGCACCTGGGTAAAGAGCTTGGAGATTGACTCAATAGAGCCATCAAGAGAGGCCTCTACAGTGTTGAGTTTCAGCGCGGAGCGGGGCATGCGCAGGCAGAAATCGTCAAGGCGCACGCTGTTTGGCGACAGGGAGAGGGCAAAGGAAAGGTCTGTAAGCGTAAGGCCAGACACATCCTCGGCCGACAGAGCCGCGAGCTCCATCATATAGGTGCCGGAGCTGATGCGGGGGGCATAGATGGTGGCGTTGATGCCGCTGAGGTCGATGCGCTGGGGGTTGAAGCGGTCGGGCGTCACCGGGGCAGAGAGCACGGTGTAGCTGACGTGGCTGTCGGCGATGCTCAGGCCGTTGAGGGTGAGGTCGAGGTTCTGCTGCTTGTCAGATTTAGGCTTTGACGAAAGGCGCGAGATGATGCCCTGGATGTTGAGCGGCGCGGATAGCGAGTCGCGGTAAAGGCGCAGGTCAAGGCCGGAGAGGTTGGCATAGTCCACGATCAGGCGGCGGGAGCGCAGCAGGTCTATGGTCTCCACACGGGCGTCTATCTCTGCCACGCGCAGGGCAATGGAGTCGTTGTCGTCGCGGGCGGCCACGCCGCTGAGGGTGAGGCGGTCAGGCAGTCGCAGGGCGGCACCGTCGATAGAGACCTCCACTCCCAGCAGGGCTGACAGCTCCTTCTGCGCGAAGAGGCGCAGCTGCTGCTGTGCCCACGAGCTGGAGAGCATGAGGTAGAGGCCGGTGGGGAGCACGATGCCACACACCAGCGCCGCGATGAGCACGGCTCGCAGGATTTTCAGCAGAACTTTCAAAGCTATGGTTCAGATAGCGGGCCGCGACCGGGAAAGGCAGCGGCCCGCGGGAATGCGTTTAGGGCTGGTAAAGGAATCGCTTGATGGAACGCTTGGGCGTCTTCTCAAACTCCTCGTCGCGCACTCGGATTTCGGCCACGCGGGAGTATGCCGGCACCTCGGCGTTGAGCAGGTCGAGATTCTTGCGCATGATCTCTGGCACCTCGCTGTGGGGTATCTTGGCCTGGTCGAGGGCATCGAAGTCGGGATAGACGAGGGCCACGATCTTGTCCTTGTCGCTCACCACCACGCTTTCGGCCACATAGGGCAGGTTGTTGAGCACCTGCTCGATTTCCTCGGGGTAGATGTTCTGGCCGGAGGGGCCGAGGATCATGGCCTTGTCTCGGCCGCGGATGTATAGGAAGCCGTCGGCGTCGATGGTGCAGATGTCGCCTGTGCTCATCCATCCGTTGCGGAACACAGCCTCGGTGGCCTCCTCGTTCTTGAGGTATCCGCTCATCACGTTGTCGCCGCGCACCCACAGCACGCCGGGGGTGTTGGCGGGGTCTGGGCTGTCCACGTAAGCCTCCATGCGGTCCACCACGCGGCCGCAGGCGCCGGGACGCTGCACGTCCCAGGGAGCGTAAGCGATGAGGGGGGCGCACTCGGTCATGCCGTAGCCCACGGTGAAGGGGAACTTGATGCGACGCAGGAAGTCGGCCACCTCCTTGTTGAGGGGAGCGCCGCCGATGATCATCTCCATGAGGTTGCCGCCGAAGGTCTCGTTGAGCTTCTCCTTGACCTTGGCCAGGAGCTTATCGTCGACGTAGGGCAGCTTCAGCAGTATCTTCATCAGCGGCTTGTCGAGCATGGGGAAGACCTTGGTTTTGATAATCTTCTCGATAATCAGAGGCACCGTGACGATGAGCTTGGGCTTGACTCGGGCGAAGGCCTCCATGATGATTCGCGGCGAGGGCAGGCGCGTGAGGAAGTTGATATGGCAGCCTTTGGTGAAGCAGTGAAGCAAGTCCACCATCAGGCCGAACATGTGGGCCAGGGGCAGCATGCACACCACGCCGTCGCCGGGGTGGAGGAAGGTGAGGTCGTCGATGCAGTACTGCAGATTCGACCACAGGGCTCTGTTGCTTATCATCACGCCCTTGGAGAGGCCCATGGAGCCGGATGTGTAGTTGATGACGGCGATGTCCTCGGCCTTAGGCTCGTAGTACACCACGTCCTCCGGGGTGAAACGCTCGGGGTATTTGCGGCCGAAGATCTCGTTGAGGTGGCCGCGGGCAGCGTCGAGAATCTCAGAGCGGGAGAAGAGCAGACTGAAGTCAGCGATCTGCAGCGCGCCCTCGATGCCGGGCAGCGCCTCGGCGCTGAGGTGATGCCATGTGGAGTCGTCGCAGAAGAGCAGGCGCGCCTCGCAGTGGTTGACGAGGTGCGTCACCTGGTCGGCCTTGAAATCATGCAGAATGGGCACAGCCACAGCGCCGTAGGTGACGGTGGCCAGGAATGCCACGGCCCACTGCGCGCTGTTCTTTCCGCAGATCGCCACCCTGTCTCCGGGCTTGAGGTCAATCTCCTGAAAGAGCAGGTGCAGCTTGGCTATCTTGCGCCCCACGGCGCGATATTGCAGCGAGAGGCCGTCGAAGTCGGACAGGGCAAGAAGCTCCCAGTTGTCGCGGATGGCCTGCTGGATGTATGCGTTGAGAGAATCGCAGTGTTTCATCTGTGTTGGGTTTGATTTGCGAAAGTACTTAAAATTTGCCGACCTCCCAAATAATTCCCGCAAAAAGTGCTTAAAAAGCGCACTGCAACAGAAAAAGTCGTATCTTCGCGACATGACAAGAGCTGAAGACATAGAGGCAACGCTGCTGAGCATGGCCTCGCCCGAGCAGGCGCGCATACTCCTGCGCTTCTTCAAGACAGGCCCCGGCGACTACGGCGAGGGCGACCAGTTCATAGGCGTGCGCAACCCGCAGGTGCGCTTGGTAGTTAAGGAGGCTTGGAAAGACACCTCGCTGGCCGATGCCGCCACACTTGCTCGCTCGCCCCTGCACGAGGTGCGCCTGTGCGGACTGCTGATTCTGGTGGAGCATTTCCTCCGTGCCATGAAGGGCCGCGACGAGGCAGGGATGCAAGCCGTCTTCGACCTCTACACATCGCTCCACCCCTACGTCAACAACTGGGACCTTGTGGACCTCTCAGCCATCAAAATCGTGGGTAACTACGAAGCCCTCCACCCCGAGGCCGACATGATGGACCATTGGATACAGCCCGACGGACACACGTTGTGGCAGCAGCGCATAGCCATGGTGAGCACGTGGATTCTAACCCGCCACGGCCGGCCTGAAGTATGCCTGGAGCGAGCCAAAATACTGATTGCCAGCCCGCACCCCCTGCTGCACAAGGCCGCGGGGTGGATGCTGCGCGAGGTGTGGAAGAAAGGCTACCGCGACCTGTTGCGCGACTTCCTCGACGTCAACGTCCAAGGCATGCCTGCCGTGATGCTCAGCTACGCCTGCGAGCTGATGAGCCCCGACGAACGCCGCCACTGGCAATCCCTGCGCAAATAAATCCCGATGAAAACAGAAATCACTAACCCGCGACTCCACGCTTTCTTCAATAGCACAGCCCTCAATGCTCTCTATATAGTTGGCATAGTGGCATTGACTTTGGCAGGCTATCTACCGGCCTCTCCCCTTCCCCTTGCTTGCGCAGCTTTCTCCTTCCTGCTTTTCGTGGGATATAGTGCTTGGATATGGATAGGGAAGCCAAAGGCAGTGAAGATAAACCCCTCGCTATCAAGTGCCACTATATGGTTCACCTTGTACTTCGTTGCCGTTACCTGGCTAAGTCCTGCGGCGCGATGGTGGTATACACTCCCGCTGTTCGCCGCAATCATCCTCCTCTTCGCCTGCACAATCCAAGGCACAAATGAGGATACTCAAACCTGAAACAGGCTCTTTAAGCGTAAGCCGAAGGGCGCGAGATGAGCGACGAAGAACGCCACCACTGCCGAGACCTGCGCAAAACCCAAAATGGTGGGTAGGGTGAGCAGTGGACAATGGGCAGAGGTTAACAGCCAGTGTTTCAAGGTATTAGCCCTTCAAAATTGTCCACTCACTGATTATCAGATAATTACATCAAATCGTAGGGCCGAAGCGAGTTGTTCGGCCGCGGCGACGTTAACGACAACATCATCGGAGCTCCGGAGGAGCGTGGGTTTGGCAGCCGTGGGTTTTTAACCCACGGAATATGAGGTATTTATATATAATTCCCCCTCCCCGCAACGCGCGGGGAGGGGGTTAGGGGATGGGGGTTATTACATACTGATTGGTCAAAAAATCGCTAACCATTAGGCCCCCCACCCTAGCCCTCCCCACGTCATGCGGGGAGGGGGAAGAGGAGAGGAGGCCATACCAACCCCGGGCTTTCGCCCGGGGCTACCTTGCACCCGCCCACTCCGTGGGCTCCGATGATTCTCATCGTGGGCGTTGAGGGCGGCCGCAACGAACTTGCGGCCATGCAATATGGGCGAAACCATGGCGTGGTCGGGTGGGCGCGGGGCGCAGCGACCACGTCAACGTCGACGACGGCGGCAGCAGCAGAGGTTAGAGGAGTTGGCTCTGGAGCCAGTCGGCGATGAGGCGGGTGGCAAGGGGGAGGTTCTCCGTCAGGCCGTGGTTCTCGCCGGGGAGGAGTTGCAGGGTGCTGTTCTTAAGCACTTTATGATATAGCTCGCCGTAGGTGTAGGGCACGACGACATCCTCCATGCCGTTGAGCACGAGCACGGGGCCTGTGTACTGCTGGGTGGTCTCGAAGATGGGGAGCGTCATGGCCGTCTGTATATAATTGCGGCCGAGCTTGAGCCCGGGCCCGGGATGAGGTAGTAGGGCTGGTCGAGGTGCCAGGGGTTATAGCGCGCGCCCTGGGTGTTGCCTCGCAGGGCGTCCTCGCGCAGCACGGCGGCAGCGGAGAGCAGGCCTACGCACTTGATTTGCGTGGCACCCACCTTGCCGGCGGTCATGCCCGTGACCACGCCGCCCTGCGAGTGGCCCACGAGCGACACGCTCTGGGCGAAGGGCTGCTTCTGTGTCCAGGCCAGCACGGCCATGAGGTCTTCAATCTCGTTGGGCACCGTCATATTCTGAAACTCGCCGTCGCTCTTGCCGCAGCCGTTGAAGTCGAAGCGCACCACGCCTATGCCCCTGCTGGGCAGCTCCTGGGCCAGGGAAGCTATGATGGGCGAATTCATGTCAGAGCCAAAGCCGTGGGAGAGAATCACCACTGGGCAGCTTGTCTTGCCTTCGGGCAACTGCAGGCGAGCGTAGAGCTGGCCTTGCGAGCCGGAGATGTAGAATGTGGAGTCGGTCTGTGCCTGTGCGGAGGTTGCTGTTGCTATCATTGCGAAGAGGAATAAGAAGATACGTGAGATTTTCATTATAGTGAGGGTTAGTTGTTGAGTTCTACGGCTTTCTCCACCAGTCGACGGCCCATGTCGTAGCATGCCTGTTCGTCCTTGGGGAACTGTGTCTCGTGGCGGCGGGCTTTCTCCTCGGCGTTGAAATAGTTGGCGTCCATCTTCGAGTAGTCGCGGAACTGCAAGGTGTCGAAAGCGTTATATTGCTCGGCATAGCCCAGCACGAACTCCAGATTGCCGCGCGTCATGCCCAGCGACACGTCGTAGCCGGCGGCGTTGTAGTCGGCCTCCGTGCCGTTCATCGTGAATATCACGCCTGCTGGTATCACTCGCTTGCCGAGGATGCGCACGGGCTTGCCGTCCTCGATCTGATATGACTCCAGGGGGAAGAGGAAACGCTCGAGGAAAGAGCGGAGCATGCCCGATGGGTAGCCAAAGAAGTTGGGCGAGCCCACGACCACCACATCGGCCTCCAGGGCCTTCTGCAGCAGCGGGCGCATGTTGTCGCGGATGGCGCACAGGCCGTGGGTGGTGCTACCCTTGCGCTTGCATGCGAAGCACTCCAGGCAACCCTTGATGGGCTCGGCGTATAAATCAATGTATTCTGTCTCTGCTCCGGCCGAGGCTGCGCCTTCGAGGGCTTTCTTCACGAGTGTGGCCGTGTTCCAATCGCGGCGGGCACTGCCGTTGATTCCTATAACTTTCATAATATGTGATGCGGATTTTGTGAATTTAACAAATAATCGCGGGCTCTGGTTGAAGGCCGAGGAGAGGAATGTGACATCAAAATGGTAGATGGGGTGGACAGTGGACAATGGACAGAGGTTAAATACCAGAGATTCAGATATTTAAGTGCAGCATAGTGTCCATTGATTGATTATCAGGCAGTTAGCATGTGGATGACACCCTCAATTACCCCTGGATGTAGGCACGCACGGTCTGTGCGTCCGCGTTGACGACATAATGGAAACGTTACTGGGATCCCCCACCCCCTACCCCCCCTCCCCAGCTTTGCCGGGGAGGGGGAATTTTATATAAAACCTTGGCTTTCCGTGGGTTAAAAAACCCACGGCTGCCATACACCCGCCCCTCCGGGGCTCCGTTGATTCCCGTCGCATATGACTCCACATGACGATACCCCCGAATAGTAGGGCCGCCACCTGTGGCGACCGCGAAGAGGGATAACGTCAACAAAATCATCGAATTGTAGGGCCGCTCGGTCGGAGCGGCCGTGATGACACCCAAGAAGACGTCCGCAAAGCCCCGGAGGGGCGCTTTTCGGAAGCCGTGGGTTTTCAACCCACGGAATATGAGCCATTTAGACACATCCCCCTCCCCACCGCAGGTGGGGAGGGGGCCTGGGGGAGGGGAAATTGAAACAATGCGGGTGGGGTATTCCAGCCATAACGTTTTCGCGGCCGCTCGAGGCGAGCGTCCCGACATCAAACACTGTGCGTTAAAAAATGCAAAATGCGAGATTGTAGGCGATTCGGGCTGTTTTGCTTAATATTTTCAAAATTTAGAGGGTGCAATGTGACAGGAAATGTTAAAAAGGTCGTAACTGGCTGTGAATCAATGAATGGACACTTTGGGAAAGTTACTCGTTTGGCAGTCAGCGTTTTAGCCTTTGTCCACTGTCCATGCATACCCCGCTCCTACCCCTATTTCTGCAAATATGGGGTGGACGGCAGCAGGTGTGCAGATAAATATTTGCAAAGAAATTTGTATATTACAAATATTCGGTTTAACTTTGCAAAGCATATTACATACCTCGTTCTGACACTTCTACCCCGACTATATAAAAATATATAAGAGTAGATGAGGGGGAGGGTATATAAAAATAGGGGACTATTTTTATACGTTGATCATGGTTTCATTCGGGGATAAACCCGAATGATTTTCCTTTTTATATAGCTGTCTCTGACG
>CAZSHV010000046.1:0-17230 GCA_964606815.1 uncultured Bacteroides sp. | reverse complement strand
CCACAGGTGGCGACCCTACACTTTGCTCTGCATCGTTTATCGTTATAGCGGAGGCACGGGCCGAGCGTTCCTACATACAACTGATATCCAGTATGTTGCGCATTGTGGCGGTCGGCGTAGGTAGCGACTTTATAGGCGGTCGACTTTAATCGTAGAGGTAGTCGATGAGGCTGTCGAGGTCGGCGTCCTGGCGGGCTTTGATCATTGCGAAGCGTTCGCGTCCGGCCTGGGAGAGCCTTTGGCGGATGGCGGGTTCTGCGAGCTGGAGCACGCGGTTGGCAATCTCGGGCACGTCGTAAGGCGTGAAATAGAGCACGGCGTCGCCGCACACCTCGGGAATGGAGCATACGGCGGATGCGGCCACAGGGACGCCGGCGTGCATGGCCTCAAGGGGCGGATAGCCGAAGCCTTCGTTGAGGGTGGGGTAGAGGAACGCCCAAGCCTGGGCATAGAGGCGTGCGAGCACGTCATCGTCGACGTAGCCCAGGGCCTCGAATCGGTCGGGGTGGCGGAAGCGGTAGTCGACGTCGGAGAGCGAACGCAGGCCTGTGATCTTCACCTTGACGTCGGGGAGCTGGCCTTGGTCGTAGAGCTTGTCGAGGGCCTGGGCGGCGCGGATGATGTTCTTCTCCCAGCGGTTGCCGCTGACCATGAGGATATATTTCTCCTTCGCGGGCTCGGGCGTCGGCTCGAGGGGACGGACGGTGCAAGGGCTGTAGAACACTTTGATATCTCGGGTGGCGAGCTCGGGATACCACACCTTGACGGCCTGGGCCGTATGGCGAGACACGACGACGAACTCATGGGCCATGGTGCCAGCGAGCTGCTTGCGGAATTTGCGACGCATGATGTTGGGTATCAGGCGCCAGACCCACAAGCGGGCGCGCTCGCGCATGCTCTTTCCGCAGCCATAGCGCGTGCAGTGGCTGTCGTAGCGCAGCTCTAGGTTGCGCAGGCCGTGCACCACGTTAACGTGGCGGGGGCCCTGCAGGGCATCGGCCTCGGAGCTGAAGATGGGGCTGAAGACCACGTCGCAGCCCGCGGCGTCGAAGACCTCCTGCAGCGAGCGGCCTTTGCGGTCGACGAGCTGAAGCGAAGGGTACTTCTGGGCGAGGGCGGCAACGTCGGGGTTGAGCCATTTCTCGGAGTTGTAGAAAGCTACGACGGGGAGGCCGCGCTCGGCGATGCGGCGCAGCACGATCTCGCCGTAGATGCCTCCGCCGTGGCGCTTTGCGCCGCCGGAGGGCTGTGTGCACTCGAGGTTGAAGAATATCTTGTGAGCCATGGGTAGGAGTCTAAAATCAGTTGTCGCCGTGGGGGTTAGACATTGTTTTTGAGGGCCAAGGCGAGAGCCTCGGCACAGCGGTCGCCGTCGATGGCAGCGGAGACGATGCCGCCGGCATATCCCGCGCCCTCGCCGCAGGGGTAGAGGCCCGGCAGGGCGGTGTGCTGGAGCGATTCGGAGTTGCGGGTGACTCGGACGGGCGCCGAGGTGCGCGTCTCGCAGCCGATGACGGTGGCCTTGTCGGTGAGGAAGCCGCGGTGGCGACGTCCGAACTCCGAGAAAGCCGTCTGGAGCCTCTGCGCCACTGGGGCCGGCAGCAGCTGGTCGACGCGGGCGGCGTGCAGGCCAGCCGTGTAGGATGAGGAGGGGAGCGACTCCGAGGGGCGCGAGGCAACGAAGTCGGTCATACGCTGCGCGGGCGCGTTCTGTGAGCCGTCGCCGTCGAGGAAGAATCGGCGCTCGATGTCGGCCTGATAGTCCATGATGCGCAGGGGCGAATCGCCCGGCACATCTTCGGGCAGAATCTCGACCACCATGCCGGAGTTAGCCCAGCGCGTGCCGCGGCTGGCGGGCGACATGCCGTTGACCACCGAGAGGCCCGGCTCGCTCGTGGCCGGGATGATGTAGCCGCCAGGACACATGCAGAAAGAGTACACGCCTCGACCGTCGACGCGGGTCAGCAGGGAATACTCCGCGGCGGGGAGGTACTTGCCGCGGCCCGCGGGGTTATGATAGAAAATCTTGTCGATAAGCTGCTGGGGGTGCTCCAGGCGCACGCCCACGGCTATGCCCTTGGCCTCGAGCTCGGCGCCCTGGGCAGAGAGCATGCGGTATGTGTCGCGAGCCGAATGACCCGTGGCCATGATCACGGGGCCGCGCCAGCAGCGCGAGCCTGCGCAGGCGCCGCGCACCTGGCCGTTCTCAATAATCAAGGAGTCGACACGGGTGCCGAAATGCACCTCGCCGCCGCAGCGCAGGATGGTGGCTCGTATGGCCTTGATGACGGCCGGCAGGCGGTCGCTGCCGATGTGGGGATGGGCGTCGACGAGGATGTCGGCCGCGGCGCCGTGCATGTGCAGGGCGTTGAGAATCTTCTCCACCGAGCCGCGCTTCTTGGAGCGCGTGTAGAGCTTACCGTCGGAGAACGCTCCCGCGCCGCCCTCCCCGAAGCAGTAGTTAGAGTCGGGGTCAACCACCCCCTCGCGGCTGATGCGAGCCATGTCGGGGCGTCGGCTGTCAACGTCCTTGCCGCGCTCAAGCACGATGGGGCGCACGCCCTCCTCGATCAGGCGCAGGGCGGCGAAGAGACCAGCCGGGCCCGCGCCGACCACCACGGCCTGAGGCGCGTCGGCGGCCACGGGGTGGTAGACATCCTCCGGTGCGGGGGCTGCCACAGGCTGGGGGTCCTCGTCGACCCATAGGTTGAGGGTGAGGAGCACCATCACATCGCGCTGGCCGGGACGCTTGCGGGCGTCTATTGACCGCTTGGCGATCTGCACGCCGCGGATGCGGTTGATGTCGATATCGGCAGCCGTAGACGCCGCGGCGCGCAGCCGCATGTCGTTGTAGGCCACCTCGGGCTTAACCTTGAGTTGGATGCTGAGCTGCATATTGGCGGTTGTATTTGCGGGTGGTGACAATCATCACGATTATGGCCAGGGAGAACGCCAGGAAGTCGCTCATGGACATCGAAGCCCACACGCCGGTGATGCCCATCATGGAGGGCATAATCCACAGCAGCGGGAGCAGGAAGATGAGCTGGCGGGTGAGGGAGAGGAAGATGGACAGTCGGGGCTTGCCGATCGACTGGAAATAGTTCTGGATCACCACCTGGGCTCCAACCACGGGGTAGACGATGAAGTAGACCCTATATGCCGAACGTGCGATGGCGATGATGGTGGGGTCGGTGGTGAACATGCGCGAGAGCGTGTCGGGCATGAGCTCGGTGACGAGCCAGCCGACTGAGGTGATGGCCACGCCGATCCATATGCCCGTGCGGAGCGTCTGCTTGACGCGGGGCCAGTTGCCGGCACCGAAGTTGAAGCCCAGGATAGGCTGCATGCCCTGGGTGACGCCGAAGACCACCATTACGAAGAACATTGTCGTGCGGTTGACGATGCCATAGGAGCCGACGGCCATGTTGCCGTCTTCGCCGCCGCAGCTCAGCAGCGTCATGTTGATGAACACCACTACCACGCATGCGCAGCAGTTCATGAGGAAGGGCGACATGCCGATGGCGTAGATTCTTTCCAAAATAACGCGCGAAAAACCGCCGGCCTTGAAGTCGAAGCGCACGAAGGTGGAGCGCGACAGGAAGTGGCACAGCACCCAAATCAGAGCCACCGACTGGCCGCAGATCGTGGCGAAGGCCGCGCCGGCGATGCCCCAATCGAGCTTGAAGATGAAGATGGGAGCGAGCACCACGTTGGTGGCCACGGAGAAGAGGGCCGAGAACATGGCCTTGCGTGGATAGCCCGTGGCGCGCATGATGTTGTTGAGGCCTATGAATAGGTAGCTGACGGGCGTGCCCCATAAGATCACGCGCATGAACTCGCGGGCGTAGGGCATAGTCTCCGGCGTGGCGCCGAAGAGGTGGAGGATGTCGTCGAGGAAGATATAAGTGAGCGAACCGAACACCAGGGCGTGAATCAGACAGAGGCCGGCCACAGTGTTGACCACCTGAGTGGCACGGGAATAGTTGCCTTGGCCCAGGAAGATAGAGCTGATCGAGGCGCCGCCCACTGCGATGAGCGTGCAGAAGCCGATGACGAGGTTCATCAGCGGGAAGGTGATGGCCAGACCGGCGATGGCCATGGGGCCGACGCCCTGGCCGATGAAGATGCTGTCAACGATGTTGTACAGCGAAGTGGCCACGCTGGCGATGATGGCCGGCACGGAGTATTTAATCAGCAGTCGGCCAATGGACTGCGTGCCGAGGTCGCGGGCGTTGTCCAGCGATCGCTGAGTGGAGGATGAAGGTGCGTTTGAGTTGCTCATATCTAAAACGCGAAATTAGCGAAAATATTCGGCATACGCAAATCCGTGGTCGGCCGAGTCAAGGGCCACGGGAGGAGGCGCGCCAGGTCCGTGGGTTGAAACCGTCATAATTCATAATTATACGGATTGGCGGTAGCCACAGGTGGTGACCCTACAGGCGGACGTTGTCGTTGGCGTCAACGTCGGCCGCAACAAATTTGCGGCCCTACAATGTGGTGGTTTTGAGGGTGTTATCCATTGCGGCGGTCGCCACAGGTGGCGACCCTACTGGTGGACATTGTCGTTGATGCCGTCGCGGTTGAACAGACCGTTCGGCCATACAATTCGCACTGCGTCGTTGGCATTAATGCGGGTTTTGGGGATGGATGGTGGGAAGACAAAGCAGGGCTGCGCGGGGGGCGCAGCCCTGTGTAGGGTGGGGGATATTTTGGGCGCTTGATTAGCGGACCATTACTTTCTGGGCGTGGCCGTCGGAGACGACGACGTAGACGCCGGCGCTGAGGCCAGTGGAAGGCATACGGCGGCCGAAGGCGTCGTAGACGGCGACGGAGGAGCCGGTGGAGGTGATGGTGCCGTTCTCAACACTGACCACGGGCTCGGTGGGATCAACGGTGACATCCTCGATGCCAGCCTCCAGGCCGCGGGCGAAGACTGTGTAGCAGCCGGGCTCGAGGGTGACGGTGCGGTTTACGGGGTCGAAGGTGGGAGCGCTGTCAAGGCTCTTGGACACGATGGTATAGGCCGAGGCCGAGGGGATGACGAAGTTGACGTTGGAGATAGTCCTTGCGGCAGTGGCGGGGTTGATGACGCATATCAGCTCCTTATCGGGGGCGGAGGCGTATATGGTGCGACCGGCCGTCCAGTTGGCCTGAGCGCAGTTCATGGCGAACGATGCGGTCTGGGCGAAGAGGTCGGGGTTGCCGCGGCGGATCTCGATGAGCTCCGAATAGTTGTCATACAGGCCACGGCGCAGGGGCTGGTCGTAGTAGCTCCAGAGCACGGGCTTGGGGTCGGTGTTGTTAGAGCCGTCGGAATTTTTGGTGGAAGTGGCATTGCCGAGCTCGCCGAACTGCCAGATCATGTGCGCGCCCGGGGCGAGGATCATCTGCGCTGCCACGGAGCTGAGACGCTGCAGAGCCACGCGCTCGGAATTCTTGACAGTGGAGGTGCCCCACATCTGCTGCTTGTAGGCCATACGCTCCTCGTCGTGGCTCTCGGCGTAGCTGACGGTGGAGCCCCAGGTGCGGCTGTCGAGGGGAGCGTAGAAGCGGTTGCAGTTAGAGTTGCTCTGGAAACCCATGGCGAACTGGCAGGCCTCGGTGTTGATGTTAGCCCAGTTGAGCTGGCCGTTGGCAGCCATCTGGTTCTCCTCCTCGGCGCCGGCGAGGTTCTCGTTGATGGAGTAGGCGTTGGGGTTGACTGACTTGATGACCTCGGTGAGCTCCTTCATGCGCTGCACGCGGCTGGCGTTGTAGCGGTTGGTATTGGCCTCTGAGGCGTTGCCGCCGTAGCTCTCGTTGTCGCCCAGGCCCTTAACGAGGTCAAAGCGGAAGCCGTCGACCTTGTAGGCCGTGAGCCAGTAGCGGAGCATGTCTTGCCACTGCTGCTGCACCAGCAGGTTGTCTTGGTTCCAGTCGTTTAGCACACTGTAGGCGTGGGGAGCGGAGGCGTTGTAGAACGGGTTCTGGCCCGCAGGGTAGAGCTGATACCAAGGGTGTAGGCCGTCGCTCTGGTTGAAGACCACGTCGAGGATGACGGCGATGCCGGCCTTGTGGCATTCGTCGATGAAGTGGCGGTAAGCCTCGGGCGAGCCGTAGGCCTTGTCGGGGGCGAAGTAGAAGTTGGTGTTATAGCCCCAGGAGTTGTTGCCGTTGAATTCCTGGATAGGCATAAGCTCTATGGCGTTGACGCCGAGCGACTTGAGATAGTCGAGGTGCTGGAGGGCGCCTGCGAGTGTGCCGTCGCCGTAGGCCTTGCCTTCGGTGCCGGAGAAGTCGCGCAGGAGCATCTCATATATAATAAGGTTGGAATCCTTGGGGCCTTTGAAGTCGGTGACCTCCCAGGGGTAGTTGTCGCGGGTGCCTTTGTATACGGCGAGCATCACGTTGCCCTCCACCTGCTGGGGGTAGGGGATAAGGCCGGGGTATGTGCCGTCGGAGAGCCATTTGTCGCTGTAGGGGTCGAGGACGAGGCGAGCGTAGGGGTCGCCCACCTTGTAGGTGTTGTCAACGTAGTAATAATAAGGATATTCGGTGTCGGGGTCGAGGCCGGAGACGGTGACCCAGAAATAGCGCAGGCCGTTGACGTCGGTGCGGTTCATGACGTAGGCGTTGGAGGCTTTGTAGTCGTTCCATGCGCCGATGATCATGGCGTTCTGCTTGCCAGGGGCTGCCAGGCAGAAAGTGACGTTGCCGTTCGCGTCGGCCACGGCGCCCATCTTGGGCGTGCCGCCGGGATAGGCTTTTTCGGGCGAATTTGCGGGGTAGCAGATGTTGATGTCCTTCGAGACGGTGGTACCTGCGGCAGTGGCCTTAGCCGTTACTGTGGCCTCCTGGCCGGGGCTGAAGGTGATAGTGGCCGACGCGGAGGTGCCGGTGACTGAGGTTTGCACAGCGCCGTTTAGCAGGATTTGGATATTGGCCTGCTGGGTGACGCGGGCATCGAAGGTAACGGTGGACGTGGCCGATGTCAGGGCCATAGGCGCGTTGGACGTGAACTCCAGCTGCAGGCCCTCGGGGAGGACGTTGACGTAGATGTCGCCGCCTGTGGCCGTCTTGCCCTCGCGGCCGCCGTCGGCAGTGCGGAAGACGAAGGCCAGCTGCTCAACGACCTCGTTGGGGTCGGTGATGCCGTAGTAGGAGCGGATGTTGCCGATGTTGAGGGTGTAGGTGTTTGGGCCAACGTATGTGAGCTTATACTTGGCTGAATTGTCGAGCCATGCGGGGGCATAGGCCCAGGAGCCGTTGCTCTTGTTGGTGATCACACCTGTGTGGGCGTAGACGGCAGTGTTGGCCGAGAGGCCTTTGAGGCCCTCGTTGCCCTGGTCGGCATGGAAGGTGATCACAACGTTCTGGCTTGAAGTCTGCAATGGCGCGGGCGACGTGGACACCTGCGCGGAGGCCGATAGGCACGCGGCGGCCGCCGCGGCGCAGATCAGTGCGTAAAGTTTTGTCATAAGGCAGGGAGGATTTACGGGTAGGTATATTTTGTTAAGGTTATAATGTCATACAGGGTGCTTTATGGACACAAGAATGGTGAAAACGTGTTATAAATCTATAACAACTGTCCGCAGGAAAAGATGAAGCGCAACTGAGAAAAATTTTTCTTGCTCTCAATGGCTTGAATATGAGAAATATTGCTTTAATTTGCGCATGAATAGGTAGCGCAATTATTATGAAAAAACTGATTTATTCGCTTTTCGCTCTTTTACTGCTGTCGGCATGCAGCAACGACGACCCGATTGATAGCTGGATGCGCTGGAGCCATGAGAACCAAAGCCCTGAGGATATCAAATATGATTACATGCTCGACGCCCTCACCAAGCTCTATATCGAGGTGAACTACAAGGGCGGGGATATCACGCTAATTTGCAATAACTACGACCGGCTCGACCCCATAGGTCCCGGCGGGACGAATACGTATGACTGCGGTTGGGGCGTGTTCACGGTGGATGGTCGCACGGTGCGTTGCCACTTCCCGGAGGATGCTTCGGGCAAGCCAGAGGCCATAGATCAGATCACGCTCAGCGCCACTAAAGGAAACACCGTGGTGAATACTATCCTATTGGTAAAGAGGACATTCGGCGAGTTGCAGCCCCAGCCGGCGGAGCTGGAGGATAAGTATAAGTTCCAGCTTGCGTATACGGGGCTGATGCCGTTTATGAACGACGACTTCACGGTGCCTGCGCCGTTTGACAATCTGTCTTTCCGCGTGACGGACTATCTCGGCAGGTTCCAAAGCCTTGGCTTTCCGGAGTTTACGCAGCATTATGATTCGATAGTGTGGTGCGCCGAGGGGATGCCGAACACGGTGCGCATTTATGAGCGGTCGAACACGGCGACGTCGACGCACGAGAATTTCATCTCGCAGTGGAGCACGCATTTCTTCCACGCCGGCGAGGTTAAGAGTTCGCTCAAAGGTTACAAGGGCGGCGAGGTCGTCCACTCGTCGTCGCTGACAACGCGTCTCTACGAGCGCGACTTTCTGTGCTATGACTGGAAGGATGGCAGCGTGGTAATCCTAAACCCTGGCAACACAGGGATTTACTGCCTGCTTGACACTGAGTATGAATATCAAGCTTCGCATACGCAAGAGCTTGACGGCATCCGCTATGCGCATATCAATGTGTGGAACAAGCACGCCATTCCCGATGCTAAGTTCCTGGAGGTCAAGCAGCAGGCTTTGATTAAGCTGATGGCAGAGAATCTGGGCAAAGGAGTGGAGTTGCCATGGAGCACAGGGCTATTTAAGTGCTTGCCAGACAAGGGTGTGGAAGAACTGATGTTCTGGGAGAACAAGACCACGCGGATTGTCCTCGTGCACGATTTGCCCGACGAGGAGTACGACCGCGAGGATTATTATCTGCATTTCGAGGAGAAATAAGATTGTGTGAGTAGCGAATAGTGGGCCGCTCGGTAGCAACGGTCGCGAAATGTGGGCGATGACATAAATGACACAAATTAACCATAACCCCTCCCCCTAACCCCCTCCCCAGCTTCGCCGGGGAGGGGGGAATACTTTAAAATGCCTCTAATCCACGGGCTTTCGCCCTCTACCATGCACTCGCCCACTCCGTGGGCTCCGATGACGTTATCGTTGACGTTTTCAGCGGCCGAACCGACCGTTCGGCCCTACAATTTGGTGATTTGGAGGGTTATCATTGTCGGCGGTCGCCACAGGTGGCGACCCTACAATTTGTTGGGGGCCAGAATGTTATCGGGGCTGCACCGTGGTACAGCCCTACGTGAGGGCGTTATCCATTACGGGTGTGTATGCGGCCGAGGCGAAAGGGGGGGGCATGCAATAGGTCATCATTGTCGGCGGTCGCCACAGGTGGCAATCCTACAATTTGTTGGTGACCAGGATGTTATCGGGGCTGTACCGTGGTACAGCCCTACGTGAGTGTGTTATCCATTGTTGGCGAGATCGTTGGTGTTATTGCGGCCGCACCGAACGTGCGGCCCTACATCGGGGGTAAACCTTTGCTGGTGTTGTCGCGACCGAACCGACCGTTTGGTCTTGCTGTTTGGGGCAAAAAAATAGGCTGTGCCGGGGGCACAGCCTATGTATTGAGGGTTGTATGCTTGCAGGGGATTACTGCTGGAGGCGGAAGGTGACGGGGAGGTGGTAGGTCACTTTCACAGCCTGACCGTTGTTACGGCCGGGGTTCCACTTGGGCATTGCCTTAACCACGCGGAGGGCTTCCTTGTCGAGGGCGGGGTGACGACCGCGGACGACGCGCGCGTTCTCGATGGAGCCGTTCTTAGAGATCACGAACTCGACGATGACGCGGCCGGAGACGCCTTCCTCAGCGGCAGAGGCGGGGTACTGGACGTGGGAGTTGAGCCAATCGTAGAGGGCTTTCTCGCCGCCGGGGAATTCGGGTTGCTGCTGGACGTTGGCCGTGGTGTAGACGATGTTGTCTTCTTTCGGCTTTTCTTCAACCACGATGACTTCTTCCTTCACCACTTTCTTGGTGAGGTCGTCGACACCGTCGTTGATGTCCTGCACACCCATCTGGCGGTTATCCTCGCGAAGATCCTGCTGGTTCTTCACTTCATTGACCACCTGATCGTCTTTAACGACGTCGATGATGGTGTTCTGGATCTGGTTGGCCACTTCTTCTTTGGGCATTTCGATTTTCTCCTCGGGGATCTGAATCTGCTGCTCCTCGGGGTCGTCGTCCACTTCATCATCGGGGTTGTAGAGGGTGATGTCCTCTTGTGCCACTGCTGCGTCGGCGCCTTCGCTGTCAGCGCGCTGGAAAACGCCGGTCATCAGGAGGATGAGGAAGGTGAGGAGGATGGCGAGGCCGATGAGCACGATCACCACGGCCTTGTTATGGCGAGCGGTGGATGTGCTGCGGAGCTCATAGGCACCGAACTCTTTGTTCTTACCGTCAAAGACTATTTCGAGCCACTCTTTTGATGAAAGATCTACATCTTTTGCCATAGTTGTAGGGGGGATTAATGGTTAGCAGATTTAGAGTTTCTCACGAGGGGGCGTATGATAGTCTCGCCGGTCTTCTGCTCGAGGGCACGAATCAGAAGGGTGTCGGTGGCTGTGGGCAGCTGGATGCTGTAGCGCGAGATCTGGTTGATTGACATCTCGTCGAGGGCGTTGATCAGACCTTCGTAGGTGGTGTTGGGGCCGGGTTTGATAATCACGATGGGACGTGTGAGTGTGGAGTCGGCAGCGTTTTTGGAAGCCAGGGAGTCGAAAGTCTCCTTGGAGATCTTGCGGTCTTTCCACTGCTGTTTGTACTCATCGTAGTTAGCCATAACCTGCTCGTTGCGGCTGCGGAGGATCTTGCGGATGCCCTGCTGCACCTTCTTGCCAGCTTCGCGGCGGTCGCCGATGAACTGCTCCTTGTTGAGGAAGTCGGGGCTGGTGAGAGTGGTGTCAGCGATACCCTGGTACCAGTAGATGTTGTGGACAGTCTTGCCGGTTTCGGGGTCAACCTTGGGCTTACCGTTTTCGCCGTACTCTGTGTCGAGGATCAGGGTGATAGCCTCAGACTCGCGGGCCTGGTTCTGCTGCTCCTTTTTGATGTTGGTATCGTTGGAGGGCAGGACGATCTGCAGGGTCTGCGACTTGATCATCGTGGTGCAGAGCATGAAGAACGTGATCAGAAGCATGTTCATGTCGACCATGGGAGTAAAGTCCACGTGAATCTGCATCTTTTTCTGGGCACCTTTTTTCTTGGGGCCGCTGTCTTTTTGCTGTATTTCTGCCATGGAATTTACTGTTTATTTGGATGCTTCGTCTTCAGAAGTGAGAGCTGTCATGAGGGAGAATTTGTTGAGCGACATGGTCTGGAGGTTGTCGAACACCATTTCTACCATAGTGAAGGGGGTATCCTTATCGGCCTTGATGGCGATACCTTTACCGTCCTTGGTGACAGCGTTGTAGAGGTCGTTGAGAGCCTTAGCTTCCTCGGGGGTGAGGCCATCGGCTTTCTTGTCGTGTATATCTTTGGCGACGAGGTAGATGGCGCGGAGCCACACCTGGAAGTCATTGAGATTGTTCTCTTTGTCTTTGTTGCCATTGATAGGTATACCGGTCATCGGGTTGGTGAGGTCTCCTTGCTGCTTGTCGATCTCGGAGAGAGACTGGCTGAGCAGGTTGGGGAGATTCTGGAAAGGTGTGCCCATCATGTTTGTTTCAGAGAACACCTTTTTCTGAGCGGGCGTGAGCTCGATCTGGTTCTTCTTATGCTGTTCGTTGTAGACTTCGAGTGCCTTGTCGAGCATCATACGGCGGACGACGGGGGCGTTGAACGTTGAGTCTACATCACCGGCGAAGGAGATGAAGATCTTGCCTTCAGTGGCGGAGGGATCGTCGAGCTTTCCGCTCTTGTCCGCTGCGCTCACCAGGATGGTGATGAGGTTGGCGGTGGGCACCTTTTCTTCCGATACGGAGGATGGGGTGTAGACGATGGTGGGCTCCTTCTGAAGGAAGGTAGAAGTCAACATGAAGAAAGTAAGCAGAAGCACAGTCACGTCGCTCATCGCAGTCATGTCGATGAGGGTACTTTTCTTCTTAATTTTTACTTTTCCCATATTTACTTAGTTTAAAAGGATGTTGAGCTGTAAACTGCGTAAACAGGGATTAGTGGGTAGCGGCGAAGGTCTGGACGATGGAGAAACCGATTTCGTCGATTGCGTAGGTGAGGTTATCGATCTTGTTGGTGTAGTAGTTGTAAGAGATAACGGCGAACGCACCGGTGGCGATACCGAAGGCGGTGTTGATAAGAGCCTCGGAGATACCGGTAGAGAGCTCGGTGGAGTCGGGAGCGCCGGACTGAGCCAGAGCCTGGAAGGATTTGATCATACCCATCACAGTACCGAGAAGACCGACGAGAGTACCGAGGGTGGTGAGGGTAGCAACGATGGGGAGGTTCTGCTGGAGAGCGGGCATCTCGAGAGCGGTGGCCTCTTCGAGCTCCTTCTGGATGGAGAGGATCTTCTGCTCTTTGGTGAGGACGGTGTTCTGGTCCATCTCGGCGTAGCGGGCGAGGGCGGCGGCCACGACGGAAGCGACGGAGCCTTTCTGCTTTTTGCAGAGGTCCTGAGCCTTGGCGATGTCGTTGGCCTCGAGGGCTTTCTTGACATTGGCCACGAAGGTGGAGATGTTGCCGGTGCCTTTAGCGCCGCTGAGGGCGAACCAGCGCTCGAAGGAGATGACGATCACGGTGAGGAAGAGGGTCTGGAGGATAGGCACGATGAAACCGCCTTTGTAGATGGTGCCCCAGAGGTTCTGCGGGTGGCCGTCTTCGTCGAAGTGCATCGGGTTGCCGAACCAGAAGATGAAGAGGAGCACTGCGATGACAGCGCACACGAGGATTACCCAGCCAGCGTTCTTGATGCCGGGGACGTTGGATTTCTTGGTGCCTTGAGCGGCGGCGTTAGCAGCCTTAGCACCGGACATTTGAGTTCCCATGTTGAATGTAACTGTTAAAGAATGTTGATTTATAGATTGGTGATTAAATGATTTCGGGTGTAGAGCACCACCCCGGGGCGGGGTGGGTAAGGAGAGAGACGCGCGATGGTCTGTGTTTACTACGTAGACGATGCTGCATGGTATCAAGATTCTCGGGGCGGCGCAGGGATGGCCGCAGTACGCATTTGCAAAATTATTCTTTTTATTTTGAACGTCAAAATTTTTGTGCCGTTTTTTTCTCCCTTTTCTTTGCGTGAAGTGTTTTTTCACGTTTTGCGGAGGAGTTTTCTATTAATTAATCATAAAATGTGCAAAATCATGAGAAGTTTTTGTAAATTTGCGGGTCAAGAGCGCATCTGCGCACTCGCGCGGGCGCGATACGTAATTATAATACTACGCTATAATTCAAAAAAGCATATGAAACTAAAGCTGAAGAAGGGCCTGAACCTCGACTTGGCCGGCAAGGTGACAGACCTACGGCCCACGGAGGTGGCCGCGACGCGCTATGCGGTGGTGCCCGACGACTTCCCAGGCTTCGTGCCCAAGCTCGCCGTAGCCGAGGACGACGAAGTGGCAGCCGGCGCGCCCCTGCTGCATGACAAGGTGCACGAGCAGGTGGCTGTGGTATCCCCGGTGGCAGGCCGCGTGGCCCAGGTGGTGCGCGGCGCCCGACGCAAGATCGAGCGCGTGGTGGTAGAGGCCGGCGAGCCCGGTGCGCCCGTGAAGCATGACGTCAGCGCGGCCGGAACGCCCGCCGGCGCGCTGGAGCTGCTGTGCAAGGGCGGCATGCTGGCCCGCATGCGCCAGCGCCCCTACGACATCGTGCCCAACCCCGAGATGCGCCCCCGCGACATCTTCGTGACCGGACTTGACACCGCGCCCCTCTCGCCCGGCATCATCCTTCCGGCCGACAACGCCGCAGCCCTCGAGGCCGGCGTGAAGCTGCTCGGACTGCTTACCGAAGGCAAGGTGTACGTGAGCCTGCCCGCGCAGACCGACGTCAAGCCCATCCCCGGCGCCGAGATGGTGACGGTGGAAGGCCCCCACCCGGCCGGCAACGTGGGCGTGCAGATCGCCAACATCGCCCCCGTGAGCAAAGGCGAGACAGTGTGGACCCTCGACATCCTCACATTATATAAAATAGGCCACCTGGCCCTGACGGGCGAGGCCGACAGCCGCACGCTCGTGGCCGTCACCGGCAGCGACACCGTGCGCCCCTGCATGCTGGAATGCCGCGAAGGCGCCGAGGTGGACGCCCTGCTGACGGGCAACGTGGACGGCCACGGCCACCACGTGCGCATCATCAGCGGCAACGTGCTCACCGGCGTGAAGGTGGGCATGGACGGCTTCCTGCGCTTCCCCTACCGCCAGATCACGGTGATTCCCGAAGGCGACGACGTGGACGAATTCATGGGATGGGCCTCGCTTTCACCCTCGAAGATGAGCGTCAGCCCCACATTCCCCGGCCATTTCTTCGGCCACGGCTTCAAGCCCGACGCCCGCATCTTGGGCGGCCGCCGCGCCATGATCATGAGCGGCGAATACGACAAGGTGATGCCTATGGACATCATGACCGAATACCTGGTCAAAGCCATCCTGGGCGGCGACATCGAGGGCATGGAGAACCTGGGCATCTACGAGGTGGCGCCAGAGGACGTGGCCCTGTGCGAATACGTGGACTCGTCGAAGATGCCCCTGCAGCAGATCGTGCGCAGCGGCCTCGACTCCCTGCGCAAAGAGTTAGAATAACCCCCGCGGCTAAGAAATCAGGATTTAATCCCACTCATACACACTTCATTAAGCAATGAAATTTCTAAAGAACTATCTGGAGCGCATCAGGCCCGCGTTCGAGCCCGGCGGAAAGCTGCACGCCTTCCACTCGGTCTACGACGGCATGGCCACGTTCCTCTTCACGCCCAGCGAGACGGCCAAAGCCAGCGGGGGCGTGCATATACATGACAGCCTTGACTCCAAGCGCGCCATGATCACCGTGGTGCTGGCTCTGATGCCGTGCTTCTTCTTCGGCATGTACAACACCGGCTATCAGCACTGGCTGGCGTGCGGCGAGACCACGTTTCCCTTCTGGTCGCTGATGCTCTACGGCTTCCTCGCCATCCTGCCCAAGGTGGTGGTGAGCTACGTCGTGGGCCTCGGCATAGAGTTTGCCGTGGCTCAATGGCGCAAGGAAGAAATTCAAGAAGGATTCCTGGTGACCGGCATCCTCGTGCCCATGATTTGCCCCGTCGAGACCCCGCTGTGGATGCTCGCCGTGGCCGTGACCTTCGCGGTGATATTCGCCAAGGAGGTGTTCGGCGGCACGGGCTACAACGTCTTCAACGTAGCCCTCGTGGCGCGCGCCTTCCTATTCTTCGCCTACCCCGCCAAGATGAGCGGCGACAGCGTCTTCGTTGCCGCTGGCCAGCAGTTCGGCTTCGGCCCCGTGGCCCCCGACGGCTTCACCTGCGCCACCCCCCTGGGCCAGATTGCCACCAGCGCCGGCGAGCAGCTACGCCTGACGGGCATAGACGGCCACCTCTTCACCACCTGGGACGCCTTCCTGGGCCTCATACCCGGCTCCTTCGGCGAAACCTCCACGCTGTGCATCCTCATCGGCGCCGCCATACTGATTTTCAGCGGCATCGGCAACCTGCGCATCATGATCAGCGCCATCCTCGGCGGCCTGGCCATGGGCTGGCTGGCACACGCCTGCGCCACGCCCGCCTATCCCGCCTCAATGCTCACGCCCCTTGACCAGCTGCTCTACGGCGGCTTCATGTTCGCCGTGGTGTTCATGGCCACCGACCCCGTGACCGCAGCCCGCACCAACACCGGCAAATACATCTACGGCGCGCTCATCGGCATCATAGCCGTGCTGATCCGCACCTACAACAACGGCTACCCCGAAGGCGCCATGCTGGCCGTGCTGCTGATGAACGCGCTGGCCCCGCTGATCGACTGGTGCGTGGTGCAGTCCAACATACGCCGCCGCCGCAATCGTCTCACCGCTAAATCCGCACGGCAATGAACAAGCAAAGCAACGTCTACACCATTATATATATCATAGTGCTGGTGCTCGTGGTGGGCATAGCCCTTGCCGCCACATCGCTGAGCCTAAAGGACAAGCAGAACGCCAACGCGGCGGCCGACACCATGCGCCAGATCCTGGCGTCGGTAAAGGTGGTGCCCGAGCAGGGCAAGATCATCGAGACCTTCGACCGCTACATTATCTCCCAGCCCGTCTACAACGCCGAGGGCGACAGCATAGGCGCGAACGCCTTCGAGGTGAGCGTGGCCAAGCAGAGCAAGGAGGCCGACGCCGCCAAGCGCCAACTGCCTGTCTACGTCTGCCGCCTCGACGACGGCGCCGTCAAATACATCATCCCCGTCTACGGCGCGGGCCTCTGGGGCCCCATTTGGGGATACATCGCTCTGGACAGCGACGGAAGCACCGTCTACGGCGCCTATTTCGACCACCAAGGCGAGACTCCCGGCCTGGGCGCCGAGATCACCAAGCCCGAGTTCAGCAACCAGTTCGACAACAAGCAGCTCTTCAAGGACGGACAGTTCATGCCCATCGAGGTGGTGAAAAAAGGCCAGAAGCCTGCCGACGGCGCTGACTATGTCGACGGTGTCTCCGGAGGCACCATCACCAGCAAAGGCGTGGGCGCCATGATCGCCAACTGCCTCGCGCCCTACGAACCCTTCCTTAAAACCCTCCAAAACCGTTGATCACCATGGCAGAAAAAATAAGCAATAAAAGCGTTATCCTCAACCCCCTGTCGAAGGACAACCCCGTGGTGGTGCAGGTGCTGGGCATCTGCTCTGTGCTGGCCGTCACCGCCAAGCTTGAGCCCGCCCTGGTGATGGGCCTGTCGGTGATCGCCGTGCTGGCCTTCGCCAACGTGATCATCTCCCTGCTGCGCAACACCATCCCCACCAGCATCCGTATCATCGTGCAGCTCGTGGTGGTGGCCGGCCTCGTGGTCATCGTCGACCAGCTGCTTAAGGCCTACGCCTACTCGGTGAGCGTGCAGCTGTCAGTGTTCATCGGCCTTATCATCACCAACTGCATACTCATGGGTCGCCTGGAGGCCTTCGCCATGGGCAACCGCCCCTGGCCCGCCTTCCTCGACGGCGTGGGCAACGGCCTGGGCTACGCCATCATCCTGGTGATCGTGGGCTTCTTCCGCGAGCTCCTGGGCTCCGGCACGCTGTTCGGCTATCAGGTCATCCCCCAGTGGTGCTACGACCACGGCTATGTCAACAACGGCCTGATGATCCTGCCCC
>CAZSHV010000045.1:0-17383 GCA_964606815.1 uncultured Bacteroides sp. | reverse complement strand
GGCCGAACGGTCGGTTCGGCCGTCGAAGTAGCTAAAGACGATACACAATTAAAGCCTCAAGCTGGTGTCGATCACATACTTCTTAAAAAATAAACAAAAGGCCGAAAGGCACTTGTTCGATTCAATTAATTTTCATAATTTTGCACCGCAGACCGAATCGCAGTGCCCCGGTCTGGGGTAATGAGAGGTGGGAAGCGAAAGACATAAAATAAAAGCGTTTATCAGCGCTGATTCTTGACTTTCCGAAATTCTCGCAAAATTTCATTTAGATGTCAAGGACAGAGCAACGGTATATGCCCGTGGTTATGTAATTATTATGGCTTCGGTACGACACTTTGTGAAAGGTGTCCACCGACGCTATAGTTACATATATTGCGTAGGGCTTCTGCGTTGCCGTCTGACATCTAAAGGGCAATGCGAGAAGCCTCGGGAAGTAGGACGGCAACAGATACAGATTCCTACGCTTTTTATTTACTGCTAACAGCCAACGAGGGGAAGACCGCGGCAATAATCTTTGGGTTAACCGTTTGTTATGTCGTCATTTTTCAAAATTTTTCAGGTCACCGCGAATAATATAAAAACTTTAATCGTAATATCATTTGTGATGACGGCTTGTGTTGCATCCGCACAAGTTAAAATCACGTACACAGATATACCTCCACAATCTAGTGGCGGCAACGATGAGAATCTCACCGACTACGAATTAAACTCAATTCAAATTAGAAGAGCGCCGCTGGTAGAAGTTACCGATGACGCCAATAATGAAACCTTGAAATACGGCTGGGTTGATTTTGATTTTATTTGTGAGTCCATACAACCAATGCGAGAATTCATTAATCAACAAGTCAACGAAATGAATATGGAGCTTGAACCGTTTAACCAGAAAATAAACCAAGCTTTAACTGATACCGAAAAAGAAGGAATACGCAAAGAAGCTTATCCAATACAATCAGCTTGGGGGGATAAAATCATAAAATACGCTTTCTCATTCATCATTCAAGCTTCCGTTGAACTTGGATACATTCCTCTTCCTTTACATTTCAAGGAACTGTCTCAGGGAAAAATACTAGATTGTCATGATATTACTTGGGAAATATGTAACAAGATAAAGAACGATTCTTTAAGAGCTTTTTCTAACACTCTACCTGGTACACCGTTCATAAAGATAGGTATTGTCAACTTCAATATTATCTTAGACAAAATAGGCCGGAACAATGATGCAGAGTTAAGAATTCCACAGTATAATAAAAAAGCATTTGATGATGAAATCACCAAGTTGAGTAGCACTTTCATCTCAAGCTTTAATACTGCTGTCACCTCAGCATGCCGTTCAGCCGAACTTGAAGGTGCTTTATTTGTTGGTGATACCAACTATGAATTCCCACCAGTTATACAAAAAGAAATGAACGATATAACATATCCCGTTTACAAAGAATTACTTCCTGCCATTGAAGAATATCAACATAACTATATTCGGCTTCTGGAACGCTATGTTCAGTAAAAAAACTTATTGGCTCCATAATCCTGTTATTCAATCTTGAAGTTCAAGAATGTCCAATTTGTCACGAAGACACTATCATTTCGTTCATCTAGATTGGATATGGTTTATTTCATCGTACTATCTTCAATAATCCTATGTTATGTATTCTAAACAGATAATATTGTTTTTGTTGATATTAATCGGGAACTGCGCAAACGCACTTGAGTCGGAAAATGCATCTTCAGGCAACTATGCCATTTTTCATGTATCTCCAGAAAATGCAGTTGTCTTTGTCGACTCAACCAAATATGATTTATCGAATGGCATGTGCTACTGTTTCCTACCGCTAGGCACACATACCTATCGAATTGAAGCACCAGAATTCGAGACAAAAGAGGGGTCGTTTAACATTGTGTCCACCTCTCGAACTGAACTCACCATAAAACTCCGTTCAACTCAATCCCACATCACAATCACTTCGGCACTAAATGGCGTTAGTATTAATCTTGATGGAAAAGAGCTTGGGCCATCTTGGGAAGGCTATGTAGCACCAGGTAGTCACTCTCTGACTGCAACTAAGAAAGGCTACAAACCATATACCAAGAGTTTTGAGGCAAAAGCTGGTGAAAATTTAAATCTTTGGATTCCATCACTAGAGCAAGCTACTGGCGGGATAAATTTTAACATCACTCCATTTGATGCTGAAGTATTTGTCGATAATATTCGTCGCGGTCACGCTCCAATAGTTGTCAATGAAATTCCCGTTGGGTCACATCAAATTACAATAAAAAAAGATGGATATGTGAGCTTGTCTCAACATGTGGTAGTACGTGAGAATCAGCTCACCAATATCACTGGCTCTCTTATTGAATATAAGCCCGTAGACCTTGGCTTGAACGTATTATGGGCATCTTTCAATGTTGGTGCAAACTCCGAGACTGAGGAGGGAACGAAGGTATGCTGGGGAGCACTCAGCTCAACAACTGATGAAAGCCCAATGTATGATGTAAATAATTTTGGAATTACAAACATACGAGGGGCTTACAGAAACTCTCTCGGTTATAAGGAGGATATTGCCACAGCTGAATGGGGGGACGGTTGGAGAATGCCCTCGTCCCAGGATTTTATAAACTTAATCCGATTATGCAAATGGGATTTTGGGTACTACGGTGATCAAAAGGTAGCTTATGTCACAGGTCCTAATGGAAATCGAATAATACTACCATTTGGCAATTATTGGGCGAAGGACAGAAACACGAAATGGGGAAGTAGCGAGTTATACGCATATAGCCTCGACATCTATAGTAATTCTGGAGATAAATCTGAGGCAACTGTAACGTGTGGATATACATTTGGCCATATATATTATGGAAATCCTAGAGGGTACCAGCCAGGGAGTTCTTATGAGGAAGACATGACATATTTGAATAGGAAATGTATGGTAAGGCCCGTAAAAGACAAACCAAAAACAAACTAGGTTCGGGGCCAAAACGCCATAGATTGTAATAATAAAAGTGCCTATCCCCCACCACAGGCCCCCTTCACCGCACGTTGCGGGGAAGGGGGTTAGGGGGTGGTGCGATAAAATCATTTCCGACCCAATGGCGTGATGCGGCCGAACCGACCGTTCGGCCCTACAATATGGGGAAATCGGGGGGAGTATGTTGGGGGCTGAAATGCGGCCGAACCGACCGTTCGGCCCTACAATTTGCTGGTATCCATAGTGTTATGGGCTGCTCCGTGGTACAGCCCTACGTGCGGAGGTGCTTCCTCCGAATGGTGGCATCGTCGACGGCGTGATTGAACTTTATCGGGGGCGGGGCGTTTTATTAGTGAAAGACACAATGACACACACTGATATGAGCAAAAGATTATTAACATGGGCGGTGGCCGCATGTGCCGTCGCCGTAAACGCTATAACAATGCAAGCAAAAAATTCTTACATCTTCCTCGCTCCAGGAGTTGAGGAGGTGGAGGCTGTGGCCACTGTCGACGCTCTGCGTCGCGCTGACATCCCTGTTACCACTGTGGCTGTGGCCGAGACTAACCAAGTGAAGGGCGCTACGGGCCAGGTTCTGGTGGCCGACGCTGTAATTGACAGTATTGACACCAAGGATGCCGACTGGCTGATCGTGCCGGGCGGTGACCCGGGCGCTCAGAACCTTTATGCTAACGCTAAGGTGCGCGAGCTGATCACGGAGCATTATCGCAACGGCGGCCGCATAGCCAGCATCTGCGCTGGTCCGGCTGTGGTGCTTGCCCCGCTGGGCGTGCTTAAGGACAAGAAGGCCACGTGCTATCCTGGCCTGGGCGACGCTATCAACAGCAATGGCGGCGAGTATGTGGAGCAGACCGTGGTGGTGCAGCCTAATCTGATTACCTCCGAGGGCCCCGGCACCACGCTGCCCTTCGCCATCGAGATCATCCGCGCCACCAGGGGCGATGCCGCGGCTATGGCCGTGGCAGGCGGTATGCTAGTGGCAAAGTAACGGCCCCGACCGTAGAAGCAAGAAAAAGGAACGTGGAATCCCGGTCCCTGCAGCATGGGGCTGGGATTTCTGTTTTTTTATGAAAGAATTAGGACATAAGGCTTTGAATTTTAGCGGGAAGTTTCTTACCTTTGCGCAATTCATAAGCACACTCATTATCACAGTTCTTACAAATCTAAACACACACCACCACCCCCATGCAAACCGCTAAAGACATCGAGCGCTTCACCCAAGCGCAGGATAGCCCTTACTCTGGCTACAGCCAAGCACTGAAAGAGATTCAGGCCGGCCGCAAGACAGGCCACTGGATCTGGTACATATTCCCCCAGCTCGTGGGGCTGGGCCACAGCCCTATGTCGCGAGCCTACGGCATCAGAGGCCGCGAGGAGGCCGAGGCATACCTGGCCCACCCTGTGCTGGGTGCTCGGCTGCGCGAAATCTCGAGAGCTCTGCTGGCCCACTCCGGCCGCGCGGCCACTGAGATTCTGGGCCCCGTGGACGCTATGAAGGTGCGCTCGTGCATGACGCTCTTCGACTGCGTGGCTCCCGGCGATGTGTTCGGCCAGGTGCTCGAGGCTTTCTATGGCGGAGGCTGCGACCGCCGCTCTATTGTCTAAATCTAAATACATATGAAAAAATCTATCCTGCTGTTTGCTGCCTGCGCCTGCATGGCCGCATCGACTCTGCCCGGCTGCGGCCGCGGCGAGAAAACCGAGGAGGCAGCTCCGGACACCATCCCTGTGGCACAACCTGAACCGGAGCCTCCATTCACCCACGCTGAGGGCAACGGCGTCTACTACTGGCGCACGGTGCTGACGCTCGACGACGCCCAGCGCGCATATCTGAAGGACAACGACGTGCAGCGAGCCTACGTGAGATTCTTCGACGTGGTGGGCGACGACTCCCCTCTGGCCACCGAGACGGTGATACCCAATGCCACGCTTGTGGTGCGCGACACGCTGCATACCTCCGAGATTATCCCCACCATCTACATCACCGACGATGCCATCAAGCGCATGAAAGGCCAGGAGGAGGCATGGGCCGCGAAGATTGTGCGCCGCGTCAGGGCCATGTGCAACTACAACGACATTCCCAAGCTCAAAGAGATACAGCTCGACTGCGACTGGACGGAGAGCACCCGCGACATCTTCTTCAACCTATGCAAGGCCGTGAGGAAGGAGCTGCGAGATTGGGAGCGCGGCGACCGGGTGAGTTCCACCATACGCTTGCACCAGTTGCGGCAGACTCCCCCGCCCGTGGACTACGGAGTGCTGATGCTCTACAACACCGGCTCGCTGGCCAACGCGGACGAGGATAACAGCATCCTGAGCGTTGAGAAAGTCAAGCCCTACCTGCGCAGCCTCAAGGAGTACCCGCTGCACCTGGACTTCGCTTACCCCAACTATGAATGGCATCTGGCCTTCCGCGGCGACGCATTCCAGGGCATACTGCGCGAGCCACTTCCCAAGCGCATGCTGGCCCCGGCTGGCAAGAACCGCCACACGCTGCGTCGCGACACCATCATTGGCGACAAATACCTGCGTCGGGGCGACGTAATACGCACCGAGAAGTCCGACCCCGAAGTGGTGGCCCAGGTCAAAGCCCTCATAGAGGAGACTGTTGGCACCCAGCCCCACTCCAACATCGTGTATCACCTCAGCCCCAACATGCCCAAGCAATGAACCGAAATATTCTTAAACCTCTGCTGGCCGTCGCAGCCCTCCTCTGCTCTGCGTCAGGCGCGTGGGCGTGCGACCCCTTCGCGATATGGGACGACTCATTTTTCGAGCCTCTGCCCAAATTCCACTTTTATCAGGAAGACGAGGACATGACCTACGTCAATTCCTTACAGGCCGAGAACGTGGGGTTGTGGAAGCGGCTCACCAGCCGCGAGCTGCCCGACAGCGCTGTGGTGGAGGGCGTGTACAAAATCAAACTCGACAGTCTGCGCTCGGCCTTCGCCAGCGGGCAGAGTGGCAACGCCTTCCTGCAATGGATCAATGACCATGAGGCCACTGAGCTGCGCGACTTCTTGCTTCTGGCCAAGGAGCTGGAGGAGCTGCGCATGGACCGCGTGTCGCCTTGGTACTACCCCACTGATAAAAACGGATACGACGAGGCGGCTGGCGAGCGCGCTAAGTTTGACTCCATCCTCAACCGCTGCGACAGCCACCGACGCGGGCCTCTGAGCGACCGCTACGCGCTGCAGGCCGTGAGAGCCCTGATGAGCATGGGCGAGTATCAGCGGTGCGTGGAGCTTTACCAGAGCCGCATAGTCAAGCTGCCGGCTTCCAACCTCTTCCGCCGCATGGCCGAGGGCTACATAGCGGGCTGCTACGCACGCATGGGCGAGACGCAACGGGCCAACAAGATGTATGCCCAGGTGGGCGACTTCGTGTCGCTGCAGAGCGATGACCGCTTCGAGGCCATGGCCCGCTCCTGCCCTGAATCGTGTGCCTTTAAGATCCGTCTGAACAGCTGCATAGGCTATGCCGACACGGCGGAGCATATGCGTTACTACCGCATGGCCGACATCGCCCTGCGATCGCCCAAGGTCAAGCACCGCGGCGACTGGCTCTATCTCAAAGCCTATATCGAATACCACTACCTCAACAACACCCCCTCGGCACTGCGCCTTACGCGCGAAGCCATGGCATGCACCTTCTCTATGCCCCAAATGCGCGACGATGCCCGACTGTTTCTCCTCAGCAGCACGCCCGGCTACTCGCTGTCGTCGTCCGAAATAAAGTGGATGACAGACCACAACACCTTTTCCCCGTGGAGGCGCGCTATCTCCGACCTATGGCAGAGCGGGCAGAAGACCAAGGCGCTCCTTGTGGCCAACTACGACGTCACCCCCGACGAGAATCGCACTGACTATTACGGCCACGACCACTACACCTGGGCCAACGCGGGATTCCAGTTGCTGCTCAGCTGCAAAGCCTCCGACGTTATAGCCTACCGCCGAGAGCTGCTGCACCCCACCATGGCCCTGACCCGCGCGCTGAAGTCTGGCATACGCTGCGACGACGATTACCTGTGCGACATCATAGGCACCCTGTATCTGCGCGAGGGCCGCTACGTCGAGGCCGCGAAATGGCTTGAGCGCGTGGGGCTTGACTATCAGAAGCAGATGAACCTGTACAGAGGTAAGTACCTAAGCTACAATCCCTGGGAATACTATTCGATATACGAAGACAAGTGGAACCACCCCTGGAGTCACTACTCGGCCAACTACTACCACCACACCCCCCTTTATGGCCGCGGCACAGAGCCCACAGTAATGAAATCGCAAGTGTCATACCTCAAGAGCCAGGACAACGCCAAGCTCAACTTCGCCCGCGAGATGGCTCGCCTGGAAACCGTGATGAAGACAGACCCCGATCCCGACGCCCGCACGCTGGCACGCATGCGCCATGCCATAGGCCGCTACAACTCGCTTAACACCTGCTGGGCGCTGACGCAGTACTGGCTCGGATCAACGAATCAGCGCGGATATGCCGAGATGTTCTACTACGTGGACCGCAACGACCGCAACATCCGCTATATCATCGACACCCCGCGCGAGCTCACCGGCCTGCAGGACTGGTACGCCAAGGAGCTCACAGAGTGTCTTAAAGCCCTCACTGACCCCGAATTGCAAGCCCAGGCTCACCTGATACTGCGCAACTACCGCACGCTGGCCAAGCACTACCACTCCACGCAAGTAGGGCGGGAAGTGGCCAGCCGATGCGATGGCTGGGCCGACTGGCTGTAAGTCGTTAATAATTCGTAAATCGCTGCGCGGGATGCCCTGTGTCAGCGATTTTTCTGTAACTTTGCCGCAGAAACCAACTCATTTACTTTTACACTGCAATGAAAGCAACCAAACTCTTGTCTCTGATCGTGGCAGCCACGGCTATGTGCACCTCCACGTCATGCATGAAAAGCGATAACGACGACATCACCGTCGTGCAGAGCCTCTCGTCTTACTTCAACGTGTACACCCGCGGCAATGACCAGGTGATCATCCCCGGCGTCGGCTACAACATCATCTACAACTACACCCAGACCTATGCTACCATCAGCATCTCCGGCCTGAAAGTGCCCGAGCAGAGCAACGCCTACCCCACCCTGACGCTGCCCAACATCGAGTTCAAGCAAGACCAGATCGGCTGGAAGCGTATCTCCGTGCCCCAGGTGACGGCTGCCAACTCCGCGCTGGTGAACGTGGCCACGCTGCTGAACTTCAACTTCAGCGTTGCCGACCGCTACGTGCAGGACTACTACAGCCCCGCTGTGAACATCTCCTACAACATCGACGGCTGGCAGGTCAACTCCTTCCCCTCCAACTATCTGGCGCAGGGCAGCACCGTGGTAAGCACCGACGAGGGCCAGTACAAGCCCGAGCCCGAGCAGGAGGCTATCTACAGCATCACCTACGACCCCGAGAAGAAGACCTGCGACATCTCTATCGTGGGCGCTCAGTTCGCACAGAACATGCCCGCGCAGAACATGCGCTTCAAGGCTATCCCCTTCGAGCCCGAGGCTTATTCTCTGATTGCCAGCCACAAGGATCCCTTCGTGCCCATGCTCGTAGGCTCCACCGGCGCGGAGACTCCCCAGGACAAGTTCCCCATCAGCAACCTGATGTGCATCTACAACGCTGCCACCGGCCTCTACGTGAAGTTTGACTGCACCATCGGCCCGACCGTCTACCACGTGGTGATGAACGACACCTACCCCGTCGCCGGCTCCGGCTTCTGATTTCATAAGATTTAAAATGGGGGCGCCGTGCGGTCACTGACAGCGGCGTCCCTTTCTATTTTCATCATGCAATCCCTCAGTCCGCTCTTCCCAGGTCTCTCCCTACCCCAGCCCCTCGTCATCGCAGGCCCTTGCAGCGCAGAGAGCGAGGAGCAAATGCTTGCCACGGCCCGCGCCTTGGCCGATATGGGCCTGCGCGTGTTCCGCGCAGGCATATGGAAACCTCGCACCCATCCTGGAGGCTTCGAGGGGGCAGGCGCGCCGGCCCTTGAGTGGATGCGCCAAGTGAAGGCTCTCACGGGCATGCTCACGGCCACTGAGGTGGCCACGCCCGAGCATGTGGAGGCAGCCCTTGACGCTGGCATCGACCTGCTGTGGATAGGTGCTCGCACTTCGGCCAACCCCTTCGCAACGCAGCAGATAGCAGATGCCCTGCAAGCTTTGAAGGCTGATGTGGCGGTTCTGGTGAAGAACCCTGTCAATGCGGACCTGGAGCTGTGGATCGGAGCACTGCAGCGCATACGCCAGGCGGGTATATCTCGCTTGGGAGCCATACACCGCGGCTTCAGCGTCTACGGCCAGAGCGACTATCGCAACATGCCTCTGTGGAGCATCCCCATCGAGCTGCATCGCCGCTTCCCGGAGTTGCCCGTGATTTGTGACCCGAGCCACATCGGCGGCCGCCGCGACCTCGTGGAGCCTCTGGCTCGCCAGGCGGTAGACATGGGCTTCAACGGCCTTATCATAGAGTGCCACTGCTGCCCCGACCAGGCTTTGAGCGACAGCGCGCAGCAGCTCACACCCGACCAGTTGGGCCGCGTGCTCGCTTGCCTGAAGCCTCGCAATGTGGCGGAGAGCGGGATGCTGGAGCCTCTGCGCGAGCAGATTGACGCGCTCGACAGTCAGCTTATCGACATCCTCAGCCAGCGTATGGAGGTGTGCCGCCAGATCGGGCGGTATAAGCAGGAGCATAGCATGCCGGTGCTTCAGGCAGCGCGACTTGACGCTGTGATGCAGAGCAGCCTGCAGCAGGCCCAGCAGCTTGGCATCAGTGAGGAGGGCATGCGCGCGGTTCTGGCTGCCATACACGAAGAGTCAGTGCGTCAGCAGCTGGCCATCCTCCGCGGGGAGAAATAAAATGGTGAGTGGGATGAGCAGTGGACAATGAACAGAGGTTAAATGCCAGTGGTTCAATATGTTAAGTTGAAAATTTGTCCACTCGTTGATTATCAATCGATTACAGACAAGACAGTGCTCTCACGTAGGGCTGTACCACGGTGCAGCCCCCGATAACGTACACGTTGCCAGCGAATTGTAGGGTCGCCACAGGTGGCGACCGCCGAGACGTCGCTATGAGTGATTACCCCTCCCCCTAACCCCCTCCCCGGCTTCGCCGGGGAGGGGGAAAAACATATAAACTTCTGAAACCCCGTGCTTTCGCACGGGGCTACCTTGCACCCGCCCACTCCGTGGGCTCCGTTGACGATAATACAATGACGGTCAGATAATTGTAGGACCGCAGCGAGCTGTGCGGCCCTACAATATACTGGTAACCATGGTGTTAGGGGCTGCACCGTGGTACAGCCCTACGTGCGGAGGCATCGCCTCCGAATGAACGCCTCTCACCGGCCGCAACAGATTTGCGGCCCTACAATGCGCTGGGTTTGTGGGCGTTATCCGTCCTAGCGACCGCCGCGGGTGGCGAGCATGCTCCGCTCCGTTGCTATTTCTTGGGAAACTTGGGGTCGATCTTTAGGTTGTCCATGCCTTCATACCACGCTTTTCTTTTATCTGGTATGGATTTCATAAACGGTATTATATCGTCACCGTAGGCGCGACAGGAATAGAAACTCAATACGGATGCTTTCCGGCCGTTAATGGTCATCTGTCGATAATAGTGTACGTCGACCTCCACGAGGTCCAACTTGCCGTCGCTGCCGTCGCTCACAATAAATTCAAGGATGTATTCTCCTTTGTCGTTTTGGGCCGCTATGTAATTGGTGACGGGGTCTGTCTTTTTGCGTTGCTCTAATTCAGCGACCTTGGCTTTAACAGCTTCTTCGGGAGTCCTGTCCCAAAAGATGACGCTAACCGTGAACATCTGGTTGTAGTGCTCGAGGGTCTCGCCTTTCGGTAGATATTCCTGGACATAGTAAATGTCTTGCGGATGGGCGCTCCACACGAGCGAGAATTTCGTCCCGCAGTACTTAATCGGATTCCCAACGCTGAAATATTCGGTGACCGGCTGTGCGTTTAATCCCAGGGCGCAGAGCAGAGATATGAACAGTGAAAAAATCGCTTTCATAATGATAATGAATAACGGTGGATTAACGGAAGAGCTGGGGGGCGAACTCGGTAAGGTAGAGACGCCAGTTGCGCCACATGTGGCCTCCGGGGCTCTCGCGGTAGGTGTACGGGTAGCCGTTGGCGTCGAGCTTGGCGCGGTAGGCAACGTTCTCGTCGTAGAGGAAGTCGTCGCTGCCTATGCCTATCCAGTAGAGGCGGGGCTGGAGCTGGAACTGGCGCGCGAGCTTCTGGTCGATGTCCTGATATACTGGTGAGGCTTCTGCATGGGCCCTGTCGACGGCGGCGGAGAAGAGGCCGACATAGTCGAACATCTCGGGGTACTCCTTCGAGATCTGCATGGAGTGGAAGCCACCCATGCTGAGGCCCGCGATGGCGCGGTGAGCTTTGTCGGGGATGGTGCGGTAGGTGGAGTCGACGAACTGGACGACGTCGGGGAATGCGGTCTCAAATGAGCCGTCGAGGGTACGCGGCAGGCGTATCTGGGGCGTGATCATGCCCTGCGAGGTTTCGCCGGGGGCGGCCTGCATGGCAACGTTTCCATTGGTCATGACTACGATCATGGGCACGGCGCGGCCCTGGGCGATAAGGTTGTCCATAATCTGCGCAGCCCGGCCGAGCTCGCTCCAGGCGTTCTCGTCGCCTCCCATGCCGTGGAGGAGGTATAGCACGGGGTAGCTGTCAGTGCCCTTCTCGTATCCGGCAGGGGTGTAGACGGTGAGGCGGCGGTCAGCACCGAGCGTGGGGCTGTTGTACCACACCTTGCTGACTGTGCCGTGCGGCACGTCGCTGACCTTGTAGAGGCTTGCGGGGTCGGCATCGGAGCCGGGGATGAGGAAGATGTTGGAGAGCGTGGCGATGTCGCGGGCCACGTAGACGTTACCGGGGTCGGTGGTGCGCGCTCCGTCTACGGTGAAGGCGTAGCTGTAAAGCTCCGGGGCGAGGGGCTGGGGCGTGGTGTACTCCCAGGCACCGTCGTCGGCGGGGGTCATGAGGGCTTGGTCGCCTTGTTCGGCGGTGAGGAAATCGCCCGTAACGGCCACTTGCGAGGCCTGCGGGGCGCGAAGGCGGAATGTCACTGTGCCGTCGGCGTTGACGATGGGCGAAGCCATCTGCGGGGCGGCGTTGAGGGCCTGTTGTGCCTGCGCGCAGTAGAGTGCAGCAGCGAGAGCGAGAGCGAAGGTGAATAGTTTTTTCATGATAGTTTAGGCTATTATAATGTGGCAGAGAGGCTCATTGGGGGATTGCGGAGAGGTAGCGGGGGATGGTGGTGGCTTTGTGGATGGCTTTGGCGGCTTTGCGGCCGATCTCGGGTTCGAGCCATTCCCAGAAGGGTTTGAGCTTCTGGAGCATCTGGGCGTCCCCGCAGAGGGTGGCGGAGTAGATGTCGAACAGGGCCCGGTGGAGGCGGAGGATGTGCTCCAGGCGCTTTTCCCGCGGCCACTCCTGGCCGCTATGCCACTCGTCGATGAGCGAGGGTCGGGCCAAGAGCCCGCGGCCTATCATCACGGCGCGCACCTGCGGGTAGGCTTGCAGGGCGGCTTGGATGTCGGAGGGGGTGTTGATGTCACCGTTATACACAACGGGGTGGGCGCTCTCGGCGGCGAAGGCGGCGAACTGATCAGTGTATAGTTCACCACCGTACATCTGCGATGCCACGCGGGGATGGAGGGTGACGTGCAGCAGAGGGGCAGCGTTGAGGATAGGCAGCAGCAGCCTCCACTGGTCGGGAGTGTCAAGGCCGAGGCGCATTTTGAGGGAATAGCTGACGGCGGGGTCGTCGGCGATACGTTGGCACACGCTCTGCATGACAGCCACGTTGGCGATCATGGCTGCTCCGCGGCCGCGGCGGGTCTGCATGGGGTATGGGCAGCCGAGGTTGAGGTCGATGCGCTTGGCCCCCATGTCGCGGAGGGCAGTGGTGAGCGCTTCGAATTCCTGTTCGGAGCCAAAGATGACCTGCGGCACCACGTCGATGCCGAGCTCCCATGCTCGACGCAGGCGGGCGATGTCCTGATGTCTTGGCTGGCCCTTCTCCAGGCGTATGAAGGGCGTATAGGCGCAGTCGGCGGGGGCGTAGACCTGTCGGCGGGCCTGGAGGTAGGCCGTGTCGACGTAGCCCTGCATGGGGGCCATATGTACGGCAGCAGCTGGGGTTTGCATAGTCGGTTAGATTTGGGGAAGCTCCGAGAGGCGGTGCTCCAGGTCGGTGGAGCTGAGCTTGGTGACGATCTCGCCGCGGTGGGCGATGGAGATGTTGCCGGTCTCTTCGGACACGACGATGGCGACGGCGTCGGTGGCCTGGGCGATGCCGAGGGCCGAGCGGTGGCGCAGGCCCATGGAGCGGGGCACGCTGCTGTCGTGGCTGACGGGGAGGATGCAGCCGGCAGAGCGGATGATGCCTCCGGAGATGATCATGGCACCGTCGTGGAGGGGGGAATTCTTGAAGAATATGTTCTCGATGAGGCGGCTGTTGATGCGGGCGTCGATGACGTCGCCGGTCTTCTCGTAGATGTCGAGCGACATGTGCTGCTCGATGACGATGAGGGCACCGGTCTTGGTCTTCGACATATTCATGCATGCATAGACGATGGGCATCACGCGGGAGCGCATCTTGTCGAGTTCCTGATGCTGCTGGTGCTTGCCGAAGAGCTTGCGCAGGAAGTGCCAGCGCTTGTGCGAGCCCACCTCGACGAGGAATCGCTTGATCTGGTCCTGGAATATGATGACGAGGATGAGCAGGCCTATGCTCATGAACTTGTCGAGGATGGTGCCGAAGAGGCGCATGTCCAGAATCTCCGACGCTACGAGCCACACCACCACGAAGGCCATGATACCGTAGAAAAGGTTGATGGTGCCCGACTCCTTCATGAGCCTGTAGACGTAGAAGAGCAGTGAGGCTACGATGAGGATGTCTATGATGTCTTTGATGCTGAACTCGAACATATTCTTTAGTTGGGGTTGAAGAGTTAGAGAGAGGACGGGCTACGCGGCTGCCGTCTGGCGGGCACCGAAGAGCCATGCGGCCAGGGTGCGGCTTTTGCGCAGTATCTGACTGATGAGCAAACAGATGGCTATGATGACGGCGGCGATGCAGGCCGAGATGGCGAGCTGAAACACGAGCATGTTGCCGCCGAAGAGGTGCGGGCGCATCCACTCCAGGTTGGGCACGAAGAACATATGGATCATATATATGTCGAGCGTGCGGCGGCCTATAAGCACGAGCCACCTCGCGGGGCGGCCCAGCGGGGCGGTGAAGCAGGCGCGGGAGGCGTTGAACATGGTCAGGGCCACCACAATCATGGCGTAGCGCAGGGCGCTGTGGACCATGGCGAAGAGCCAGGGGCAGGCCTGCTCGAAAGCCTTGTTGTAGGTCAGCAGCAAGCCGGCAGCAATGGCCAGAATGGCGACGGTGATCACCGCATTGCTGTTGAGAGACCTGTAGAACACCTCGCGGAAGCGGGAGCAGAGGATGCCCAGGGTGAAGAACTGGCAGTAGAGGGCGAGCTGCGGCCAGTAGAAATATTCCGCGGCCCACGATTGCCCTTTGCACAGCATGCCGGCGGCAGCCAGAGCCACCGACACCACCACCATGCCCCAGAGGCTGACATCGCGGCCAAGCAGCCTGGAGAGCCACGCGAGGACGAAATAGATGACGAACATCTGGAAGAGGGCAACGGTGAACCATATGTTCATGAATCCGTACTCCAGGCTGAGCTCACCATGAGCTTTGTACTGGAACAGCATGGCGAAGACCACCGTGCACACCACCAGCGACTGAAACCTGCGCTTGGCCAAGGCAGCAGCGGCAGCAGGCGTCCACCACGAGCGGGAGCGGAAGGTGAAGAAGCCCGACACGAAGAAGAACATGGGCAGCGCGAAGTCGAGGAGCACACCACACAGCGGCGTGTCGTAGCCACCGAGCCCCAGGCCTCCGAGCACGTGCGACATTACGATGGCCACCATCGACAGCCCTCGCATGGCGTCGACCCACTGGATGCGTTTATTTGGAGCTTCGGTCTTCATTTTAACTACGTGCGGATTAACTACGTGCGGGCACAGGGCGTGGCTTCACACCGAAGAGCCATGCGGCCAAGGTATCACTCTTGCGCAGGATCTGGCTGATAAGCAGGCACAGAGCAACCACCACAGCTGTCACAGCTCCGCTGAAAGCAAGCTGGAGCACCAGCATGTTGCCCGTGGCGAACCATGCATGCGACCACGCCAGATTGGGGATGAGAAAAGTGTGGATCATATAGATGTCCAACGTGCGACGGCCGATGAAATTAAGCCAGCGGCTGCAGCGCGACTGGTCGGAGCTGAAGTACTCCTTGCCTCCGAAGAACATGATGATGACGGTGGCAAGGGCCAGATAGCGCACCAGGATGTCGTGGATGAAGGAATAGGTGAAGGGGAAGGCGGAGTGAAATGCTTCGTTGTACCAAAGCACCATACACACCACCCATCCGACGACGGCGATGGTGATAAACACATTCTTTGACAGCAGGGCGAAGAAACGGTCTCGGTACTTTGAGCAGATGATGCCAACGGTGAAGAACTGCATGTATTTGGTGAGGTTCTCCCACACGAAATAGTTCCAGGCCCAACCGTCGCCTCTTTTGAACACAAGTATACACAAGAACGCGGCTGAGATGATTAACATGCATGGGATGACGATGTTCCTGCGAATCAGCCTCGAGAACAGCGAAAGGGCGAGGTAGATTATGTACATCTGAAACAGGACAATGGTGAACCATACACCAACGAAGCCGCGCTCAATTGATACGTTATGAAAATGTATATACTGCACCAACGCAGCGCAAACGATGGCACATATCACCTGTGCTTGCACTTTGCGCTTGAGCATATCACCCACCCTGCGTGCATTCCACCACGAAATTGCTCTATAGGCGAAGAATCCGCTGACCAAGAAAAAGAGCGGCATCCTGAAAGTCTGTAGGACTGTATTCAGGAACGTATCATAGCCCACAAAACCCATTGCAAACAGCACGTGTGCCAGCACCACGACGATCATGGAGAACCCTCGCATGGCGTCGACCCACTGGATGCGGGAGGCGGCGGAGGCGGGGTGCTGGGGGGCGGAGTGTGAAGTGGTCATGAATGTAATTGCGGGGTGAAAGGATTCAAAGTGTACTGTCGCTCTGGGCGCTGCGCATGGCTTGGACCACGCGGACGGCGTCGCGGGCGGCGGCTACGTCGTGCACCCTTAGGATGGAGGCACCGGCGAGCAGGGCTATGGTGTTGGCGGCTGTGGTGGCCTCCAGAGCCTCGTCGGGGGTGATGCCCAGGGGGCGGCACACCATGCTCTTTCGCGACATCCCGGCCAGCACGGGGCAGCCCAGGGCCTGGAAGGCCTGCAGGTCGGCGAGCATGCGCAGGCTCTGCTCGGGGGTCTTACCGAAGCCGAAACCGGGGTCGACGATGACGTCGGCGCAGCCAAGCAGGTGGAGCTTTTGCACGTGCTCCGCGAGCCAGCGCAGCACGGTGGCGGTGACTCCGGCGGGATAGCTGTCGGTGAGCGTCATCATGGTCTGGGGCGTGCCGGGCATGTGCATCAGCACATATGGCACGTGCAGCTCAGCCACAGTGGGGAACATGTCGGGGTCCAGCTCACCACCGGAGATGTCGTTGATGATGTCCGCACCGTGCTGCTCCACGGCCCAGCGGGCCACGGAGGCACGGAACGTGTCGACAGACACCACGGCCTCCGGGCAGGTCTGGCGGATGGCGCGGAGCACGGGGTCGAGGCGTTGCATCTCCTCCTGGGCCGAGATGTCCTGGCACCCGGGACGGGACGAGTAGGCACCCACGTCGAGGATGTCGGCACCGAGGGCGAGCATGCGCTCGGCAGCAGCGGCAGCTTCGTGGCCCAGGCGGGAGGGGGCGTAGAAGGAGTCGGGCGTGGCGTTGAGTATGCCCATCACGACGGGGCGACCCGTTTCAAAAATCTTGCCTTTTATAAGCATGCAGCAGAGGGGGATGGGGGGTCAGCGGTTGGCGCGCTTGCGCTCGAGCTCGTCGAGGATGATTTTGCGGATGCGCAGATGGTGGGGGGTCACCTCCACGTATTCGTCCTCTTTGATGTACTCCAGGGCCTCCTCGAGCGAAAAGACGACGGGGGGCACGATGCGGGCCTTGTCATCGGCACCGGAGGCGCGCATGTTGGTGAGCTTCTTGGATTTGGTGACGTTGACCACGATATCGTTGTCCTTGGCGTTCTCGCCCACCACCTGGCCGGCGTAGACCTCCTCCTGGGGGAAGATGAAGAAGCGGCCGCGGTCTTGCAGCTTGTCGATGGCGTAGGCGTAGGCTGTGCCGGCCTCCATGGCTATGAGCGAGCCGT
>CAZSHV010000044.1:0-17579 GCA_964606815.1 uncultured Bacteroides sp. | reverse complement strand
TCAAACCACGGGGAATCACTGATTCTGCGGAAACAATGATAGACGCTTTTCCACTGCCGAAGCAATCGGGCAACAACCGCCATTGACGTCCGGTCTTTAAAACATATATTATGCCCTCTAATTGCCTTATGTTCAGCTTGATGTTCAAGCGAGCGCTGAAGGCGGAGAGCCAGCGCTTTTGATTCGTTTTAAGTAAAGAGCAACGTGTCACATATCATTAACGTGCTGCAGGAACGGATATTACCTCCGCCGTCGCATCTCTCGGGCGCTTTTGAAGCCGTCGCTCGGTCACAATGCGACGGCATTGCTCCCTCACGCCGCCTCCAAAATCCCACCGAGATATGCGACCTCAGCGTTAACATATTTTATGGGACAGGCTCTTAGAGTTGGCCGGTGGCGTCGAGGTACTTGGCGCGGCTCACGCAATAGGCCCCGTAGGCCTCGGTGTACTGGTCCTGTGCCTGGCGATAGAGGGTCTGCGCGTCAAGCAGGTCGGTGATGGTGGAGGCTCCTACGCGGTAGAAGTTCTCGTTGAGGCGGAGGTTCTCGGTGGCCTGCGCTATGCTCTCGTGAGCGATGGACATCTTGCGGTGGGCGGCGGTGAGGTCGTCCCAGGCGTTGCGCATGTTGAGCTCGAGCATCTGCGAGAGGTCTTCCATCTGTATGCGGGCGTTCTGCTCCTCGATGCGAGCCTTCTTGATTTTGTGGGATCCACCCCACCATCCGCTCAGGGGCACGTTGACGGTGAGCATGACGGCGCCGAAGTTGTGCTTCTGATTGAAGATGTCGTCGTAGACCCAACCGGCCCCAACACCCACCTGGGGAAGGTTCTCGCCCACGGCCATCTTGCGGCGCAGCTCAGTGGCCTTCACGTTCTGGCCCAGCAGCTGATAATCTGTGGTGGCCGGCAGGGCGGCAGACGGCTGCGTGTAGATGTCGAGCGGCGTGGCGGGCACCTCGGCAGGCACTTCCTGCGGTGCTATGGCGATGCTGTCGCCGGCCATGCCAATGTATTGGGCCAGGAGCTTGGTGGAAAGGTCGATGCCGTTGTCGAGGTCAACCATGAGGGAGAGCAGGTCGTTACGCTTGAGCTGCACTTTGAGCAGGTCGTTGCGCAGAGTCACGCCGGCGTTGACGGCTACGTTGACCTGACGCTCGAGGGTGTCGACCATATTGAGCACGGTCTGGAGCGTTGACTTCTTGGCCTGGAGGGTGACAACCTGCCAGTAGTACTGCTCGGCGGTGAGCATAGCCGTCTGCACGGCGTCTTGCTTCTGCAGGTCGGCGACGGTCTCGCCCACATGTGCCAGCTTGTTGCCGTTGACGATCATTCCGCCCATGAACACGGGCTGCACGGCGGTGATGGCACCCGACCAGCCCTTTTTGATAAGGTCAATCTCGCCGAGGCTCTGCGACACATAGGGGGCAAGCTCGGAGGGGATGAGAGACGCGACGTCGGAGGGCAGCAGCTGGCCGATGGACGGCAGGGTGTACTGCAGCGCGCCCTTGTTAGAGCGGTAGCCGAGCCAGGAGGCGTTGATGACCGGGAAATAGTGGGTGAATGCTTCGCGGCTGACCTCGCGGGCGGCCTCGCGGTTGCCCTCGGCTATGCGCACGGAGGCGTTGTTTTGCACGGCCAGCTCGCGGCACTGGTCAAGGGTGAGCACAGTCTGCGCATGGCCCGCGAGAGCGCAGGCAGCGGCTGCTATGGTGAGGAATATGGAGCGGGTGTTCATGACTGTTGAGCGTTAGCTGTTGTGGTGGTTGCGGAGGTGGTAGCGGAGGAGGATGAGGAATCCGGCACTTGAGGGAAGTCGGGCGTGGGGGCGCCGAAGGGCGGGTCGATGTTGGTCTTGCCGCTGAACTTCCACAGGGCCACGGGGATGACGGTGAGGGTGAAGATCATGGTCAGAGGCGTGCCGAAGAATATCACGCAACCCATAGGCTGCCACAGCGCGCTGCCGCCGATGACCATAGGCAGCACGCCCATGGTGGCCGCCGCGGAGGTGAGGAAGATGGGGCGCATACGACGCTTGGCGCTCTCGAGGCTGGCCGTGCGGTTGTCGTAGCCGTCCTGGCCCTGCAGCTGCTCGGCATAGTCGATCATGATGATGGCGTTTCGCACCAGGATGCCCATCAGGGAGATGAGGCCGAGGGTGCACGTCAGGCTTATGGGCAGGCCCATGAAGAACAGGCCTATGGCCGCGCCGGGGATACAGAGGGCCAACGAGGTGAGGAGGATGAGCGACACGCCCACCTGCTTATAGTGGAGCAGGATGATGACGAAGATGATGGCCACGGCGATAAGCAGGGCGCTGATGATCTGGGGCAGGATGTCGAAGCTGTTCTCGTAATCGCCGCCGTAGACCACGTCGACGTCCTCGGGGAGGTGCATCTTGTCGATCTGGGCCTTCACCTGGTCGGTGAGCTCGATGGTGTTGAGGTCGCGCTCGTTCTCGGAGATGATGGTGATGGTGGGTCGGCCGTTGTAGTGACCAAGTAGGCCGTAGCTCCACACGGGCTCTACGGAGGCAAACTGCGAGAGCGGGGCTGTGGTGATGTCGAGCACAGGGATTTGCTCGGCCAGCAGGTCGGCGGCGTCGCCGCTGCGGGCATGGTCGGTCTTGAGAGTGACGTCGAGGCCGTAGTCGCCCTCCCACACTGTGGCAACGGGCAGGCCGTCGCTATAGCGCGAGGCGAGGGTGGCTTCGAGCATGAGGTTATTGATGCCCAGGCGCGAGGCCTTGGTGGCATCGGGGTCAACCTTCGCTCCTACGATGGGCGTGCTGGTGTTGGGGCGCACCAGGCGCAGGCCGGGGATGGAGCGCATGCGGGCCACGACGCTGTCGGCGGCTGCCTGGATGGTGGGGAAATCGGGGCCGGAGACGCGCACCTCGATGGGATAGTCAGCGTTGCTGTAAGAGAGCTGCTTGAAGCGGCAGAAGGCCTCGGGGAAGAAGTTCTCGAACTTTGACGTATAGTCGTTGAGTACCCCGATGGTGGCATCTTCGCTGACGGTGTTGACGATGAACTGTGCGTAGTTGGGGCCGCCAACCTGAGGGGCGTAGGTGGTCTGGAAGCGGGGCGACGAGCAGCCGTGGAAGGTGGCCACAGAGACCACGCGGCTGTCTTTGCGCAGGATGTTAGCGAGGCTGTCGGCCACGAGGTCGGTCTTGGCCAGAGATGAGCCGGTGGGCAAGTAAATCTCCACGGCGAACTGGTTGCGCTCGGCAATGGGCATCAGCTTCAGCGGGCGAGTGACGAACAGCCAAGCGCCCACCACGATGGAGGCCAGACCGAGCACGAGCGTGGTCTTAGGCCATGCGAAGCACAGATCCGCGAGCTTGTTGTAGCCACTCTGCAGGGCTGTGAAGAACGAGAATTTCTTCTTGCCCGAGGCCACAGCCTCCTGCTCGAGCTTGTAGATGGGCTTCTTGATGAGCTTCTTCTGCAGATAGGGCACGAGAATCTCGGCTATGCAGAGCGAGATGAAGAGGATGATGGTGATGGCCCAGGGGAAATCGTTCATGAAGTCGCGGAACATGCCGTTGAGCGTGATCAGGAACGGGAAGAAGGTGATGGAGATGGCGCATGTGGCCGAGAATATGGCTTTGAGGAACTCCACGGCCGAGCGATAGGCGGCAGTGGCGTGGTCGACTCCCTCGGAGATGAGCTCCACGTAGTTGTCGATAATCACCACAGAGTTATCCACGATCATACCCAGCGACACGATGAGGCAGGCGAGCGTCACAGTGTTGAGCTCGATGCCCAGGGCGTAGAAGATACCGAGGGATATGAAGATGGTGACGGGGATGGTGGCAGCTGCGATCAGGGCCACGCGGATGGGCAGCAGCAGCATGATCACGACCACCACGGCCACGATGGCTATCAGCAGCTCGCGCAGGAAGTCGGAGACGCTGGAGCTGACCACGGTGGGCTGGTCGGTGATTTTGAAGAGCTGGACGTCGGAGGGGAGGGTCGTCTCATAGTCATCGAGCACCTTCTGCACCTCTCTGCCCATCTCCACGATGTTGTTGCCGTCTTTCATAGAGACTGACAGGAGCACGGTCTTGACACCGTTGTTGGTGATATACGACTCCGGCTCGGGGTACTCCTTCACCACGCGGGCCACATCGCCCAGGCGCACCACCTGGCCCGTGGGCAGGCTGAAGACCACGAGCTGCTCGATGTCGGCCACGGAGTTGACGGGGCGCTCCATATATATGGGAGCCGTGTAGTACTGGCCCTTGAGGCTGCCGCCAGTGGTGTTGAAGCCTTGGTTGAAGAGGTTAAGTGCCAAGATGTTGGCTTTGATGCCGTAGTGGGCCAGCTTGTCGTTGTCTACGTAGACGGCTATCTGCTCCTTCTGCTTGCCGTATTCGCTCATGGCGCCCACGCTGGGCACGGCGCGCAGTCGATCGCGCAGGTCGTCGAGCATCTGACCCAGCTCGCGGTAGGTCTTATCCTCGCTCGAGAGGGATATGAGCAGAGCCGAGGTGTCGCCGAAGTCGGTGATAGCCTCCACGGCCAGCACGCTCTTGGGCATCGAGGCTTGTGCGTTCTTAAGGTTGATTTGGAACTTGTTCCAGAAGGGCTCGGTGTCATTGATGCGGTCGTCGAGCTCCACGAAGACTATGACCATGCCGTTGGTGCATCGGCTGTAGGTCTTCTTCTTGTTGACCTCTTTGTATCCGAAGATATAGTTTTCGAGGGCGGGGAGCACTTCGTTGCTCATCTGCTCTGACGTGGCGCCGGGGCAGACGGCTGCCACCACGCCTTCGCGCACGGTGAAGTTGGGGAATTCGTTCTTGTCCATCTTCTCCAGGGCGTAGATGCCGAAAGCCACCAGGGCCGTGACCACGAGGATCACCAGCGTGTGGTATTTCAGACCGAACGCCACGATGCCGGTGCGGGCGGCAGGGGAGTTGCTGTCAGTATTAGCCATGCTTTACTGTATGATGTGTGAATGGATGTTGAAATTGCTGGGCTTATGCGTCAGGCCTTACTCCACGACCTCGACGGGGGTGCCGGTGCTCACTTTCTGCTGGCCGGCCACTATCACCTGCTCACCCTGGCTCAGGCCGCTCTTGATGGCCAGGCGGGTGCCGGAGGTGAGGCCGTCGACCTCTACATTGCGCTTCTGGGCTTTGCCGTCAACCACCAGCCATACAAACTGCTGATTGTCAGCGTCAAGCAGCACAGCGTCGATAGGCACTGTGAGCTCGCGGGTGCCGGGGGCGCTTTCAAGGGTTACGTCGCAAATCATGCCGGGCAGCAGCTTGCCGTCGGGGTTGGGCACGGTGTACTTCACGGCGTAGGAGCGCGACAGGGGGCTTGCGGCCACACCCTTCTCTGTGAGCTTGCCTTCGAAGGTCTCGCCACCGAGGGCGCTGACTGTGACCATGGCTGCTGAGCCGTCGGAAATGCTGGATATCTGATTCTCAGGCACAGGCACGGAGACCTTCACTGGGTTGATGTCCACAATCTTGACAACGGGGATGCCGGGGGCGGCGTTCATGCCAACGTCGGCCGGTCGCTCGGATACGTAGCCCGAGGTGGGAGCGTAGAGGCGGGCGTCGTTGAGGGCGTGGCGTGCTATGTTGGCCGCGCTCTGGGCTTGCTTGAGGGCGTTCTGCACCTCCACCCATTTCATGTCTGGCAGGGCCTGGGCATCGTGCAGCTGCTTCATGCGGTTGTAAGCGTCCTGGGCCGAGGCGAGGGTGGAATTGGCAATGTCGTAAGCGTTCTGCAGGCTGGCGGCGTCGAGCGTGCCGATGAGCTGGCCGCGGCTCACGCGGTCGCCCACGTTGACGTTGAGCTGCTGGATGGTGCCCACGGCAGCAAAGCTCAGCACGGTGCCGGAGCTCTCCTCCACGGTGCCGGAGTATGTGCGGCTGCCGGCCACGCTGGTTGAGTCTACGCTCTCTACCTTCACGCGCACGGGGTCTTGCACGGTTGCCTTTTTCCCTTTATCACATGCCGTGAGCGACGCGAGCAAAGCGCAGGCCACGACTAATTTAGTTGAAACGTTCATATCTGAAATTTTATTTATGTATTCACAACAATAATTCTGCGTGCAAAGTTGAGTAAATTTAACTAAATTTCTGTGTTCAAAATTTCTGAATTAATAGCACTAAATACATATAATTTCGAAAAATATCCCCTTTTTAACACTTTTCACCCCTTTTCTACCACAAAAATTCGGCAGAAAATTGCCAACTTTGGGGCATGAACGATACGCTACGAGTAAAAATCACACCAGACACCTTCGTGGGCAAATTTTCAACGGACTATTCCGACGGCGACTTGCTCATAATCGACGACATACGCGACCTCCCCACAGGGCGGCAGCTGCAGATCGACATGGTGGTGCTACTGATATGCGTGGGCGGCAGCGCGCGGTTTGAGATAGGCCAGGTCACGCACACGCTCCAGGCCCACCAGATGGCCGTGGTGCCCCCCAACGTGCTGGTGGCTAACTATGCGATATCGTCCGACTTCTCAAGCAAGATCATAGGCCTCTCCTACCCCGCCCTGCAGCGCATGCTGCACGTAAACCGCGAAATCTGGGAGCTCATCACCGCCGTCACGGCTGACCCCGTCTTCGACATCGACCCGCACATGCGCCGACTGATGATGCACTACTACGCCCTGCTCAAGTTCAAGCTCGCGCAGCCGGCCAACGAGTACACCCGCCCCACGATGCACGCCCTCTTCCAGGCTATATTCTACGACCTCTTCGAGATCGTCAAGAGCCGACGCACCACCACTACCGAGGCCACTGCCACACGCCACGCCGACCTGCTGGTGAACCGCTTCCTGCGCATGCTGGCCGACGGACAGGGCGAGCAGCGCAGCGTGGCCTACTACGCGCAGCAGCTATGCGTGAGCGCCAAGCACCTGTCGTCGATGTGCAAGAAGACCACCGGGCGCACCGCCAAGGAGTGGATACGCTCCTACACCATCGAAATCCTGCGCCACCAGCTCCGAGCCACCGACCGCCCAATCAAGGAGATAGCCTACATGATGGGCTTCCCCAGCCTGTCGGTGTTCGGCAAATTTGTGCGCTCAACCCTCGGCACCAGCCCCACCGCCTACCGCGCCAACAAGCAATCGCTAAAAACACACCATATAAATTAATAGAACACTATGAGCACCGTAATTTTCAAATGGAACCCCGCCATTTCTTCCTACACTATCCCTGACTACTTTTATGAAATGAGACGCTTGGCGATGGGAAAGCCGGCGGTGATGAACTGGAGCGTGTGGCACCACGACAGGGTGCAGCCTGCCGACTGCTTCTACTGGCTGCGCGTGGGCGAAGGCCAGCCCTGCGGCATCGTGGGCTATGGCGGCATTAACTCCAGACCCTATCTGGGCAAAGACTGGAGCGGCAGAGGTCGAAGGGTCTACTATGTCGACTTCCTGCCGGAGGTGTTGCTGCCTCTTGATGGTGACTTCATGCTCAGCGCCGATGTGCTTGAGAAGGAGATTCCAGACTTTAACTGGCGCGGAGGGGCCTCTGGCCTCGTGCTCACTCACGAACAGGCCGAGAAGCTCGACGAACTCTGGCGCAAGCACATTCTGGGCCAATATGACAATCTCGTGTTAGGAGGCTACGATGCATACCTGGACGTGCTTACAGAGGAGGAAATATACCTCGACGAGCGCATGAAGATTGAGATATGCCAAGAGTACAAATGCCTCAACTTGGTGCAATACCTGCCTGAAGAGGACGTAAAGCGCGTTATCTCCATCCACAAGCCAAAAGACGAGAGGGAAGCACTGGGCTTAGCAACAGAGCAAGAGCTATACGACTACGTCAAAGCCCAGGGTGCGTGCCCCGACGGCATCGAAAACCTCGCTACCGATTTGCTGAAGCACAACGTCAACTTCGATTTCTACACCGAATAAGATGAGGCAACGGACATGAGCACTGTTATTTTCAAATGGAACGTTAAGTTATCGGGCTATCCGACCGAAGAATATTACGAGGACTCTAGCTCCCTTAAGTATGGATACTATAGAGAAATTTCATGGCGAGTTTGGGATCACGAAAAGGTAAGCCCTGCCGATAAATGCTTCTGGCTTTGCGTGGGTGCCGACCAGCCTTGCGGCATAGTGGCGCAGGGCAAAATCATCTCCAAGCCATATTTTGAAAAGGACTGGAGAGGGAGCGGCCGCCACACCTATTTCGTTAACTTCATGCCTGATGCAATGCTTCCCGTTGATGACGAGCTAATGCTATTGTCAGATGTGCTGGAGAAGGAAATCCCCGAATTCGACTGGCGCGGGGGCCTCTCAGGTCTGGTGCTTACCCAGGAGCAGGCGCAGAAGCTCGACGAGCTATGGCGCAAACACGTATTGGCAATATTCGACATGCTCTACGAAGAGACAGACATGTATCTTTCCTTGCTTACCCAGGAGGAGGTTTATTTAGATGAGCGCATGAGAGTCGAGATTAGCCAAGTGTTCCCCTGTCTGGAGTTGGTGCAGCAGATGACTGAAGATGGGATAAAACTAACCATCGGTATCACCAATCCACGCGAAGCGAGAAAAAAACTTGGCCTTGACTCCGAGCAGGAACTTTACGACTATGTTAAATCGCGCTACGGTCGACCCGACGGCATTGATGGTCTTCGTAACGAATTATTTCAGAAGAATATTCCTTACTACTTCTATTGCGAATAAACTGCCACCAGCCACGGCAAATGCCAAATAATTCGCGTACCTTTGCAGCGACTATGGAAAAATCATACTTCACCCCCGACGAGCGCTCCCATGCCCTGGCTCTGGCCTGCGGCTTAATGCGCACCCTCGGCCCCTCGCTGCAGGGTGGCGACTACAAAGCTGTGCGCTCGCTGATAGCATCGGCCATCGAGGCCGGCCACTATGCCCGCGACCGTTTCGGCATCAATCCCCTGCTGCACAACCTGAGCACGGCCACGGCCCTGTGCGACATGATTAGCCCCGACCGCAACATGGTCATCGCCATCTTGCTCTACAACCTGGTGAAGGACAGCGACGCCAGCGTCGAGGAGCTGGCCACACGCTGGGGCGAGGACGTGGCAAAGCTGCTCACGGGCCTGGGTAAGGTGGCTTCGCTCTATAGCAAGCAGGCGGCCGTGGAGAGCGACAACTTCCGCAAGCTGCTACTGACCTTCGCGCAGGACATCCGCGTGATCATCATCATGATTTGCGACCGCTTGGCCCTGATGCGCGCCATCAACCACCACCCCAACGCCAAGCTCGTGCACGACGTGGCCTACGAGGCTAACTACCTCTACGCTCCCCTGGCCCACCGCCTGGGCCTATACGCCATCAAGCAGGAGCTGGAGGACATGTCGCTCAAATACACCAGCCGCGACACATACCGCGACATCGCCGACAAGCTCAACGCCACAAAGGCTGCCCGCGACGCTTATATTGACGCCTTCATCGCCCCCATCCGCGAACGCCTGGGCCGCGAGAACCTGCGCTTCGACCTCAAGGGGCGCACCAAGAGCATATACTCGATCTGGAACAAGATGCGCAAGCAGAAAAAGGACGTCGACGACATCTACGACCTCTTCGCCATACGCATCATCCTCGACTCCGAGCCCGAGCGCGAGAAGGCCGACTGCTGGCTTGTCTACTCCATTATCACCGACCTCTACCAGCCCAACCCCGCCAGGATGAAGGACTGGATAAGCATACCCAAGAGCAACGGCTACGAGAGCCTGCACGTCACCGTCTACGGCCCCGAGGGCAGATGGGTGGAGGTGCAGATTCGCACCCGCCGCATGGACGAAATCGCAGAGAAAGGCCTCGCTGCCCACTGGAAATACAAGGGCATCAAAAGCGAGAGCGACCTGGACCGCTGGATGACCAACGTGCGCGACATCCTGGAGACGGCCGAGACCGGCCCCATGGAGCTGATGAAGAACTTCAAGATGGATGTCTACGACAAGGAGGTCTTCGTCTTCACCCCGCGCGGCGACCTGTACAAGCTGCCCATGGGGGCCAGCGTGCTCGACTTCGCTTTCCACATCCACACCGGCCTGGGATGCAAATGCACAGGCGGAAAGGTCAACGGACGTAACCAGAAAATCAACTACCGCCTGCAGACGGGCGACACCGTTGAAATCCTCACCTCCTCCACGCAACGCCCCAAGGCCGACTGGCTGAACTTCTGCGTCACCTCCAAGGCCCGCAACAAGATTCGCGTGGTGATCAAGGAGCAGGAAAGCCGCGACGCCGAGATCGGCAAGGAGCTGCTGCAGCGCAGGTTCAAGAACCGCAAGATCGACTTCGACGAGTCCACGATGATGAAGGTGGTGAAGAAGCTCGGATTCAAATCGGCCACGGACTTTTACGACGCCCTGGCCCGTGAGGAGACCGACATCAACACCGTTATTGACACATACCTCGATATCCAGACCCGCGCTGAGGCTGCCGCGGAAAAAGTGTCGGCAGAGGAGTATGTGATGCAGGCCGAGCCGGAGACCGACGACTCCAGCGCCGGGTCTGACGTGCTCGTCATAGACAACAGCGACATCAAGGGCCTCAACTACCGCTTCGCCCGCTGCTGCAACCCCGTCTACGGCGACGATGTCTTTGGCTTTGTCTCCTCTGAAGGCGTCATCAAGATCCACCGCAGAGACTGCCCCAACGCTGCCCATATCCGCGACAAGTACCCCTATCGCCTCGTGGCCACGCGCTGGTCGGGCAAGATGGGCGGTCAGCGCGCCGTCACGCTCAGCGTGGTGGGCCGCGATGACATCGGCATCATCACAAATATCACTTCTATTATAAATAAAACCAAGAACGTATCGCTGCGCAACATCTCCATCGACTCCCACGACGGCATCTTCAACGGCTACCTGATCGTGGGCATCTCCGACAGCGACACCCTCGCGGCTCTGATCAAGAAGCTCAAGACCGTGAAGGGCGTCAAGGACGTGCAGCGCGCATCCTGACATCCCCCCCGCCCCAGCCATGAAGCATTTTCCCTTCTTCTGCGGCATCGCCGCCGCCATGCTCGTTTGCTCCTGCTCAAGCACCGACCCCGACGCCCAGGCCGCCCAGCAGCGTCTCTCCGTTGCGAAAGAGCTGATGGACAAAGGTCAGTTTACCCAGGCCCTGGCCGAGCTCGACAGCGTTGACGCCCTATACCCAGCCCAGATTGACGTGCGACACCAAGTCGCGGCTCTCCGCCCTCACGCTATTGCGCACCTCACCGAGCAGCGAATACAGAGCGCCGACAGCCTGATAGCCGCCACGCAGCAGGAGTTGGCATCCCTCGAAGACGAATTTACGCACGTTGACGGCGGAGGTCTCGAGGGGTACTATCTGCCCAAAGGAGAGACCGCGGCTGGGTTCACCAACACCACGGCCATTCAGCCCCGCGTCAACGACTCTGATTTCCGCTTCTATATCGTGGCCTCCAACACGCGCGGCCCTGTGGGCATCTCCCGCCTGGTGCTCACCGTCGACGGCCATGAGGTGGCTTCCGGAGCAATTCCTGCCGGCAACGACCGCTCCTCTCGCCTTGAGGGCTCGGAGATAGCCTCTTTCCTGCCAGAGGAAGTAGACTCGCTCGGAGCCTGCGTATACGACGCCCGTGGCAGCATATCGGCAGCTACCCTTGAGGGCGCCAAAGGCAAGGTAAAGGTCACCGTCACCCCCCGCCAAGCCAAGGGCATAGCCACAGCCTGGCGCTACGGCACGCTCAAGCAGAGTCTGCGCAGCGCGCTCATACTTCGCGAGAAACTCGACCGCCAGCTGCAGATAGCCCGCGACCAAGTGGCCAACAGCGACCCCGACCCAGACGAAGCAATGGTCCCCGGCACCCCGCTCAGCCATTAACCCCCGTAATTTCTGCACACCGAGGACCAATCCTAATGTTATGGGAATTTTGTGGCCTTAAAAGTTGCTAATTTAGGAAACATCTTCTAAATTCGCGTTTGAATGCAGTAACACCGACATGACAAAGAATTTTTACGAAATCGGCTCGCTATTCCTACGGCGCAGGAGGGAGCTGGGCCTCACCCAAGAGCAATTGGGCGAGAAGGTGGGTGTATCCAAGTCTGAAATATCTAAGATTGAGAACGGCAGAGCAATCACTTTCTCCACCATCCGCAAACTCTCTGACGCTTTGGGCGTACAGGCCCAAGTAGAGCTCATACCCGCTGAATCGACATCGTCCGACATAATTCATTATGTGGTGATGACGCTCGGCCTTTTCGCTCGCAAGTACAATCTTACGAAGAAGGAAGCTTGCAACTACCTGTCGAGGTTCAAGGGGTTGGATTTCTCCATCCGCAACTATGAGGCAGAGCATCAGCTATCCCTGCAGGAGTGTGTGGAAGATATGGCTGCGATTTGTCAAAAAAACGGAGGAGCTGTAGCATGATACTATATCATGGATCTAACCAGCCAATCGACATCATTGATTTGTCTAAAGGCAAGAAAAATAAAGATTTCGGCCGAGGATTCTACACTACCCATCTCAGAGAGCAGGCCGAGCTTTGGGCAAAAAGGATCGCGGACCGTTACGGCGGTGAGCCTACAGTGACGGCATTCGAGTTTAATCTTGAGGAAGCTATCGCCGATGGTTTGAAGGTCAAGGTGTTTGATACACCTGATCGAGAGTGGGCGTTATTTGTGATGGCAAACCGCAAGGACGATAGCGATGATAATCGACACGACTACGACATCGTGATTGGACCGGTAGCTGACGATAGAATGGCTCGCCTCTTCGCACTCTATGAAATGGAAATCATCAACCTTGAAGCCGTTGTTGATGGGCTGATTTACAAGAATCTCAATTCGCAGTATTTCTTCGCCTCGGAGGCATCTCTCAAATATATTCGGCACATATGAAGCAGCAAGACAATACCTTTGATTTTCTGGTGGAGTTCATCACCACAAGGGTCGTGGAATGGATCATTCGAGACCAAGGCTTGGGACTTGAGCAGGCTTTGCTGGTGTTTCATAACTCAGAAACGTTCGAAAAGCTATGTGAGAAGCAAACGGAAATGTATATCGAGAGCCCGAGATTCGTTTATGAAGTGTTCAAAGAAGAGATGCGTCGAGGCACACTCCGCGGCATGACTGAATGAACGCATTATATGGCACATAAATAGTAAAAATTTCAACAGCAAATAACACTTTTGTATATTTTCTATTAAAATTATTGCGGTTTTTCGGACCCCTTCTCCGCAGACGAAACGATAGTTTGTCCTCTCAATTTATATATCTCACTATTGTATTTTCAGCATGCCGGCAAGCTGAACGAAATATTCGTTGCTCCAAATCTCCATTTCTTTCGGATCGCGGATAAAAGGAAGAACATCTTTTTTTACCATCTCGATATCTGTTTCCACAAGGCGCTTTTTGAGTATGTCTACGAATCCCTCCCGCGTAAGTTGCTGAGCATTGAAGTCCAATGCACGCTGGCGGAAGTGTTCGAAATCAAGAGGTATTCCATTGCGAACGTACCATTCAAAGTCGTACCAGTCGCGGCCTTTCACTCGTTGGCCCCACTTGCGGTAAACCAATGCGTGCATTTTCCCCGCGAAGAGGTCGGGAAGAGAGACGCAACGGGTCATAAAAGAGAAGGGCAGCAATAGCAACCTTTGTTCTGTGGTGAATCCGAGAGGGGGAGCTACATCAACCTCAATTTTGATTTTCAGGCTCTTCTCTGTTTGGAATGCTAAATCATAAACATGAGTGTTGTCCTTAAGAAATGCTGACTCAACTTTGCTGAATATCCGCTTCTCCTTCTTTTTAAGCACCACATCCTTACCCACAGATTTGAATTCAGCTATTATCGCAGGGAAATAGTCTTCTATACGAAACGTGGGATCGGGTGCTAACAGTGTAAAGTCCATATCTTCGCTGTATCGGCCCAAGCCGTGAAAGATACGCAGGCAGGTGCCTCCATAGAAGGCCCCTTTCTCAAAAAATCCGCCTCGGTATAAGCCTGCGAGCGCAATCTGCTGCATTACCTCAAGCGTGGCGTTACGGCGGCCTGCGGCTGTAGTCGCGGCATAGGCCGAGAGCATTTGCTCAAATATTCCGTTCATGTTCAATATATTTGATTAATTGCCTTAGCATGTTTTTTTTTCTCGATGCTTTGGCGCAATGTTCTATTATCTCGACATTAAAATTTCGAAGTTCGTCGATGTCAAAACGCAGGTCTTCCTCCAAAAACTGGCTCATTGCCGTCTGAAACCTCAAATTCAGATTCGGCGTGTATACCATCAAATCGCAAAGTGCCTTTTCTGGCGTGGCTATCATGAATGTTGCGTTTGCCTCTTGGGCGGTAGTGATTCCTATGGGATAATACTCATCCGCAACATGGACATAGCTGAAGTGACCGAGCGCATTGGTGTAAGTGCGCGCAACGCCGGTGGTCATCGATTGCACGCGGTATACGGCTTCGGGAATCAGGCCGAAATACCTGAGGGCCGTGTGCATCGACACGTATGAGGGCCCGTGGATATGGTTGGCTATCAGATAGGTTGAAAGCTCTTGATGCGTGATGCTTGGAGAGTCTACATACAGACCTCTTTTTAGCCTTATGATTTTCCCGCTATCCTCAAGCCGTTTTGCCTTTGTGGCCAGGTTGGAATAGCCAGGAAAAACCGAGCTCAAATCCTGCATTCTATAAGGTATATTTCTGAAGTCTTGGAGATTCATGGTGCAAAGATAGTAAAAATTTCAACAGCAAATAACACTTTTGTATATTTTCTATTGAAATTCTTGCGCTTTCACGGACGCCTTCTCCGCACCCGAACTTCTCGCTTCGGCTTTCTATCGGGGTCTGTGGCAGTGGCAGACGGTGGAGGAGTGCCAGTTTTTTATGCCGCAAGTTGCGCGGATACGGAATATTTTTGTAAATTCGCGCATTAAAAGATTCTGCTAATGTTCATTTCATATAATTGGCTTAAAAAATACATTCCTCTGTCCATCTCGGCCCAGGAGCTGGCAGCAGCCCTCACGTCCATCGGCCTGGAGACTGGCTCTGTGGAGCGTGTGGAGAGCATACGCGGCGGTCTCCGCGGCATCGTAATCGGCAAGGTGCTGACTTGCGAGGAGCATCCCAACAGCGACCACCTGCACATCACAACCGTCGACCTCGGCGGCGGGCGCGTGGAGCAAATCGTCTGCGGTGCCCCCAACGTGGCAGCAGGCCAGACCGTGGTGGTGGCCACCGTGGGCACCACTCTCTACGACGGCGACAAGGAATTCCAAATCAAGAAGTCTAAGATCCGCGGCGTGGAGTCGATGGGCATGATCTGTGCTGAAGACGAGATCGGCGTGGGCAAGAGCCACGATGGCATCATCGTGCTGAGCGAAGAGGTGGCCCCCGGCACGCCTGCTGCTGACTACTACGGCCTCACCGACGACTATGTGCTGGAGGTGGACCTCACCCCCAACCGCATCGACGCCGCCAGCCATTACGGCGTGGCCCGCGACCTGCGCGCATGGGCGCAGCAGCATGCCGCTCCCCTCCCCCTTCTGACCCCAAGCGTGGCAGACTTTGCCGTGGACGCTCCCCAGGAAGCCGGAATCACCGTGGAGGTGGCCGACCCCGAGGGCTGCCCGCGCTATTGCGGCGTCACCGTCAAGGGTGTCACTGTCAAGGAGAGCCCCCAGTGGCTCAAGGACTGCCTGCAGGCCGTGGGGCTGCATCCTATTAATAATATAGTAGACATCACAAACTATATACTCCTGGGCATGGGCCAGCCCCTGCACTGCTTCGACGCGTCCAAGATCAAGGGCGACAAGATCGTGGTGCGTACCTGCCCCCAGGGCACGCCTTTCACCACCCTTGACGGCGCGGAGCGCAAACTCGACGCCTCCGACCTGATGATATGCAACGCCGAGGAGCCTATGTGCATCGCCGGCGTGTACGGCGGTCTGGACTCCGGCGTGACTGAGGCCACCACCGACGTCTTCATCGAGAGCGCTTACTTCGCGCCCACCCGCGTGCGCAAGACGGCTCGTCGTCACGGCCTGAGCACCGACGCTTCGTTCCGCTACGAGCGCGGCACGGACCCCAACGCCTGCATGTACATGCTCATGCTCGCCGCCCTGATGGTGAAGGAGCTGGGCGGAGGCCGCATCGTGGGCCAGGTGCAGGACGTCAGCGCCCGCCAGTTCCCGCCCTTCGACGTGGAGCTCACCTATAAGCAGGTCAATGACCTCATCGGCAAGGACATCCCCGAGGACACCGTGGACAGCATCCTTCAAAGCCTGGAAATCGAGATCGCTGCCAAGGACGGCGGCAAGCTCTCGCTTCGCGTGCCGACATACCGCGTGGACGTGCAGCGCCCCTGCGACGTGATCGAGGACATCCTGCGCATCTATGGTTATAATAATGTGGAGATGCCCGAGCAGGTGCGCTCGTGCTTGCAGTTCAAGACAACCACCGACGCTGCCGACGACCTGCGTCGCACCATCGCCGACCAGCTCACCGCTGCCGGCTATAACGAGATACTCAACAATTCCCTCACTGCCGAGCGCTATTACTCCGACCTGCAGGCCTACCCGGCCTCGAGCTGCGTGCGCCTGCTCAACCCCCTAAGCCAGGACCTGAACGTGATGCGCCAGACGCTGATATTCGGCGGTCTGGAGTCGGCTGCCCATAACATCAACCGCAAGCTGCCCGACGTGCTGATGTACGAGTTCGGCAACGTATACACCTTCAACCCCGAGGCTGAGAGCACCGCGGAGCGCCCGCTGGCCCCATACAGCGAGCACGCTCGCCTGGGCCTCTGGACTTCCGGCAACGCCCGCCCCGCGTCCTGGGACGCGCCAGCCGCCGAGGCTTCCTTCTTCTACCTCAAAGCCACCGTAGCCAACATCCTTGCGCGCCTTGGCATCAATGAAAAGGAAATCAAGCTGGCCCCCGGCAGCAGCGACCTCTACAGCCAGAGCCTGGACATCCTCACCCGCTCGGGCAAGAAGCTGGGCGAGATGGGCATAGTCAGCGCCAAGCTGCTGCGCGCCTGCGACATCAAGCAGCCCGTGTGCTATGCTGAGCTGATGTGGGACGCCCTGTCGGCCATGGCTCTGAAGCGCACCGTGACGTTCGCCCCGCTGCCCAAGACGCAGCCTGTGCGCCGCGACCTGGCCCTGCTCATCGACAGCTCCGTGACCATGGAGCAGGTGGAGAAGGCCGTGCGCGATGCCGAGCGCAAACTGCTGCGCGAGGTGTCGCTCTTCGACGTCTACGAGGGCAAGAACCTGCCAGCCGGCAAGAAGTCGTATGCCATCTCAATGACGCTGCAAGACGACGAGAAGACGCTCAACGACGCGGCTATTGACCGCGTGATGCAGCGCATCATCGCCCAGCTGCAAAAGGCTGTAGGGGCCGAGCTGCGCTGAGCGCCATGAGGCAGCAGCCAAATTATTTCCGAATTCAATCAATAAACAAAAACACTTCATACACTCAACACCAATGGGAAGAGCATTTGAATACCGCAAAGCCCGCAAGCTCAAACGCTGGGGCAACATGTCGCGAACATTCACTCGCATAGGCAAGGAAATCACCATAGCCGCCAAAGCCGGCGGTCCCGACCCCGACA
>CAZSHV010000043.1:0-17793 GCA_964606815.1 uncultured Bacteroides sp. | reverse complement strand
CGAGGTCGCCGTCGTTGGTGAGCAGGAGCACGCCGGTGGTGTTGCGGTCGAGGCGGCCGACGGGGTAGATGCGCTCTTTGCATGCGCCCTTGACGAGGTCGAGGACGGTGAGGCGGCCGTTGGGGTCGTCGCTGGTGGTAAGGCAGTCTTTGGGCTTGTTGAGGAGCACGTAGCACTTGCGCTCGAGGGCCACGACCTTCTCGTCGTATTCGACGACGTCGCTGTGGGTGATCTTGGTGCCGAGGGCGGTGACCACCTGGCCGTTGACCTTGACGAGACCCTGCTGGATGAACTCGTCGGCCTCGCGGCGGGAGCACACGCCGGAGTTGGCCATGAACTTGTTCAGGCGGATCTGCTCGTTGGGATCCGGTATGGGGATTTCATACTCCACCTGGCGCGGGCGGGGCGTGAAGCTCTTGCCTTTGCCGGGGAAAGCGCTTTGGCCCTGGCGCTGCTGCGGGCGCTGGCCCTGCGGGCGGGGTCCGCGCAGGCCTTGTCCCTGGGGACGCTGGCCGTAGCCGCGCTGCTGGCGGGGCTGGTATCCGCCCTGCTGTGCGTCGTCGCCCTGGGGCTGCTGGCCGTAGGGGCGCTGGGGGCGGTTCTGGTATCCGCCTTGGGGACGCTGCTGGCCGTAGCCGCGCTGCTGGCGAGGCTGGTATCCGCCCTGGCCCTGCTGGCCGTATCCGCCCTGGCCTTGGCCGTAGCCGCGGTTCTGGCGGGGCTGGTATCCGCCCTGCTGTGCGTCATCGCCCTGGGGCTGCTGGCCGTAAGGACGCTGCTGGCGGCTCTGGTATCCGCCCTGGCCCTGCTGGCCGTAGGGGCGGTTCTGGCGGGGCTGATATCCGCCTTGGCCCTGGCCCTGCTGGCCATAGGAGCGCTGCTGGCGAGGCTGATAGCCGCCCTGACGCTGCTGGCGGGGCTGGTAAGAGCCCTGGGGACGGTCGCCGCGGTCGAAGGAGCGCTGGGGCTGGTCGGAAGAATCGGCGCCGTCGGTGGCGTCGCTATAGTAAGGTCGGCGGCTCTGGCCGTAGGTGCGCTGCTGGCGGGGCTGGTAAGAGCCGGGGTAAGAGCCGTCCTGGCGGCCGTAGGAGGGGCCGTCGGAATAGGGGCGCTGGAAGGGAGAGTCTTGAGAATCGTGACGGTCGGTGTCGGCTGCCGGACGGGCGCCGATGCGGGGGCGCTTGGGCCGCTTCTCGCCGCTGAGGTTGCTGTCGTTGTCCATATGGGTAGTGAGGGTGAGTTTTTTGAAATCTGATGTTGGTAGGGGGCGCTTGGTAGCCCTTAGGACTGCTCTCGGCCATCACGGCTCTGAGGCAGGCGCCGGCGGGGCGCGCCGTTAAAGAGTTGATTGATAGATGATGAAACCTTTATGAATAGTAATATTACGTTTGGATGGCAAAGATTGTTGAATACGCTTTTATAAATAATATGAAGAGCTGTGGCGCGCATGCGCTGCGCTGGCGGCTGGATGATGGAGGGGTCCCCTAATCTTTGCGCAAAGATAACAATAAATATCGGAATGGTGAAATTTCTCGGCGAAAAAAGCGACGCGCCGGCCCAGGGGCCGCCCGCGCTGGCGCGGGCAGGGCGGGTCTGTGCGGTTTAGGCGTCGTAGACGGTGGGGTCGGGCATGCCGGCCTGGGCGAAGGCCTGCTTGCGCTCGCGGCATGTGCCGCATGTGCCGCAGTGGTGCTCGCCGCCTTTGTAGCAGGAGTAGGTCATGGAGTAGTCGACGTCGAGACGGCGGCCTCGCTCCACGATCTGGTCTTTGGACAGGAGGGTGTAGGGGGCGCGGAGCTCGATGTGGTCGTAAGTGCCCTCGGCGATGGCTCGGCCCATGGCTTTGATGAAGCCGTCGCGGCAGTCGGGGTATATGGCGTGGTCGCCTGCATGGTTGGCGATCATCACGGCTCCCAGGCCGCGGCTCTCGGCCAGGCCAGCTGCTGCGGCGAGCATGATGCCGTTGCGGAAAGGCACGACGGTCGACTTCATGGAGTCGAAGTCATACTCCGCGTCGGGCACAGCGTCGGCGCCCTCGAGCAGGGAGCTGTAGAAGAGCTCGCCGATGAAGGGCAGCTCGATTTCGAGGAGCTCGATGCCGAGGCGGTCGCAGTGATAGCGCGCGTACTGGGCCTCGCGCTCGTTGTGGTTGGAGCCGTAGTGGAATGTCACGGCCAGGTCGATGCTGTCGGCGTACTCGTAGAGCATGGTGACGGAGTCCATGCCTCCGCTGAGCACAATTAGAGCGTCTTTTTTCATATCCTATTGAAATATAATGAAATGTGAGGGAGAATCAGAAATTGGCCATCATGCGCTCGCGGACCATGGCCTGGTGCTGGTCGTCGCCCCAGCAAGCGAAGGGGTGGATGGAGATGCCTCCGCGGGGCATGAACTCGCCGCGCACCTCGATGTAGCGGGGATCCATGAGGCGGACAAGGTCGTTGAGGATCACGTTGACCACGTCTTCGTGGAAGTCGCCGTGGTTGCGGAAGCTGAAGAGGTAGAGCTTCAGGCTCTTGCTCTCCACCATGCGCTGGCGGGGAATGTAGTTTATGAAGATCTGGCCGAAGTCGGGCTGCGAAGTGATGGGGCAGAGGGTGGTGAACTCCGGGCAAAGGAACTTGACGAGGTATTCGCGGTCGGGGTGGCGATTCTCGAATGTCTCGAGCAGGGCGGGGTCGTAGTCCTGTGGATATTTCACGCCGCGGTTGCCGAGGAGCGTGAGGGACTCTTCTTTCTCTCTGGAAGTCATGTTAGGATAAAAGCGAAATGAATGTCACCGCGAAATTACAAAAAAATCCCCGGAAAAGCAGCAAAAAATTCGCGGCAAAGTGCGGCGATGGATAAAAAATCGGGGAATCCGCTTTTCAGATACGAAAAAAACGCGTAACTTTGCGGCCAGAAAAACCAGCCTCGGGGTGTAGCACAGTTGGCAGCGCGCCACGTTCGGGACGTGGAGGTCGGAAGTTCGAGTCTTCTCACCCCGACAAAATGCAGCGGGCGCGGCACTTGAAAAAGGGCCGCGCCCGCGAAGTTTTTTGACGAGTTTATGACCAAGGGGAATTTGCTCGCGCGTTTTGCCGCGAGGAAAATTTTTGATATATTTGCGCAGGTTTATCGAAAACGTATGTAGTATGAAATTAATCGAACTAAACATCGGAAAAATCATAGAGTTGTGCAAGCAATTTAACGTGAGAAAGCTTTGGGTGTTTGGGTCCATACTTACGCCGCGCTTTACACCAAGCAGTGATGTTGATTTTTGTGTAGACTTTGACTGGGAACAAATTCCTCTGCTGGAATCCGCAAACAATTTTTTCAACTTTCAATTTGCTATGGAAGAGCTATTGGGGCGAAAAGTAGACATCACTGACGATAGTGCCGTGCGCAATCCGTATTTCCGGCAAGAGCTAAACGAAACACGCAGGTTGATTTATGGATAGAAAAGTAGGAAAGTCGCTCCACGACATATATCAGTGCATCCTGGAGATTGAGTCTTATTTCGATTCGTATCCACGAACATTTGAGACATATCAGCTCAATCCTCTGTTGCGGAGTGCAATACACATGAACATTTCTATAATAGGCGAGGCTACAAACCGCATCCTCAAGATTTTGCCGAGCGTGAGAATTTCTAATGCTCGGCAGATTGTGGCAACACGTAATTATCTTATACATGGATATGACAGCCTCAGGCCAGAAATGATTTGGGCTATTGTAATTAACGATTTGCCAAAACTTAAACAAGAGATTGAAGACCTGTTAACAGGTGGAACAGTATAAGCATAACGTTTTTTTACATACTGGGAACGCATTGGATGTGGAACGTTTGGTCAGAACGTCTTCGGAAACACAATGTTTTAACTGCCCACCAAGTGTCCAATTCTTTCCCTCTGACAGTTGTAACGTGCTGTCGATTCGGCCGCGAAAAGCCTGCGTATCGCAAAGGTTTAGGCCATCTGTGTCAATGCGTTGGCTGGAGGGATGCCACCTGTGGCAAGCGCCATAGCGGATAACGCATTCAAAACCAGCGCATTGCAGGGCCGCATGTTCGATGCGGCCGCTGATGGCGTCAACGAAGGAAATCGTTCAGCCTGATGGATGCAGGGGTGCTTATGCGTCCACGAAAACACCGGCTAAAACCACATATCATAGGGCCGAACCGGCCGCATCGGCCAATGTTTTCGCATGGAACGACATTCTGGCCCGGGTTGAATTGCGGTCGTCTTGTGCCTTGGTACAATTGGCGCGCGAAAACAATAAAAAATCGCGGAAATATGCCCTTGAGGTTGCAGATACGGCGCCGCGGCCTTACCTTTGCCGTCGACATAAGGTCCGAGACATGAAAGTTAAAAAATCACCGATAACGAAAAAAAACGACGCAAAAATGGGCACTCTCGCGAAAAATAGCTAAATTCGCGCCATCCGCCGGGGAGAAATCCGGCGGGGCAAAAGGCATTTAGCTAAGTTCCGACTTCTGAAATCGCCAATTTCACCAATACAGCCGAGGAACAAAGCGACGAGTGCCCCTTTTTGTCGTCATCGTACACGCCCGCGCCGCAGCAGGACCACACCGCTGCGAGCGCAGACCTATACGACAATGGCGCGGGGACGTCGATTTGAAACAAACCCTTTCGGACAACGTGTTTGGCGATACGTAGAAGTGAAGGACGCGGCAAATCAAGCTCCGCGCCTTTTGCTTTATATATAAGTATCACCGCCCCCCTTCGGCAGAGCTTAAAGGGCACGATAATAAAACCAATCATTCCATGCAAGAACTAATGCATGTATCTGTCGAGCTCGTTAAGCTTCTGGATAAAGCAGCGGATACCGCTTTGCCGAGGGAGATAGTAGAAGTCGTAAAACTTCACAGCAAGTTGGCTGTGGGTTCGGCGTGGATTCCACTGCCAGGTGCTGATGTGGCTGCAGGAGCGGCTAACATTTGGAGCATGTACGCCCGCATTAATGGTAAGATAGGAATTCCTGTAAAAGAAAACGTATTAAAATCCATAGGAGCAGGCGTAGCTACTAATCTGACAAGCTACATTGCCATGTCCGGCGTAGCATCCGCGTTGAAATTCATCCCGTTTGTGGGTACAGTAGGAGGTGCGTTGATATTGAGTGCTTCTCTGTATGCGGTCACTCTCGTTTCTGGTTGGGTCTATCTTAAAGCTCTTTGCTTAATGGCTCAACGCGACGGCAGAAATATCACAGCTGGCGATTTCAAGAAGGCTGTTGATGAGGTGCTAGCCAATAAAGGTCTGATTAAACGCCTCATTACTTCCGCTAAGGAAGAGTATAAGGGATAAAGCAAATTAAAGTCTAAAGATAATTATGTTTACGCTGTTCATTATCATATTGATTGTGGCGGCTTGCGTAGCCTCCAAAAAGAAGAAACACAACACTGAAGCTGACGAAAGTGCGAGATGTGAATATCCATCTTTTGAGGTTAAAGCTCGACCAATGAGTACCTTTTCAAAAGTCGTGAACTTGGCGTTTGAAAAGAGCGAACTCATAGATACAATCTCTTATCATCAAGGCTGGGTGGTGATTAGAATGCAGAACGGAAAAGTGCTTAAAGGGGAACTTTCTTCTTTGTTTGTAGACTTTGACAAAGTAAATGGCGTGTTCATATACAAAGTAAAGTCAGCCAAAACGAAGGTGGAATTTTACCGCACTACCAATATCACAGACGAAGAGTGGAAACTGATAGATGGCATGTTGATGCTCGCAGGAACCACTTGTGGCGAGTATGTACACGGAGATACTTATAAAAACATCGGACGCGTCAATACCGCAGTAAATATCATCAGCAAACTATAAACTCAAATAATATGCCATTATTTAGAATAACGACGAAGACCACTAAGTACTCCAACGGGGTGCGTATCGAGCCAGGTATGTCTGTGAACGTGGTCACCAACTCGATGAGTAACCCTGTAACCACTAACGGTGGACAAAACGTTGCGGATGCTTTCATGCGCATTTACGGAGTAGACATTCGTCGGGCTGGCGCGCTTAACATGGTCTGTCTCGACGTGGAGAGAGTAGGGTGATAACATTAAAAATAACTCGCCTTATAGCTTAATAATTAGGTCCAATTCGACGAATTTGTGAATTGGAGTATATGTAAAGGAAATTTGTAAGATTGCTTTATAAGTTATCATGAGTGAACAGATTACAAGACGTTGCCCACATTGTGGGAATGTCGTAGTCGGTGTCTATCGACCATCGACAACACGAAAATTCACCACCGGTGTAGTTAAAAAAGGTGGTATGAAGGCTTTAGGAACGGCTATTGGAACCGTTGTGCCTGGAGTAGGAAATCTGGTTGGTTTCCTTGCGGGAGCAGCATTGGACGCAATAGCAGGAGATGAAATTAATTCCGCAGTGGATGGCGTGGCTGACGTATTTACTGATGAAAAGGTATACGATTTCTCATGCCCAAGCTGTGGGTATTCTTGGGAAGAAACTGATGACGGAATTGACTGGGATGAGACTAAAGAGGAAGAGGTAGGAATATTCGAATCCGACTACGAGGATGAAGAGGAAGACGAACTAAAGGATTTCTCCGCATACTTAGACGACTTCTTGGATCGGTATGACAAGATTACCCATTATAGCCAATTAAAGATATTGACAAAAGAAATAACTTCTGTTGCTCATGGATCGCAGGATCGTGAGTTCAAGGCTAAAATATCATATTTGGGTGCCATGATTATGTCTCACTTTGTTCTGGCTAATTGGACTTCTATCCAAGAAGGACAGAAGAATTATTGCTTAGTTAGGGCAGAAAGTTTCATAAATACTGCCCGAAAGTTAAAGCAGAATTCAGTTGAAATACAAATGATGTATGATACTGTGTGCACTCTGAAATATCCCGATATGGATCGACAGCTCAATCTTGGAGATAAGCCCTCGCGATATTGTGCGGAGATGCTTGGGGAATCAATAATGAATTTTGACTTCTTGCTTGATTTATACGAAAGATCTCGTTATAATGTAATCTCGCAAATCACGGATGCATTAGAAGATGAGAGAGCGGTTATAAGCATGTGGGAAATTGTTAAAGGCTTCCAGAGCCCCTACTTCCGAGCTGACGCATTTCTGAATCTATATTGGACACAAATCGACATTGATGGAGATGCATCTCCTAAACTCAGCAAGAAGGCATTTCAATATCTTATTGATGGCTACAATATGATTGAGTATAAAGAGGCATTAGAGATGTCGAACAGTGACTGGTTCATTATCAGAGCTGAATATGCATATAATTTAGCTAATGGACGTCTGTTGAACAAAGCACAAGACTTGAATACGGGTCTTCTGATTCTTCAAGAAACGGCAAATCTGGACGATAAAATGCCTGTTGCTGCTGATATGGCTAATTATAATCTTGGCCTCATTTATGAAGAAGGGGCGTGCGTACAGCAAGATCTCAACCTGGCTCTTAAGTACTATCAGAAGGCCGGAGATGAAAAGAAAATTCATGAAGTGTACTCTTTAATTTCGGCTCAAAATGATTCGTCAAAAGAGCAAAGTGGACAAAAAACTGCTCAAAGCAATGCCGCTACCGATGTGCACACTCAAGCACTTCAGAAAATCTCAGAATCTGAAGAAGAGTTTCTCTCAGAACTGAAGGAGTGTTTTTCTGAGAGTGGTGAGCTCTCAGCAAGCGAACGTCGTCTACTAACTCGTTTGGCAAATAGGCTTGGTATTTCCCAAGAGCGTGCAGCAGAACTCGAAAAAATGGCAAAAACTCCGCAGCTCACTGCTGACGAGGAAGCTTACATCGCTGAGTATAAGGAATGTCTATCTTCAGGCGGAGAAATCTCGCCCTCGGAGAGGCGTTTACTTAACAAGTTAGCGTTAGCACTTAATCTATCTTCCGCTCGTGTAAAAGAACTTGAAACATATGCGTGAATAATAATCTGACATACATCGGGCGGGAGCTCTTAACATGGTTTGTCTCGACGTGGAGAGAATAGGATAAAATCGTATCTATTTATTATTCATTTAATCATAATCTTATGTTGCAGAATCAGTTAGCGGATAGGGCGGATAGGATGTTCGATAAGGATACCGCCAAAATCGTGCGGAGGCATGCTTTCTGGGCGGCGTTCGTGATGTTCTTCCCTTTGTTCGGTCTGGACTGGATCTTTTTTGTCTGGATCCTCTGGGATATGTATTCGTCGCTGTGCAAGAGGGCGGGTACTTCGCTCTCGCTTGGCAGCGTGATCGTGGGCATAGTGGTTAACCTTGGCGTGGCTGCGGTGATTGATACGTTGCTGACAGCGATCATATTCATCGGTTGGCTGGGGACGTCGTTCATCGTTTATTTGCAGTTTTATTTTTCAGGAAAGCTTTACCTGGAAACTATCAAGGCGGCTAATTGAGAGCGGCCGTGTCATAGATTTTTCGCCTGCGGTTTGTGGACCGCGGGCGATTTTGTTTTAAAATATGTGGGAAACGGATGTTTTGTTGTAGTGGTCGCGGCCGAACAGGGCGTTTGGGCAGGCAATGGGGTAATCGCTGGGGCGAGGGCGTTGATGCGGACGCTCAAAAAGCGTCCCTACATTCAGATAGTCAACGTTTATATCATCATGAACATGTTGTCGCTGGCGTTGTCGCGGCCGAACAGACCGTTCGGCCCTACAATATGGGGGATTTTTTCGAGGATTATTAGTGGTGTATTTTGATTTTTTTGTGTGGTTTTTTTGGTGGGGTGGAGGGGATTGGGTATATTTGCCATCGGCAAGGTGGTTCGTGTCGCTTTGCTTTTTTATCCAGTCGTTAAATAATTTGCCGCTGATGCTGTATCCGAAGGATGTGGTGCTGAACTACTTAATCAAGTCGATCTGGGACTATGATTATAAGGATTTCTTCGTGCCGGCGGCGCGGGGGGAGGTTGACGGGGCTTTCGATGTGTTCGTTGTGAAGTTCCTGGACCATAACAAGCAGCCTATGGGCTTTGATACCATACTCCTCGGCTATTGCGCGGCGGAGGGGCATGAGGCTGCGCGAACTATCCTTGCCCGCGGCGGACTGGAGTTTCTGCAATCGCCGGAGGGCTACAGGTTGCTGCGCGACTATTATGCCAGATTCGCGGACTCGGAGCGGGCGTGCATGGTGTGGCTGTCGGGCTTCGTGGCCGAGATGTGCCGCCTCGACGAGGACCCAACTGAGCTGGTGCGCACGGCCGAGGCCACGGGGCCGAGGTGGATATTGCACGTGTATAGGCTGTATAAGAAGGCTGCCGGCATGGGCTTCCCTCTGGCAATTAAGTACATGATGTACATGTGCTTTTACGAGTATCAGTGGGAGCTGAGCGTGGAGCGGCGCGTGGCCACCTTCGAGCATTATCAACGGCTTGCGTCGCAATATCACCTGGTGCCGTCTGACATATAATCTAATTCTATTAACCCTTTAAAATAACAAATTATGGACTGTCCTAACTGCGGAAGCGAAAACGTGTACTTCACCGGCGACCACTATGAGTGCGCCGAGTGCGGCCACTGCTGGTAAGTAACACTCTTAAAATTTAAACTGCCGCTCCCCGGTATCGGGGGGCGGCAGTTTTGCGTAAGAGGGTGGGAGGGGGGATTACTTGATGAGCTCCTTGGTGACCTTGGATCCGCGGACCACGATGTAGAGGCCAGAGCCGGGGGTGGCGACGCGGCGACCGTCGATAGTGTAGTAGACGGCGGAGGCATCGTCGGCATCTGTCTCGATGACGGGGAGAGCGGAGATGTTGAGCATGTCGGTGGAGAGGAGCACGTTCGGGAGCACCTCGTTGGTCATGACGCACATCATCATGTCAAAGCCCTGGGTGAGGGTGGTGACACCGTCTGAGATGGTGTACTCCTCGCCGGCCACGAGCTCCTCGCCCACGAGTTCGCCGGTCTCCGTGTCGAGCGTGGGCTCGCCGATGAACCAGCGGTAGACGGTGGGTGTCCCATTGACTTCCTTCTGGCTTGAGAGGTCTACGACGAGGCCGTTGACCTCAGCGCTGACGGGGGCCTGGTTGGCATAGGTGTAGCGCGTCCAAGCCTCGTCGGGGACGGGGATGGTGGCGAAGGTGAGGAGGTTGCCGTTGAGGTCGAAAGAGCGCAGACGCGACAGGCCAGCGGGGTTGATGCTTGTGAGGCGGTTGTTGGCGAAGCTGGCGGTGTTGATCAGGGGGTGGCGCTGCAGGTCGTAAGCCTCGATGTTGTTGTAAGCCAGGTCGAGGTAGTAGAGCTTATTGCCGGGGGCGAAGTTCAGGTCAGTGATCTGGTTGTGCGAGGCCACGAGCAGCTGCAGGTTGGAGCACGGGGTAAGGTCGAGGGTGGTGAGCTTGTTGTTCGACGCGGAGAAGAGAATCAGGTTGGGGAAGGGCGTTAGGTCGAACTCCGTGAGCTGGTTACCGTCGAGGCTCAGCTCCTCGAGGGTGCCCCCAGTGGGGAGAGTGAAGTCGGCGAGGCCGGCATTGTTGACGCTGAGGGTGACGATGCTTGTGAGGTTAGAGCCATCGAACGACGACATGCGCGCGCCGCTGATTGAGAAGACTCGGATGTCGTCGTCCTCATCGTAGGTGAGCACCTTGACGTCTGCGCCAGCCTTGGCCTGGGCAGAGAAGACGGTGTACTTGTCGGTGAGGAGGTACTGCTCCACGTCGGTGCCGTCGCCGTTCCAGTCGATGTAGATGGCGCTGCCGTTGTGGTGGGCGCCGAGAGAGAGGGTCACGTTAGAGTTGGCCGTGGTGCGGAACGAAGCAGCCACATGGGTGGGCAGGGGCGCGGGGGTGACGTCGGTGGTCATCAGAGCGTCATCGCCGGTGAACTCGGGCAGGGCTGCGCACGTCATGGAGCAATGCACAGGGCCGACCTCGGTGTTGAGGAAGCGGGTGCGACCGTCAGCGATGGTGTAGTCTGTGCCCTCGGCAAGAGCCGTGCCGTCAGCTTTGATCCAAGCGAACTGCACGGGCGCGCCCTCGATAGTGACGGCCTGGCTGCTGAGGTCGATGCCCGGGGCGCGACCCATGATCTGGATCTTAGCCTGGGGGGCATAGTGGAAGTTGGCCATTGCCACGGGGCCGCGCTCGGGGAGGTTGGCGAATGTGAAGCAGTTGCGAGAGAAGTCGGCGTACTCCAGCACGTTGGTCTCCGGGGGGAAGTACTCGGAAATCAGGTTGTCGTTGGCGTGGAGCTCGCGCAGGGAGGCCAGATAGTTGATGCGCAGCAGGGGCAGCTTGTTGTGGCTGACGTCGAGGTATGTGATACGCTCGGAGCTGTTGAGCACGATGTCGGTGAGGAGGTTGTTGCTCACGTCGAAGTATTCGATGGGGTCCTGCTCGGAGCGGGTGAGGGAAGTCATCTCGTTGTTGGACAGGTCGAGATACGTGATCGCGGTCTTGGTGTAGCTGCCGGAGGCGCCGTCGAGCGAGAAGTCGCCGAGGTGGCAGCCAGTGAGGATTAGGCTCTCAAGGCAGCGGTTGTAGCGGAGGTCGAGCTCATAGAGGCCCGCGTCGGTGAGGCGCAGCGAGCGCAGCGACGACATGGGGGTGACGTCGCACGAGAACATGGTGACGCCGTCGATGCCCACAGCGCTGACGCGCTCAGATACATCTGTGGCCAGCTCTATGAAGCCGTAGCCCACGGCAGTGATCACCACGTTGGGCTCGGCAGGCATGGCGGAGGTTGTGACGGCCACGGAGGTGACAGAGCCGTCGCCCTGGGTGACGTGCAGCGTCTTGGGCGTCTCGGGGGTAGCGCCCTCGATGCCTATGCACATGGCGAGCGTCTGGCCCTCGGAGAGGGAGGGCTGGAACTTCATCTGCATGTCGGGCTTGCCCATGGCCGAGGCGCGCTTGACCATGAAGTTGGCGGTGCGCAGGGGGATCTCGGGGAAGTCAGAGTTGACCAGTTCCAGATACACGCTGTCGGTCTGCGCCTGGGTGACGGTGAGAATGCCATCGGCCCAGGTGTACTTCGACTCGTCGAGGGCGGTGGGCGTCTCCGGCGTGTCGCGTTTGACGCGCATGAGGCGGGCGTAGGTCTCCGTGCCGGGACGGGCAGTCTGAGCATTGAGGTCAAGGCCCGTGTTCACCTGCACCTCCTGAGGCACGGGCAAAGGACGCTGGACGTACTCATACTCGCGGAAGGTGTCGCGGTTGGCGGGGAGGGTGAGGAAGTTGAAGTAGTTATAGTCCAGGCGCAGGCTGGTGATGTCGGGGCAGGCAGTGATGTCGAGAGAGGTGAGATAGTTGTACTGCAGCCAGAGGTGGTCGAGCTTTGGGTTTTTGCTCACGTCGATGCTCGTGAGAGCGTTGCCGGCCAGGAAGAGGTAGCGCAGCTGGGGGAGCATTGAGATGTCAAGAGACGTGAGGCGCACGTCGGGGTTGTACGAGCTGCTCTGGTGAGTGGCGTATAGCTCCTGCAGGGCCGGGCAACCGCTGAGGTCAATCTCCTTGATGCCGGTCTCGGAGATGTTGAGGATGGCCAGCGCGGCGTTCTTGCTCAGGTCGAGCTCGGAGACATTGGTGCAGTCGATCGACAGGCGCAGCAGGTTGGGGCAGCCCGAGGGGGTGAGCTTGGTGATACCCGGCACGGCGAAGGCGTCGAGAATCACCAGGTTGGGGTATGTGTCGATGTCGAAGTCGGGGTCAAGGCTATAAACGGCGTTGATCTCGATCATGGACAGGGCAGGGTGGTTCTTGCCGATTTTCAGCGGCTCCTGGTCGTAGGGGTTGTCGGAGAGGTAGCAGATCTGCAGGTTGGTGAAATCGCTGAGGTCGAGCTTGCCAAGACTGTTGTGCTTGACGTTGAGAATCTCGATTTGCTCGGGATTGGAGAACTCGATCCACTCCAGGCCGCAGCCCTCGGCGTCGAGATAGTCGATGACTGTGCCCTCGTCGGGGATCACCTTGATGATGCCCTCTTTAGACACCTGGCACGAAATCATGGTGCCCTTCACGGTCTGGGTGGTCGGGTCATAGACGGCGCTGGAGATTTCATACTCCACCTCTCCGAAACCGCAGTCCACCATGACGTACGAGCCCGGCGTGCCGCCCAGCACCAGGGTGCAGGCGTTATTGGGGCCCGTGACGTCGTAGATGTTGGTGCGCATGGTGATGGCGGCCTCTTCTGCCGATGCGGAGACGGCGGCAGTTAGGGCGGCAGCAGCAACAAGCGCGGATTTTAAGAATTTCAGCATGTAGCTAAGACGTTAATATGGTGATAGTTGAAAAGCGGATTGTCACTTGATGGCCACCTTGCGCGCCGGGCGGCCGTTGGCAGTGAGGATATATATGCCGGGGGCGGCGGCAGAGGCATCGATGACAGCCTCGTCGGCCGAGGTGTTGACCGAGGCCACCACGCGGCCCGTGGTGTCGTAGAGCGCGGCGCGGATGCCGTCGGCGCCGGGGATGGCTACCTCGAAGCGGCCGTCGCCGAGGGGGCGCACCATCAGCTCCATATCGGCAGCGTCGGGGGTGACGCTCTCAAGGGCCGAGCGGCGAAGCACCTCCTTGAGACCTGCGTAAGCGTCGAGCTTGCCGGCGCCAACTTTGGCCTGGTCGGGGCACTTGGCGGTGAACTCATCTTTGACGGAGGTGGCATCGATGATGTCCAGCATATCGTCAACGGTGAGGTCGGGGTTGGCCTCGAGCCAGAGAGCCATGGTGCCGGCCACGACGGGCGACGACATCGATGTGCCCGACATCTGCACCCAGTAGTGGTCGCGGCCGCCGAAAGATGTCTCGCCCTGGCGCACGCCAGGGGCCAGGGGGTTGTAGCCCTGGTAGGCGTTCTGCGAAGCGGTGTGGTAATAGAGGTTGGATGACGACACGATAGACGCGCCGGGGGCCAGGACGTGGGGCAGCGAGCGGCCGTCGTGGAGCGTGCCGAAGGAAGAGAAGCCCGTCACTTCGCCCTCGGGGATGATGCCGTCGCCGTAGCTGTAGACGTTGCCGTCGAGCGAGAGCCAGGTCTCCTTGGTGTTGTACGAGCCCACGATGATCTGGTTGTGGCCGCAGGCCATGTCGCTGATGGTGCCGTTGCCGTTGGGCTCAATCCAGCCCTCTTGGTCGAGCGAGCCGTAGCCCTGCACGCCGTCAGCGTCGCCGTAAAGCTCAACGCGCTGCGGAGTGCCGTCGTCGGCTATGTAGCTCACGATCACGCCGAGCGAGTACTCCTCGTTCTTGTTGTAAGCGCCCTCCACGTTGTCAATGGCAGCGATGTCGATAATGGCGAAGTAGCGGCCGTTGTCGGGGTCAATGCTTGTGCCCAGGCCCACGTAGCCCTCGAAATAGTTGCCGAAGGCAGCGTCAACGATGTCGCCGCTGTCTTGCATATATGCGCTGGAGGAGCAGTAATACTGCACGGCGTCGCTGGCCTCGACCAGGGTCTTGGTCCAAGCGGCACGGCCGCGACGGTGGTTCCAGGCCACGATCTGCACCTTGAAGGGGCGCTCGTCGTTGCCGTAGATATAGGCGTGGCCCATGCGCATGTTCTTCAGGCCTTGGGCAGCGGCCTGCTCGTCGTCGATCATAGAGATGATGAAGGAGCGCGCCTCGGGGTCGTCGGGGGTGAGCATCTTGTTCCAAGCAATGGGCATGTCGCCCTCGTTGCCTGCCGAGATGCAGATGATGGCGTTGTCGCCAGTGTAGGTCTCGCCGTCGATCTCGTATTGGCCCGACATTGAGATGTAGTCCAGATACTGGTTGAGAGGCGTGGAGCCGTCGTGCGGGCCTACGCTCGAGCCGAGCGAAAGGTTGATGACGGCGCGCTGGCGAGTCTGGGCCGCGTAGTTGAGGATGTTCTCGATGTTGTAGACGATGAAGGCGTCGTTGTCAGCGCCGGCGCCCACGGCCAGGTCGGCAGCCGGGGCCACGCCGTAGAACGGCGCGCGGGTGCAGGATGCGTCGAGTGTGTAATTCCCGGCAGCATCGGTGTATGCCATCTTGCCCTCGCCGTCGTAAGAGCCCGCCAGGATGCCCAGGGTGTGGGTGCCGTGGTAGGTTGAGGGGTCGTCGGTGGTGAAGGAGCCGAGGCGGTCATAGGTATAGACCGTTGTAGAAGGCTGTCCGTAGCGGTCCACGCCGGCCACGCTGAGCATGGAGACGCGGGAGGTGCCGTCGGGGTAGAGGAAGTTGACGTGGTTGGGGTCAATGCCGTTGTCCACCACGCCGGCCACGACTCCGCGGCCAGTGAAGCGAGCGGGCAGGCCCTCGCCGGTGTGTATCTTATCGATGCCGCTCACCAGGCGAGCGCGGTCCATCTTCATGGCAGTGGGGCGAGCGAGGCTGAAGGATTTCACGGAAGGGTGCTCGGCCACTTTTGCAGCCATGGAGCGGGGCATGGAGATGATGTAGAATCCGGCGCGGCAGGGGGTGACGGTGACGTCGTCGCCGAGGTCGGAGATGTCTGCGCCGGGGGCCAGGCGGGCGAGCGCGCACACGCGGTCGGCGGCCTGGGGGGCAGCAGCGGCCTTAGCTTTGGCCGGGGCGGAAGGGCCGGCCACGCTCAGGGCCACACCGCGGCGGTCCTGGCGAGCGAAGTCGGCGCGATCGCGCAGCGACAGGCCCTGGGCAGCAGAGCTGAGGGCTGCCAGCGCGGCGAGGGAAGAGATGAGAGTTTTTTTCATGTGTAATAAATATGCAAAGCCCGCGCTGTCAAAAGGACGTGTGGCGCGGGCTATGGGGTAGAGGGATAGGATTATTTCTTAACTACGGTCTTCTTGCCGTCGATGATGTATATGCCCGCGGGGAGTTTGTCGCCGCTTACGCGGATGCCCTGGAGGTTGTAGATGGCCTTGGGAGCGTTGTCGGCGCCCTCGATGTCGATGATGGCGGAAGAGCTGTCGGCCTCGATTACGACGTTGCAGTCGTAGTTGACGGTGATCTCATACTTGCCGTCAACCTCGGGGACGATCTCCTCGCCTGTGGAGACCTTGCCGAACTTCTCGCCGGCAGCGGGAGCGATAACCACGTTGGTGCCCTGGAGCACGGTGGTGGGCTCAAGCGAGGTGAGGGGAGTGATGAGGTCAACGGTGACGCTGGGGGTGGAGAGCTCGGAGTCGACGTTGAAGGTAAGGTTGTACTTGTTGGGCTCATCGCCGATGAAGCACTTGAGCACGTCGCCGTCCTTGGGCATGAAGTCGTAGGAGAGATAGTCAGAGCGGAACTCGGGCACCTCGCCGTTGACGTAGAGGAAGCAGTTGTAGGTGAATCCGTTGTTGATGGAGAAGATCATTTCGCCATCGACCTTGCCGAAGTTCACAAGGTTGTAACCAGCGTTGAGGGTGTACTCCATGCGGGAATCGTAGGCGCGGAAGTTGTAGCCGTAGAAGCCGTTGGCGGAGTCGTCGGCCTTCTCGGGGCTGTCGAAGTAGAACACGAGTGTGTCGTCGCGGGAGATGAGCTCGGTCTCGATCTCGATCTCGGAGCCGTTGCGCACGGCCAGGCTGTAGCCGCCGGTGTAGTCATCGCTGAGCTGAGTGCCGTCCTGTGCCACATAAGTGATGAGGGCAGTGGGGGAGGCCACAACGTGGAGGTTGCTCTCGGTCTCGCTCACCTCGATGGTGTTCTTGCCGGGCACGAGGGAGATGATGTTGGCGGGGTTGGTGGAGGAGTAGCCCTTGTAGAGGATCACGTGCGAGGGGTCGTCGACGATGACGGTCATCTTGGCGGTGCCGAAGGGGTGGGCGTCAACATCGAAGATGGCGTCGCCGCTCATGGTGAAGGTATAGGGGCTGTAGAAGCTGCCGTAGTAGGCGATGCTGGTGCCGTTGAGGGTGAACTTGGAGATGGTGAAGTCGTTGGTGTTGAAGTCCACACGCACCTGCGAGCCTTCCTGCACCAGGGTGTTCTGCCAGTCAGAAATCTGGGTGTTGTTTACGTAAACGCCAGTGATGAAGCCCTCTTTGCAATCAGCCGAGAGGTTGAACTGGAGTTTGCTCTTGATGTCGGGGAAGTGGGCGGTGACATCGATCACATCGCCGTCGCTGACGCCGTAGATGGCGTAGCTGCCGTAGGAGCTGGTCACCTGCTGGCCGTTGAGAGTGACTTTGTAGAGGGGGTTGCCGTCTTTGCTGGTGATATTGAAGGGAGTCTCCTTGCCGGGCACGTACTTAACGACGGTGTGCTGCTCGGTGGGGGTGAATTTCTCGTTCGACCAGCTGTACTGGAACTCGATGGCGGAGGGGTCGTCGACATTGAGGGTCACGCTTGCGGTGCGCAGGTCCTCGAGGCTTGCGGTGGTGAATTTGTACTGGTCGCCGTCGGCGTACTCAGAGAGGTAGATCGAGTAGTATGTGGGGGATCCGATGTAGCCGGAATACCAATCGTCGGACGATGCGTATTTGGTGTAAACTGTGTCGAAGACGTAGGGGCTGACGGTCTGAAGGTCTAGATAGTTGTAGCCGGTGAATTCGATTTCGGCCACGCCATCGGTGAAAGTGACTGTCTGAGAGCCCATTGTGGCCTGAACAGCGGCGGGATTGTCGACCTGCACGGTCACCTTATATGCGTTGGCGTTGAAAGCGCCTACGCATGCAAGGGCAGCGGTGAGAAAAGCGTAAAGTTTCTTCATTTTTGGATTATAATTGTGTATTGGAAATACGAAAGCGAAAAGGCCACAAAGCCTAAAACCTTTTATTCTTTATGCCGCGAATTTACGAAAAAATCGCATAAGAGCAAATATTTCCTAAAAATTTTAACTTATTTGCCGCTTTTTCATGGAATTTTGGTTAAGAATGCTGAAAATGGGGAGTAGAGAAGGGCGAAAAATTCGTAACTTCGCGACTGTGCATATATTA
>CAZSHV010000042.1:0-17842 GCA_964606815.1 uncultured Bacteroides sp. | reverse complement strand
AGAACACGGACGAATATGCCAATGGATGGCCGAGGCGATGGAATCTTTCACTGATATAAAACCGTAGAAAATGGATAATTTTAACCTGTTGATCACCTATGTTTCGCATCTCTTGGGCGCTTTTGAAGCCGTCGCTCGGTCACAATGCACCGGCATTGCTCCCTCCCGCCGCCTCCAAAATCCCTCCAAGATATGCGACCTCAGCGTTAACATATTTTATGGGACAGGCTCTTACTCCGTGGCGGGGTCCGCGGCGTGGGCGGGCAGCGTGAGGTGCAGGATAGCGAAGCCCAACACGCCGGCTATCAGCGAGCCCACGACAATGCCTAACTTGGCATGCGCCAACAGGTCGGCCATGGCGGGGTCGGCGCCGAAGGAGAGGTTGGCGATGAAGAGCGAGACGGTGAAGCCGATGCCGCCGAGCACGGCCACAGAGGCCATCATCTTCCAGTTAGCGCCCACAGGCATAGGAGCCAGTTTCATCTTCACCGTGGCCCACGAGAAGAGCAGGATGCCCAGGAACTTGCCCAGCACCAGAGCTAGGATGATTGCGATAGACACACCCTCGAACACCGACAGCGGGTCGATGCCGCGCAGGCAGATGCCGGCGTTAGCGAAGGCGAAGAGAGGCAGGATGGCGTTGTTCACCAGACCGTGGAGCGTGTCCTCCATATCCTGCAGCGGGGAGATGACCTTATCCGACGCGCTCTCAATCTCCTTGAGCCAGTTCATCTGGTCTTTGGAGAGGATGGTAAGCTCATCGCCCTCCTTGAAGTGGGAGATGGACTGGCGTATGGCCTTGATGTATCTGTTGGGGTTAAGCACCGGGGTGGCAGGCACGCAGAAGGCCACGAGCACGCCGGCGATGGTGGCGTGGATGCCGGAGTTGAGGAAGAGGAACCAGATGACGATGCCGATGCTGAAGTAGAACGACTTGCTCTTGATTCTCATCTTCGAGCCCAGCAGCAGCACGCCCAGCAGGCCGGCAGCGTAGACCAGCAGCATGTAGTCGATATGCGAGGTATAGCCCAGGGCAATCACGAGGATGCCGCCTATATCGTCGACCACGGCGAGGGTGGTGAGGAATATCTTAAGCGACATAGGCACGCGCGAGCCCAGCATGGCCAACACGCCCAGTGAGAAAGCGATATCCGTGGCCATAGGTATTGCCGCGCCGCCGCTGTAGGCCGTGCCGCGGGCCATGAGGAAGAATATCACCACGGGCATGATCATGCCGCCTATAGCGCCCATGATGGGCAGCAGAGCCTGGCGGAAGGAGGAGAGCTCGCCCACCAGCACCTCGCGCTTGATCTCAAGGCCTATGGTGAAGAAGAACACGGCCATGAGGGCATCGTTGATAAACTCGATCACCGTCATCGGGTGGCCGCCGTGGCTGAAAAGGTTAAAGCCGCCGAGCTGCAGGCGCACCTCCTGATCCCAGAAGGCGAAGTACGTGCCGCTGAAGGCGGGGATGTTGGCTATGATCAGAGCAAGGACTGTGGCAGCAATCAGCACGTTGCCGCCGGTGGCATGTCGTTTGATGGCCTGTCGGGCCGCGTAGAATCCGGATGTCATATCGCAGAATAGTTTGAAACGTTGACACCTCCGCCCGCCCCGGCTGCGGGGCGCCGCGAAAGATATAAACTTAACATATATTCCCCGCACAATGTTCGGTGCATCGTGCGGCGTAATGCTTGCGGCTGCGAAGTTATACATTTTTTACAAACTATGCAGCGTGTTTCACACGATTTAACGCCAACCGTCGGTGTTGTACATTTGCATGCAGGGCGAAAACAGGCGAAACATTTGCCTGCGGAGGAAATTTTGCGTACCTTTGCGGCACCTATGCGCATCCGGCTCCCCTGCCCTCTCCGGGCCCCAGGATGCCCGGCGCTAACATTTATGAACTTATCACGTCATTCTATTTAGTAATCGACTAAAACACCTGCATAATGAATCGCCCCATTCGCGTGCGTTTCGCACCCTCCCCCACAGGCCCCCTCCACATCGGAGGCGCCCGCACCGCTCTCTATAACTACCTCTTCGCCCGCCAGCACGGCGGCAAGATGATACTGCGCATCGAGGACACCGACTCGCAGCGCTTCGTGCCCGGAGCCGAGGACTACATCAACGAGTCCCTGGCATGGCTCGGCATCGAGATCGACGAGGGTGTGCGCGAAGGCGGCCCCTTCGGCCCCTACAAGCAGAGCGAGCGTCGCGACATCTACCGCGAGTATGTGCAGAAGCTGCTGCAGGCCGGCAAGGCTTACATCGCTTTCGACACCCCCGAGGAGCTGCAGGCTGCCCGCGAGGCAAACGCCAACTTCCAATATGACGCCCGCACGCGCCAGAACATGCGCAACTCCCTCACCATGCCCGCCGAGGAGGTGGAGCGTCGCATCGCCGACGGTGAGAAATACGTGGTGCGCTTCAAGGTTGAGCCCGGTCGCGACGTGGAGGTCGACGACCTGATTCGCGGCAAGGTGGTGATCAAAAGCGACATCCTCGACGACAAAGTGCTCTACAAGAGCGCCGACGACCTGCCCACCTACCACCTGGCCAACATCGTGGACGACCACCTGATGGAAATCTCCCACGTGATCCGCGGCGAGGAGTGGCTGCCCTCTGCCCCTCTGCACGTGCTGCTCTACGAGGCCTTCGGCTGGGCCGACACCATGCCCCGATTCGCCCACCTGCCGCTGCTGCTCAAGCCCGACGGCAAAGGCAAGCTCTCAAAGCGCGACGGCGACCGCCTGGGCTTCCCCGTGTTCCCCCTGCTGTGGCACGACCCCGCCAGCGGAGCCATATCCTCCGGCTACCGCGAAAGCGGATACCTGCCCGAGGCCGTGGTCAACTTCCTATCCCTGCTGGGCTGGAACCCCGGCGACGACACCGAGGTGATGACCAAGCAAGAGCTCATCGACAAATTCTCCTTCGACCACTGCTCGCGCTCCGGCGCCAAGTTCGCCTTCGAGAAAGCCAAGTGGTTCAACCACACATATCTGCAGAACCTCAGCGATGCCGAGCTCGGCGCGCTGCTCCGCCCGTTTGTTGAGAAGAACGCTCCCGGCAAGGAGTTCACCGACGAATACGTGGCTGCTGCTGCCGCGCTGGTCAAGAACCGCTGCAACCTCGCCCCCGACCTTTGGGAGAACGCCAAATTCTTCTTCATCGCTCCCGAGAGCTACGACCCCAAGGCTGTGAAGAAACGTTGGAGCGCCGACACTCCCCGTCAGCTGTCAGAGTTGCTCGAGGTGCTGCGCTCTGTGCCCGACTTCGCAGGCCCGGAGACCGAGCCCACCGTGCTCAACTGGATTGCCGAGAAAGGCTACCATCTGGGCAACCTCATGAACGCCTTCCGCCTGGCCGTGGTGGGCGAATGCAAGGGCCCCCACATGTTCGACATCACCAGCCTGCTGGGCTATGAACAGACCGCCGAGCGCGTAAACAAAGCCATCGAGCGTATCCACCCTGATGAACCCTCTCTATAACGCCGGAATAGCCCTCTACGCCGCAGGCGCGAAATGCGCGGCCCTTCGCTCCGACAAGGTGCGAAAGATGCTGCGCGGCCAGAAGACCACCCTGCAGGCCCTGCGAGAGCACTCCGGAGGCTTCGACCTGTGGGTGCACGCCGCCTCGCTCGGCGAGTTCGAGCAGGCTCGCCCGCTCATCGAGAAGGTGCGCGCTGAGCATCCCGACATCTCCATACTCCTCAGCTTCTTCTCCCCCTCGGGCTATGAGGTGAGGAAGAACTACGACAAGGTCGACTGCGTGGTGTATCTGCCCTTCGACCTGCCCGGCCGTGTCAACGACTTTCTCGACGCCGCCAAGCCCCGCATGGCCGTGTTCGTCAAATATGAGTTCTGGAGCAACATCCTGCAGCAGCTGCGCCAGCGAGGCGTGCCCACATATCTTATATCGGGCATCTTCCGCCCCGGCCAGCGTTTCTTCCGCCCCTGGGGAGGGATGTTCCGCGACACGCTGCGATGCTTCACCCGCATGTATGTGCAAGACGCCGCCTCGGCCAGTCTGCTCGCAGGCATAGGCATCACTGACGCCGTGGTGGCAGGTGACACGCGCTTCGACAGGGTCTCCGACATCCAGCATTCCACGCGCCGCTACCCACAGCTCGAGGCCTGGAAAGGTGACTCGCAGCTGCTCGTAGCCGGCAGCTCGTGGCCAGCCGACGAGGAAAGGTATATCCCCTACCTCAACAACCACCCCAGGCTAAAGGCCATCATCGCCCCGCATGAATTCGACGCCGACCGCCTGGCAAAGCTGCGATCTCAGATTCACGGCCACACCGTGCTGCTCAGCGAGGTGCTTAATGCCGACACCGTGCCGGCAGACACCCGCGCTATCATCGTCGACTCTTTCGGACATCTGTCGTCGCTCTACCGCCTGGCCACTGTCGCCATCGTGGGCGGCGGCCACGGAGCAGGCATCCACAACATCAATGAGGCTGCCGTCTACGGCGCCCCCGTGCTGATAGGCCCCCGACACCAGAAATTCAAGGAGGCCAGCGACCTGCTGAGTCTGGGCGGCGCTTTCGAGTACACCACCCCGCGCTCCTTAGCCGGCCTGTTGGACAAGCTTCTCGGACACCCCGAAGAGCACCAGAAAGCATCAAAGGTCGCCGCCGATTATATAGCATCACACATCGGCGCCACAGACATAATATATAACGAAATCTTCCCACAAACTCCTCCTCAACAGTGATTAAGACAACCATACTCGGCGGCTCTACCCCCATAGCGGGCGAGCTGATACGCATACTCATCAATCACCCCGACATCGACCTGCGGCAAGTGCAAAGCGACTCTGACTGCGGTGTGGCCGTGGCCGACGTCCATACAGGCCTGGTGGGCGAGACAGACCTGCGCATCTCCCCCCGCGCCGATCTGGCCGGCTGCGACGCCCTCTTTGTGTGCGATAACCGCCAAGTGCCACCTGCCGACGCCGACACCCGCATCATCGCCTTCTTCCCTCCCGGCACGGCCGAGGAGTATGTCTATGGACTGCCGGAGCTCAACCGCAAGCCTCTGGTGAGGGGCGCCACTCGTGCAGTGATTCCCTCAGCGCAAGCCATGCTGGCATCTCTCGCCCTTCTGCCCATGGCCAGAAACCTGCTGCTGGCTGGCGACATCGACGTCAGCATCGGCATCCCCGCCGTTATCACCGACTACGACGTGGCCGAGGAGCTTGAGCGTTCGCTCCGCACACTCCAGACCAACATGGGGGCCAAACTGCATGTCACCACTCACCGCATCCCCTCGGAGCGCGTGATGACGGCCACCTGCACCCTCACCACGGCAGTTGACCTGGGCGAACTGCTGCGGGAATATCATGAGTTCTACGACGACCACAACTTCACCTTCATCATCCCCCGCGCCCCGCGAGCCGCTGACGTGGAAGGCACAAACAAGTGTCTGATTTACCTTGACAAACAAGGCGACACGCTCAAAGTGCAAGCCGCCTACGACGCTGTGGTGAAGGGCAACGCGGGCACCGCCGTGCACTGCATGAACCTCCTCATGGGCCTGCACGAGCGCACAGGGCTCGCCCTAAAGGCTTCGCGCCTCGGCGCCAACGACCTGGATATCACACACGCCCCCGATAGCCAGACCAAACAACAATCCACCTCATTCTAAGCATCACATGAAAGTTCTCGTCACCGGCGCAGCCGGATTCATCGGTTTTCATCTCGCCAAACGCCTCACCGCCGACGGCCATCAGGTGGTGGGTATCGATAACATCAACGACTACTATACCCCTGAGCTCAAATACGCTCGCCTGCGCGAGTGCGGAATCTCCCGCGAGCAGGCCGACAGCGGCAAGCTGGAGCAGAGCAGCACCATCCCTGGCTACTCCTTTCAGCGTCTTGACATCACCGACAAAGCCGCCCTCGAAGCCCTCTGGAAAGACCAGCGTCCCGACGCGACGATGAATCTCGCTGCCCAGGCAGGTGTGAGATATTCGATACAGAACCCCTACGCATACATTGAGTCGAACGTGCTGGGCTTCCTCAACATGCTGGAATGCGCTCGCAATTGGCCCGTCAAGCACTTCGTCTACGCTTCTTCGAGCAGCGTCTACGGGGGCAATGACAAGACGCCTTTCTCCGAGGACGACCCCGTGGAGAACCAAGTGTCGATTTACGCCGCCACCAAGCGCTCCAACGAATTAATGGCTAATGTCTACGCTCACCTCTACGGCATCCCAGCCACCGGCCTGCGATTTTTCACCGTCTACGGCCCCTGGGGACGCCCCGACATGGCCCCTATCCTCTTCGCCAAAGCTATCACCGAAGGCAAGACCATCAACGTGTTCAACAACGGCGACCTCAGCCGCGACTTCACATATATAGACGACATCGTGGAGGGCGTGGCCCGCGTCATCGAGCACGGCCCCGAAGGCTACGAGCCTGGCAAGAAGTATGCAAGAGTATACAACATCGGTTGCGGCTCTCCCATGCAGCTCATGGACTTCATTTCTACCCTCGAAGGCGCGCTTGGCCAGAAGGCACAGCTGAACATGATGCCCATGCAGCCCGGCGACGTTTATACCACATACGCCGACACCTCCAAGCTCGCCCGCGACTATCACTATCGCCCTGTCACGCCCCTGGCCGAGGGCATAGGTCGATTCGCTGAATGGTTCAAATCCTTCAAGCTCTGATTATTTAGTCATGGCTCCGCGAGAGATCATATTCTACGCCCCGCTCGGACGAAACATACCCCCCGAAAAGCGCGGCGGCGGCGAGACGGGTTGCAACAAGACCCTGGCCATCTACGAGCGCGCCGGCGTGAAGGTGCACATCGTGGAGAAAGCTATGCGCACCGGAGGCACAGCGGCGTACGCGGCCGGCGTGGCCCGCACCTACGCGCAATTCATCTTCCAGTGTCTGGCCCACCCCAAGGCCCTGGTGCATGTGGTTGGCTTCTACGGCAAGGTGCTACCCATCGAGCAGCTGTTTGTGCGCACCGCCCAGATGCTGGGACATAAGACCGTCTACGAGATGCGCAACGGCAGCCTCGTCGACCTTTACAACGAAGGCACCGACGCATACCGCAAGCGCCAGCGTGCCCTCTGGAGCACTGCTGATGGCCTGCTATGCCAGGGAAAGAAGTTCGTCGACTTCATACAAGCCACCATTGGCAAGCCGTCGTTCCTATATCCCAATTACCTCCCCGCGGGACACAAGGTAGATATTACCGACCGCTACAGCGCCACAGAGCTAAAGCTGGTGTTCTTCGGCCGCCTCGTGCCCAGCAAGAACGTGGCCATGCTCATTGAGGCCACAGCGCTTATTCGCAAGCAGTTCCCTTGGGCTGTGCTGCACCTGATTGGGGGCATAAACGACGACTACAAGGGCCAGATGAAGAAGCTCATCTCCACGCTCGGTATGCCCGAGGAGGCCGTGGTGTTTCATGGTCCGCAAAAGTTCGACTACATAGCCCACATGCTTCGAGAGAGCCATTTCTTCCTCTTCCCCTCCGCCGAGAAGCACGAAGGCCACAGCAACTCCCTCACCGAGGCTATGGGCATGGGCACAGTGCCCGTGGCAAGCACTGCCGGCTTCAACGAAGACATCGTTGGCGACCCCGATTTGATTCTCCCTGAACTCACCCCTGAGGCTATAGCCCTGCGCGTGCAGCTCCTGTGGAAACCCGACGTGTGGGTGAAGAAATCCCGCCAGGTAGCCCAGCGCGTGGCCGAACATTTCACCGAAGAGATCGTCGGCCCCCGCCTCCTCGACTACCTCGCGTCTGTAGAGCATTCCAACAAAGACTAACCCTAAACCATTCAAGACAATATGAAACTTTTCAAAACAATCCTCGCTATGGCTGTTGTGGCAGTGTGCGCCACAACGATGTCGTCGTGCAGCAAGGATGACCCTGACCCCGATGTCTGGCCTCCTATCGAGGTTAACGCTAAGTCGATGACCATCCCCGCCGAGGGCGGCGAGTGTACGTTCACTACCAAGAACTACGACCTATGGTGGTTCGGCCAAATCTGGTTCTTCAACGACGGAGCCGGCTTCCAAGGCCAGCCCAGCGATGTGGTATATCCCGATAAAATCGACTACAAGGCTGGCAAATACTGCAGATATCAGAACGACTGGCTCTCCGCTACTGTCGACTATTCCGACAAGAACTCTTCCAAAAGCTTGGTCGTAAAGATGAAGCCCAACGAAGGCCCCGGCCGCTCCGTGACGTTCATCATGTCGGTTGGCGATGCCGTGATTCAACTCAAGGTCAACCAGCCTGCCGCGAAGTAACCAGCCACTATACCACAGGAATGATAGCCGATTCCCACCGCAAGGACAGAATTTGGCTATCATTCTTATTATGAATATGTGAATTTTTTGGTATTACCAATTTTTGCCGTATATTCGCGTAATGATGCCTAAAAGCCACATACTCCTGTTTCTCGCCGCTGTGCTGATGTGCAGATTTGGCGTGAATGCGCAGATCAATACAGAGCAATCGCTGCGCGTGGGGCAGAACGCCCTCTACTTTGAGGACTATGTGCTGTCTATCCAATACTTCAATCAGGCCATTCAAGCCAAGCCCTATCTGGCCCAGCCATACCTGCTGCGCGCCATTGCGAAGCTTAACCTCGACGACTACAAGGGCGCTGAAACAGATGCGTCACTGGCCCTTGACCGTAACCCCTTCCTCACCGACGCCTGGGAGGTGCGAGGCGTGGCCCGACAGAACATGGGCAGCGACAGCGCAGCTATCTCCGACTATCGCGAAGCGCTCTCTCTGCTGCCGCGCAACCGCCAGATACTTTTCAACATGGCCATGGCGCAGACCAACGCCAAGCAGTACGATGCCGCCGACAGCACTTACACCGACCTGCTGCGCTTCTATCCCGGCTTTGACAACGGATACCTGGGCCGCGCCCGACTTCGTCTTGTCCAAGCCGACACCACTGCCGCCGCCGCTGATATTGACAAGGCCTTGTCAATCAACAAAAACGCACTGAACGCCTACATCATGCGCGCTGACATCGCCATCAACCGCGCCAAGGACTACGAAGCTGCTCTTGCCGATATGGACCAAGCCATCAAGCTCGAGCCAAAGCTCACCGGCCTGTACATCAACCGCGCATTCTTGCGATATAACCTTGACGACTATTTCGGTGCTATGGCCGACTTCGACTATGCCCTCGCTCTCGAACCGCTCAACAGCGCAGCTCTCTTCAACCGCGCTCTGCTGCTGCAGGAGGTGGGCGACAACGACCGCGCTCTCGCTGACTACTCGCGCCTTATAGAAATAGAGCCCGACAATTACCGCGCCCTCTATAACCGCGCTGTGGTGCGAGGCGAGAAGCACGAGTTCAAAGAAGCCATCGCGGACATCAACCGCGTCATAGAGGCTTACCCCGACTTCGCAAGCGCCCAATTCCTGCGCAGCGACCTGCGCCGCCAGATGGGAGAAACCTCGCTTGCAAAGTCCGACTACGACCGTGCCATGACTCTGATGCGCGACGCCGCTCCGGCCTCCGAAAGCGCCAGCACTGACGCGCACGCTGATGCCCCCACCGACAATCGCGACCTTGACCCTGCCACTGCCGCCAGCCGCTTTAACACTCTGCTGACAGTTGACGACAACGCCGACATAGCCCAGGAGTACAACAACTCCGCCATCCGCGGCCGAGTGCAAGACCGCCATATCACCGTCGACATCGAGCCTCTGATGGAGCTGACCTTCTACACCACCACGGGCGAGTTAGGCTCCGGCTGCTACTATGTGAAGGAAGTGGACGATGTGAACCAATCTCGAGCTCTTCGCATGGCCATCAACGTCACCTCGCGTCCTGCCCAGATCGACGACCCTGGCATTTTCCAGCGCCACTTCAATTCTATTGACTACTACAACTCCTATCTCTCCACCCACGCGCCCCGCGCTATCGACTACGTGGGCCGTGCACTTGACCTTATCACCGTAAAGAACTATCCCGCGGCTATTGCCGACCTCGACCGCGCAGTGGCCGCTGCCCCCGACAGCCCTCTGCCGCTCATGCTCCGGGCCCAGGCTCGCTATCGCCAAGCCCCTGAGGAGGACAGCCCCCGCGAATATGCCATGGTAAAGCTGCAGCAGGTACAGGACGATTATACCCGCGCAGCAGACCTCGCTCCGCTCGACGCTCCGATATGGTACAACAAAGGCAACATCCATTTCGAGCAAGGCGACTACACCTCTGCTATCGCGGCCTACACACGTGCCATCGAGCTCAAGCCCGACATGGGCGAGGCATTCTACAACCGAGGCTATGTGCTGCTGAAAATGGGCAATCAGCGCGCAGGCATTGCCGACCTATCAAAGGCAGGAGAGCTGGGCATCGTCTCGGCCTACAGTCTCATCAAACGAGTACAACAATAACTACCTTAACTATTGAACTATAACCCTGAAATTTCATTTTAATTTAAATTACCTAACTCTAACCAAAAACACCTCATACATATGTTTACACAAGAAGACCTCGCCTTCTTCGCATCCAAAGGCATCTCCCCTGAAACCGTAGAAAAACAACTCGCACTCCTCTCCTCAGGCTTCCCCTATCTGCGTCTCAAGGCATCGGCAAAGGTGGGCAGCGGCATCATGCAGCTCTCTGTTGAGGAGCAGCAAGAGGCAGTGGACCGTTGGCAACGCTTCCTGGCCCAGGGAGGCGAAGTGGTGAAATTCGTGCCCGCTTCGGGCGCGGCTTCGCGCATGTTCAAGGCCCTGTTCTCATTCGTCAACGGCGACGAGGCACTCCCTGCTCCCGGCTCGGATGTTGACAAGCTCATCGCCAATATCGACAAGCTGCCCTTCATCGACGAGCTCAACCACGCCCTGGTGAAGCTGCACGGCAAGAACGCCCAGGCTCTTATCGCCGAGGGCCGACATAAAGACGTGGTCAGCGGCATCATCATGCCCGACGGCCTCAACTACGGTGCTCTGCCCAAGGCCCTGCTCACCTTTCACCGCTACGCAGACGGCTCAACCCGCACCCCGCTGGAGGAACAGCTGATGGAAGGCGCACAGACTGCTGCTGCCGGAGGCCGCGTGAAGCTCCACTTCACCGTAAGCGATGCCCACCGCCAGATATTCGCCAAAAAGCTCGAGCAGGCCGTCCCTGCAATGGAGAAGCTGACCGGTCTGAAATTCGACGTCTCCACCTCCGAGCAGAAACCCAGCACCGACACCATCGCTTCGACGCTCGACGGCCAAATCTTCCGCGACGACAAAGGCCGCCCCATGTTCCGCCCCGGCGGCCACGGAGCCCTTATCGAGAACCTTAACGACATCGACTCTACTGTGGTGTTCATTAAGAACATCGACAACGTGGTGCCCGACTCGCAGCGCTCTGCCACCATCCGCTCCAAGCAGGTGCTCGGGGGCACCCTGATGCTCGCCCGCGACCGTGTGAACAGCTACCTGGAGCTGCTCGACAGCGGCGAATACACCGCAGACAAGCTTCAGGAGATAGCCCAATTCCTCGAGGGCACATTCTGCATCACTGCCCCGCAGATTGAAAAGATGGAGGGAAAAGCCCTGGCCGACTTCCTCCGCTCCAAGCTCGACCGCCCCATCCGCGTCTGCGGCATGGTGCGCAACGAGGGCGAGCCCGGCGGCGGCCCCTTCATCGCATATAACCCCGATGGCACTGCTTCGCCCCAGATTCTTGAGTCAACGCAGATCGACACTTCCGTGCCAGAGTACGCCCACATCATGAGCCAAGCCACGCACTTCAACCCCGTGGACCTCGTGTGCTGCATCCGCGACCGCCACGGCAAGAAATACGACCTTCCCACCTACGTTGACCCCGCCACTGGATTCATCTCGTCGAAGTCGGCCGGTGGCCGCGAGCTGCGCGCCCTGGAGCTGCCCGGCCTTTGGAACGGAGCTATGAGCGACTGGTTGACGATTTTCGTTGAAGTGCCCGGAGCAAGTTTCAACCCCGTAAAGACTGTCAACGACCTGCTGCGTCCTGCCCACCAGGCATAATGTGCAACCCCAAGCCTCATGGTAATATTCTCTAACTGCAAAATCAACCTCGGCCTGCGCGTGACGCGCCGCCGCCCCGACGGCTACCACGACGTCGAGACAGTGATGATTCCCGTGCCTTGGGGAGATGTCCTTGAGATTCTCCCCGCTGAAGGCGAAGACACCGAGCTTATCAGCCTGGGCATACCCGTTGACTGTCCGCCGGAGAAGAATCTTGCCATGAAGGCATATCGCGCTGTTGCCTCGCGCCACAATATCCCCCCCGTGCGCATGGTGCTCGACAAAATCGTGCCTCATGGCGCTGGGTTGGGAGGCGGCTCGGCTGATGCCGCTGCCGTAATCCTGGGCCTCAACCGCTTCTTCTCTTTGGGTATGAACGATGACGAGATGGCCTCCATAGCCTCTGGCATTGGCGCCGACTGTCCGTTCTTCATATATTCACGGCCCATGCTCGCCTCAGGCATCGGCACAGAGCTTACGCCCGTCGACGTCCCCGCCATCAAGGGACTGTGGCTGCTGATTGTGAAGCCTGAAAGCGTGAGCATTTCCACCCGCGAGGCTTATGCGGGAATCACTCCTGCCGCGCCGGAGATGCCACTAATGGATGCCCTCGCCCTTCCCATCGATCAGTGGCAAAGCGCGGTGATCAACGATTTCGAGCGTTCCATCTTCCCGCTTGCCCCCAGCGTGGCCGAGCTGAAAAGCCACATGCACTCCAGCGGTGCGGTCTATGCTGCCATGTCAGGCTCCGGCTCTGCCGTGTTCGGGCTATTTGCCACCCGAGAGCAAGCTGATGCTGCTGCCCAGTCGCTCCAGACCTGCGAAGCAAGATTCATCACGCAGCTTTAATACTTTAATCAAAACGGGCACCTCGGGCGTTATGAATATATACACGATAACCTCAGTTATCAAACTTTAGCAATCATGATCGACAAACAACCCGCTATATCCGAGGCCGAGCGCGCAGTGCTCATCGGCCTTATCACCCCGCAACAGCCTGAGGACAGCGCGCGAGAGTACATCGGCGAGCTGGCCTTCCTGGCCGAGACCGCAGGCGCTGTGACCGTCAAGACTTTTTTCCAGAAGGTTGACTACCCACACCCCCGCACATTCGTGGGCAAAGGCAAGGTGGAGGAAATTCGCAAGTATATCGAGGAGAATAACATTGGCCTCGCTATCTTTGACGACGACCTCAGCACCAAGCAGGTCACAAACCTTGAGAAGGAGCTGCAGGTGAAGGTGCTCGACCGCACGAGCCTCATCCTCGACATCTTCGCCAGCCGCGCGCAGACAGCCACGGCACGCACGCAGGTGGAGCTCGCCCAGTATCAATATCTGCTGCCGCGCCTTACGCGCATGTGGACGCACCTTGAGCGCCAGCGAGGTGGTATCGGTCTCCGAGGCCCTGGTGAGACACAGATTGAGACTGACCGCCGTATCATCCTCGACCGCATCTCCCGCCTCAAAGATGAGCTTAAGAGCATCGACAAGCAGAAGGCCATACAGCGCAAGAACCGCGGCAAGCTTACCCGCGTGGCCCTGGTGGGCTATACCAACGCCGGAAAGTCAACGCTGATGAACGTGCTTGCGAAAAGCGATGTGTTCGCTGAAAACAAGCTCTTCGCTACTCTTGACACCACCGTGCGCAAGGTCGTCATCGACAATCTGCCTATCCTTCTCACCGATACGGTTGGATTCATCCGCAAGCTCCCCACGCATCTCGTGGAGTCGTTCAAGTCAACCCTCGACGAGACCCGCGACGCTGACATTCTGCTGCACGTGGTGGATATCTCTCACCCCAATTTCGAAGAGCAAATTGCCGTGGTGGAGCGCACTCTTGAGGAAATCGGAGCGGCCGATAAGCCCACCATCCTGGTGTTCAACAAGATTGACGCATTCACATATACACCTAAGGACGAGAACGACCTTACGGAAGCGACCCGCGAGAACATCTCGCTCGACGAGCTGCGCGAGACGTGGATGTCGAGAATGAGAGACAACTGCGTCTTCATCTCTGCCAAAAAGGGAACCAACATCGACGAGCTGCGTCGTATGATCTACGAGCGTGCCAAGCAGATTCACCTCTCACGATTCCCCTACACCGACTTCCTCTACGACACCTACGACGACGAGGGCGACCCCATTAATGAATAATCCTCCCTATTCCATGGACACAGCAAAAGAAAGCCATCCCCTACCCCCTTTCCTCCCGCCGCACGGAAGGCTCTTGCTCATGGGCAGCTTCCCGCCGCCGAGGGCCAGATGGTGCATGGAATGGTTCTACCCGAATTTCCAGAATGACATGTGGAGAATCTGGGGATTGATCGCCGAGGGTAATAAGGAGTATTTCGTTGTGCCGGGAGAAAAGCGCTTCGACGAAAAGCGCGTTGTTGACTTCTGCACACGCATGGGAATAGGCCTCTGCGACACAGGCGAGGAGGCCGTGCGCCTTAAAGGCAATGCCTCCGACGCACATCTCCAAGTGGTGAAAGTGCGCGATCTCACATCCCTGCTCAAGCAAATGCCCCTGTGCAGCGACGTGGGGCTTACCGGCGAGAAAGCTGTGCAGACCTTAGGTCGAGTCTTTGACTTTAAGCATATTGACCTCGGCGGGTACGTTGAGCGTGAGGTTATGCCAGGCAGACACGTGCGCATCTGGCGCATGCCATCATCATCGCGCGCCTACCCTCGCTCCATAGAGTGGAAGGCCGACTATTATCGCAAGCTCTGGGAGGCAGCAAGCGCACCCGCTGAGAGCTGAAAGGCCAGGCGGGGAGAACCGTCGACGAGATGTATGATGCCGCAGTATGCGAATCCGCGGCTGCGGATCCAACTCAACATAGGAGCATTCAACTCATGCGTGTCTATGCGAATGTTCACACCTCTGCGCAGGCAATGATGCAGAGCTGTATCTGCGATGCCATGCATACCATCGGCAGCCGCGATGCGGTGAATAGTCCCATATGGGGCATCATCTGGCCATGAGCCATCAATCACACCATAAGTGGGGTCATCGCCAACAATGAAAGTGAACACGCCAGCTATTTCGCCAGCGTGCTCTATAACATAGCTATTGCCATGGTCAATATCTGCCTTGACAACTTGCTCCGACGGATACCCGTTGCCCCACTGCGCATGGTTGCCGCCTTTGCGCATGCGTGCAATCGCAGCCGTGAATATGCGCATCACAGCCGGAATGTCGGCCGTTGCGGTGCGTCGCACTAAATCATCAGAAGGCTCTTTCATTGCTGAGGTTGATACCAGGCAAATCTAAAGCGTCAGAGTATTGAAATATCCGCGATCTTTACCTTTCTTTATGCCATTGACAATCTTAGTAATGAGCGACTTCGCTCCGGAGAGCGCAAGCTTAGAGTGAACGGAGTACAACTCTGGGGGATCGTAATTGGAAACAAGGTAGAACTCCATGGCGTCCTCCATTCTGCCGGTGCGCGCCAAGCAAAGCATCTTTATAGCGCAATAACTGGGATAGTCCAGCGCCTCGCCGAAGTCTTCACATTTCTTCTTGTAAATCTCGAGCAGTTGCAGCACATGCTCGGGATCAATGTTGCGCCTTAAGGCAACCTGCGTAGGCACTAACGAGGCTGTGTTCTCGCGCATCTGCTCGGTATAGCATCCGAGCACGGCCAGGGCAGCGTCTTCGTAGCCGCTGTCAAAGAGTTTATCGGCCCATGTGCGCCAGAAATGCTCTGAGTTGTCGCTATTAGAGCGATAGTATCGCTCCAGCAGCTCGTGTATGTCCGGGGGATAGAATGTGATTATATCAGGAATCACCAGGTCGGCATCGGCAGGGAAGTTGTGAAGCACCATACGGCACGCTTCCTCGGCTTGTTCGTCCATGTTCAAGCAGCGGAATGCATATATAAGCACACGCAGCGGCTCGGAAGTATCAGCTTTACGCGCAGCTTGGGTAAGAGCCTCGACGCCGTCTACCATCTGATTTTGATCCAGCAAATACTTGCCCTTCGCAAGGAGGGCCTGCCAGTCGTCGGGCTGAAGGGCCAGCGCATAGTCTATGGCTTGGTTAAACTGCTCATCGTCGCCCATAGCCAGGTACTGCTGTGCAAGCATTACCCAGTTGCCAACGTTGAAAGGATCCTCTTCCACCAAGTCAGACATCAGCTTCGCCGCGTCTTTATACCGCTGGGCACTCTCCAAGGCAATTGCGCCCTCCATTAGCACCAACTTGCGGTTGCGGCATTTGGCCGACAGTCGCTTGACGTTTTTCAGCACCCAGTCAGACTGGTTGAGGTCGGCGGCAGCGCGAATTATCTGCACCACTTCCTCGTCGTCCATGCTGCTGGCCGAGTCGAGGATGTCATTCAGCCTATCTTGGATTGCAGATGTCTTAAGTTCGGGTTGCTCCACCAGACGCAGGATGTCCCACATAGGGCTGTCGCTTTGCGGCGTGTTCTCCAGCATCTGCTTTCCGGCAGCGGCTGAGAGCAGGCCATAAATCAGACAACGACGCTGATTAAGCGCGTCGCTGTCGGGGTAAAAGCGAGCAGCTACGGTGATTACCTCCAGGCGGATATAATCATCGTTCATGTCGCCGGCGTCGTCGAAGATGGCTATAAGCTCGTCTTCGTCGAAGTATCTTTCAGACAGAGGCTTCCGCAGCGAATCCTTGAATCGCTGCAGAAGCTCGTGGCGTGATGCGTTGTACTGTTCTTCGTCCACGTGGTGGAGGTGTATGGTTGTATATTACTTCTTCATCTCCTTCTCCCAGCTATCGCGCAGAGCGATGGTGCGGTTGAAGATCAGATGCTCTGGGGTGGAATCGTAGTCGGGAGTGAAGTAACCTATGCGCTGGAACTGGAACTTTGTGCCGGGCTTTGCGATGCTGGCTGCGTAGGGCTCAACTTTAATACCCTTGACCACGCGGAGCGAGTCGGGGTTGAGCATCTCGCGGAAGTCGCGGTCAGGCTCGGCTGCGGGGTTCTCGACGTTGAAAAGACGGTCGTACATGCGAGCCTCTGCGTCGACTGCGCTTGCAGCGTCCACCCAGTGCAGAGTGCCTTTCACCTTGCGAGCAGCGCCAGGGAGGCCGCTGCGGGTGTCGGGGTCGTAGCTGCAACGCAGCTCTATGATGTTGCCATCGGCATCCTTGATCACCTCGTCGCACTTGATGATGTATGCTCCCTTCAGACGCACCTCCGAGCCGGGAGCCAGACGGAAGAATTTCTTGGGAGGATTTTCCATGAAGTCGTCGCGCTCGATGAAGATTTCGCGCGAGAAAGGCATCTGGTGCATTCCGCTCTGAGGATCCTCAGGATTATTCTCCATCTCCACCATCTCGGTCTTGCCTTCGGGGTAGTTGGTGATGACAACCTTGAGAGGATTAATCACGGCCATGACGCGGGTGGCTATACGGTTGAGGTCGTCGCGCACGGCGTGCTCGAGCAGGCTCACGGAGTTAAGAGCCTCATATTTGGTGTAGCCGATGGTGTCGATGAATTTGCGGATGCTCTCGGGCGTGTAGCCGCGGCGGCGCATGCCGGAGATGGTGGGCATGCGGGGGTCGTCCCAGCCTGCCACAAGGCCTTCCTTCACCAGTTGCAGCAGCTTGCGCTTGCTCATGACGGTATAGGTGAGGTTCAGACGGTTGAACTCAATCTGTCGGGGGCAGTAGCTGTCGTCAGCGAGCTCGGCCACGAAATGCTCGTAGAGCGGGCGGTGAGGCACGAACTCCAGCGTGCAGATCGAGTGGGTGACGCCCTCGAAATAGTCGCTCTGGCCGTGGGCGAAGTCATACATGGGGTAGACTTTCCAGGTGGTGCCGGTGCGGTGGTGGGGTGTCTTGATGATGCGATACATGATGG
>CAZSHV010000041.1:0-17868 GCA_964606815.1 uncultured Bacteroides sp. | reverse complement strand
CTGCTCAATGGCTGACCGCCTCAGCGTTAACAGATTTTATGGGACAGGCTCTTACTGGTGAAGGTCGATGATGCCGTTGATGACGGCGTAGATGGTGAGGCCGGCGGTGGAGTGAATCTGCAGCTTGGATGCAATGTTGCGGCGGTGGGTGGTGACAGTGTTGACGGATATGCACAGGGCATCCGCAATCTCCTTGTTTGACATACCCAGGGCCACGCAGCGGAGGATGTCGCGCTCACGCTTGCCGAGCTCCACGGGGGCCTCTGTCTCGGCAACTGGCTCGTCGCTGATGACGGCATGCTGGGCGGAGGCGCGCACTGACTGCTCGAGCTGCTTAACGGCTGGCACGAAGAGGCGATTCTCCACAGCGCAGTGGCTGATGAGGTCCTGGCGGCAGTTGATGATGTCGAACAGCACGGCATTGAGTTGGTTGTTCTCGCGCTGCGGCAGGTAGCGGATTATGATGTCTTTCAGTTCATTGAGCTTCTCGTCGATGCGGTGGTGGCCGGCGGCGAAGACGTCGATGTTGTATCCGGGCTTGATGTGACCTTTGAGCAGGCCGTCGACGTAGGTGAAGACGTGCTCGTTCTCGTGGTCCATGTGGCGTTTGACCTCGGAGGTGTTTTCGTCGAAGAATTTAAGAATCAGCATCGCCACTTCGTCGGTGCCGGAGCAGTCTATAGCCTCAATGAGACGGCGGCGTATGAGGGGTAGACAGAATTCAAGGAAATAGGTATGGGCCCCGCGAAGGTAGCGCATCAGGGCTTCCACGCTCAGCGACTGGGCATCCTCCTTGCCATAGCTTATGAAATTGCAGACAGCGAGAAAGGTGGACGAATCCACGCCTTGCTCGGCGCAAATCTCGCCCACGGTCTTTTCCCCGAATCCGAGAGAGATGCCGAAGCGGCTCATCGCCATCAGCAGCAGTGGCTCCGTGTCGATGAGCCGCTTCATCTTATCACTTATGCGATATTCCGGCATTCTCTGAAGGTGTAATTTATGTGGCTTTGTTATTACACTGCAAAATTACGGCTAAATTTCTGAGCGGGCAATACTTAAAAATGAGTAAATCGCGATTTGCATATGACGATGGTTGCTTGGAATTGAAGTTTTAGTTAACTTTGTCATACCTAAATTCCCAGCTTGTATGAAAGTATTACTGATAAACGGAAGTCCCAACCACGAGGGCAATACTCACCTGGCCCTAACCGAGGTGGCCAAGGCCTTGAACGCTGACGGCATAGAAACCGAGATAGTGTGGATCGGCAAGAAGCCCATACCCGGCTGCATAGCCTGCAACAAATGCCGCGAGACGGGCGTGTGCGTGTTCAACACCGGCGTCTACACCGAGCTTATGGAGAAGCTGCCTGCTGCCGACGGCATCGTGGTGGGCTCTCCCACCTACTGGGCTGGCCCTAACGGCTCGCTGTGCGCGCTGCTCGACCGCCTGTTCTACTCCCTCTCTCGCTACCTGCAGTATAAACCTGCTGCTGCCGTGGGCGTGTGCCGCCGCGGTGGCTCCGTCTGCACCGTGGAGCGTCTGAATAAATACTTCGAGATGAACAGCATGCCCATGCCGAGCTCGCAGTATTGGAACAACATCTTCGGCACCGCGCCCGGCGATGTGCTCCAGGACGCCGAGGGACTGCAGACCATGCGCACGCTCGGCCACAACCTCGCTCGCCTGCTTAAGAGCCTTGAGGGTGTTCCTCGCCCCGAGGCCGAGGAGCATGCTTGGACGAACTTCATCCGCTAACCCTTCTCTTACCTTATGTTGGCCCCTGCGGTGATGTCCGCGGGGGCTAATTCTTTGTTTTAGGTTGCAAATTCTGTAATTTTGGTATCTGACACCGCTTGCATCTTCGTACCTTTGCTTCTGAAATGCTACACTCTATGACTGACAAAGAATTTCTCCTTTTTGCTGCTGCGGGCAACCTGATAGCATCGGGCAGCGATGCCCACCAGGCGATGCACGCCCTGAGCCAGCGAGCCCTGAAGCTGACGTCCGAAATCAACTCACGATATCACGAGCCAGCTGAGCTGCGCCGCCTTATGTCGGAGTTGATTGGCAAAGAACTTGACGAGGGCTTCGGCCTATTTCCGCCTTTTTACACCGACTGCGGCCTTGGCATCGACATAGGCCCCGGCACGTTCATCAACATGGGCTGCACATTTCAAGACTGGGGCGGAATCACCATCGGAGCCCATTGCCTGATAGGCCATAACTGCACCATCTGCACGGTCAATCATACTGCCGACCCCGCAAGCCGAGGGGATATGACCTGCTCTGCGGTTGTAATCGGAGACAGCGTGTGGGTAGGTGCCAATGTCACCATCCTGCCCGGAGTCACTATCGGCGCGGGAGCAATCATCGCCGCCGGGACTGTCGTCACAAAAGACGTAGAGGCCGGAGCCGTCGTTGCCGGTGTGCCAGCGAAAGTCATTAAACATATTTAAATATGAAAAGAATACTCACTGCTGCTGCTCTGTCGCTTGCGACAGCATCTGCAATTTTTTCGCAAACTCAAAATTCCACAGATATGATGAAACCAGAATCACTGACCCTCGTGCAGGAGTGGGATAAGACCTTCCCCCTCAGCCCGAACGTCGACCACTCGAAGGTATGCTTCGTGAACCGTTACGGTGTCACCCTCGCTGCTGACCTGTATAAGCCCAAGGGAGCGGAGGGTCGCCTGCCGGCCATAGCCGTAAGCGGCCCCTTCGGCGCTGTGAAGGAACAGAGTTCAGGACTCTATGCCCAAGAGCTGGCCGAGCGCGGCTTCCTCACCCTGGCCTTTGACCCCAGTTACACCGGCGAGAGCGGCGGAATGCCCCGATATGTGGCTTCGCCTGACATTAACACCGAGGACTTCAGTGCTGCCATCGACTATCTGCTCTGCCGAGACGATGTGGACACCGCCCGCGTGGGCATACTAGGCATCTGCGGTTGGGGAGGCATAGCCATACAAGCCGCTATCAACGACCCGCGAATCCGTGCGGCCGTGGCCTCGACGATGTACGACATGACCCGCGTAAACGCCAAAGGCTACTTCGACAGCGAGGACACGCCCGAGCAGCGCAACGCCAAGCGCGCCGCCCTGGCCGCACAGCGCACCGAGGACTATCGCAACGGCTCGTACGCCCTGGGTGGCGGCGTGGTTGACCCTCTGCCCGACGACGCTCCGCAGTTTGTAAAGGATTATTACGACTATTACAAAACCTCCCGCGGGTACCATCCTCGTTCCCTCAACTCCAACGGAGGCTGGAACGCAACTTCTCCCCTGCCCTTCCTCAACTTCAAATTCTTTGAATACGCTCCTGAGCTTGACCGCGCTGTGATGATCGTGCACGGAGACAAGGCCCACTCCTTCTATTTCGGCAAGGATGCTTTCTCGCTCCTCAAGGGCGACAATAAGGAATTCCTCGCAATACCAGGTGCCAACCACACCGACCTCTACGACCGCAAGGATATCATTCCCTTCAACGCTATCGTCGACTTCTACACCCGCAACTTCGAGTAATTCCCTACTCAGAAATAACAATCGCCGCCTCTTTTCGGAGACGGCGATTTCTATATGTGCGTGTTAGTCGTTCAGAAGATTACCTTCACGGCAGTGCCTTCTGCGCGTTTGATGTAGATCTGGCCCTTGACGGGTGCGGCCACGCGGATGCCTTGCAGGTTGTAGTACTCGGCTTCGGCAGAGTCGGCCGTCACGCTCTCGATGCCGGAGCTGGCAGAGGTGATGGTAAGGGTGTCGCCCTGGGCGAGGCTGAACTGATAGTCGGGGCTGTCGGGATAGGTAGGAGCCACGGCCACGCCGTTGATGGCCACCTTGATACCGGTGATGTCGCTGGTGCGGAGGGTGAAGGGGTTGTCTCCCTCATAGAAATAGATGGTGGTGTCGCCAGTCTTGTTCACCTCCACCTCAGAGCGGTCGGAGCGGAGCAGGGTGAAATCGCCGTCGTAGTCCACGCTAACTGTGGCAGTAAGGTTGCGGTTGATGACGCCGGTGGTGATGTTGATCACAGACGAGGACGTGAGCGAGCCGACCATAAGAGGAGCCACGCGCAGGTCTTCCTCGCTGTAGGAGTAGCCGTCTACGGTGACGCTCTTCAGGTAGCAGCCCTCGGCGGGAACGATGGAGATGATGGGAGTGTTGCGGAGCACCTCCACGGTGTTGGCGCCGGCCTGGAGGGTGTATTCCTCGTTGTTGTAGCTATAGCCTTTGTAGACGTGGGCGCGGGCGGGATCGTCGATGTTGACGGTCATCTTGAACGACACATACTTCTGCACGCTTATGGTGATGGTGGTCTCTTCGGTCACGAACACGGGGAAGGGGTTGGAGAAGCCAAGGGCCACGCCATTAACCTTGCAATCGAGCACCTCGTACTCGTTGGTGCGCGCATAGAGCAGCAGCTCGGAGCCTGCTTTGACGGAGAAGGTGGAGGAGGCATAGTCGAACACGGGGCGACCGTTGACGTCAGCGCCCGATATGAAGTCTTCGGCATCATCGCCAGTGACGACGATGTGCACGGGGCAATCCACGTCGGGGAACTCTGCTTTGATGCTGACGGTGCAGCCGGGGGTAAGAGTCACTGTGTAGCTGTAGCCATTGCTTGTGGCTGGGGTGCCGTCCACTGTGACAGCGTACAGGGGCTTGTCGACGGGCTTGATGAGCAGCTGGGCCTCCTTGTCGGGGTCGAAGGTGTACTCGTTAGAGCCGTTGGCAAGGGTGATGGCCGAGTCGTCGCTTACGCGCACCACTTTAACCAGGGCGGCGTTGTCGACATCGATGGTGCACGTGGCGGTGCGGGTGTCGCTGCTGGAAGCTGTTTTCACCACATAGACATCGCCATAGTCGCTGTAGACGGGGATGTCGCAGAATTGCTTGCCGTCCTCGGCATGGATGGGCATGGCACTCTCCCAGCCGTCGTTGGTCTCGGTCACAGACACCAGAGTGCAACCCTCTGCTGCCTGCACGCGCACGTAGGTGCCGCGCTCCACGTCGAAGGTGTTAAGGCCGGTGGCGAGATTGGTCACCAGGTCGTCGTTGAGATACACCAGTGCTCTTGACGCGTCGTCGATATCGAGGCGCACGTCGATGGCAGTTGCCGTAGCACATCCGAGCACGGAAGCGAAGAATAGAAGTAGAAGTTTTTTCATACCTATTGCTACAAATTAATACTGAATTTGAATTATGCTACAAAGATACGAAAAGCATATGATATAATACAACAATACGCTAACAAATGTCACAATAACACATAAAAAGTGCCACTGCCTGCTTCGGACAATGGCACCCATTATATGGCGTGATGTGTTAGCGCGAGATGCGAGTGAATGCACCGGCGTCGTTGAATTCCAGCTCAACGCCGTTCTGCAGCTCGATTTCGTAGCCATGGCGTTTCACCTCGTACTGCACGATTTTCTGGCCTTTGTAGTTGGTCTTCACGTAGTCGCGGATAGACTTCATGATCAGCGTGTCGGGCACTTTGGCGTCCTTGCCGCAGTCCACCTCCTTGAGGTTGCCCTTGGAGTCGAAGTCGATTTCGGTGCCGTCGGTGAGAGTGACGTCATAGCCTTTGGTGCCCATGATGTCTTTCTCCACCTTGATGTGGTGGATCTTTTTGCCCTTGAAGTGGGTGTCGAGCTGCGAAGTGGCAGCAGCCGGCAGCACGGCAGCGTCGGTGGTGTAGGTGCCTTTTGCGGCAGCTGTGAGGCTCACCAGCGCGGCGGCCAGCAGAGCGAAGAGGTGCTTGATTTTCATAGCGAAGTGAAAATTAGGTGGTTGGAGAATGTTTATAACGTGTTAACGCATCAGGGGCTAGGATTGTTCAATCCGGTTGCTGGCCGTCGTGGGCCGGCCATTGACAGGGCAACAGCTGCATATGTGTGAACCGGGCTGTGAAGCTGCTCTGCTCCGGGCTGCAGGCATAGATACCGAAGCGAATCTCCCCCTCTGCTGCTGCGAGGTGGCACACGCGCATCTGGCAGAAACGCTTGCCGTCCCTGCTGCACTCGATGCGGAAGTCCTGGCCGCGCCGGCTGAGTCTGTACCACATGGTGCGCTCCGAGGCCGGAATCTCGGTAGTGGCCCAGTCGGAGAAGCCGCCGTTGGTGACCACGCTGCCCAGGTGCTGGAACTCGTCGTTCTCATACTCCACAGACGCCTTGAGCCAATTCTCGCTGTCAATGTATACTGCAATGCCGCACTGGTCGAAGCGCTGATGAGCATCCGCGAAGTCAGTCTTTACCACGAAGGAGAAAAACTCCTCGGCAGTGCTCAGCTGCAGCACGGGGGCGTTGTCGTTGCGGAAATGATAGTAAGTGCGCTGCCACAGGTCTGTGCCGGGCTCTGTGGTGATGGTGATCTCAGATGCGGAGACAGAGAAGCGCGCGGGCTGGCGTGTCCATTGCATCAGGGCCGTATCGATATTGCTCATGGCTCACTGCATGTTTTTGTAATCCTCAATCTGCGCAGCCAAGCCGGAGAGACTCTTGCGCATGCCATGCACAAGGTACAGAGCCCATGCGAGGCCCACGGCTCCGCCTATGCTGACGCCCACGATCCACACCCAAGCGTGCACAGTGGAGCTTACGCCCATGGGGTCGGAGGCGTGGATGAGCTCCCAGACTGCCCATACCGCCCAGGGGATGATTACAGCTGTGCCGATGGCCACGTCAATCATCATGCGGCGGCGGCTCTGCTTGGCGCGGGCTGCCATGTCGATGGGAGTCACATCAGGGACGGAGGCTCGCCGCAGGGGGTATATAGCCCACTGGTCCATGACCATGTCGGCAATCATCATCACCACGGTGAAGACTGTAAAAGCTACCGATAGGTTGAACATCGAAGCGATGCCAATCCACAGCACGATGGCCACGGCTCCGAGTATGGCCATGTTGCGCACGGTGCGCTGCACACCGCCCACGCGCTGGGATATGATGTCTTGTATCATCGAGTCTGTGACAATACGCTGCTGCTGCATCTTCTCCTGCAGAAGGTGGTACTGGTAGCGCAGGTCGTCAAGCTCGGAGGGGTCTATGTTGGGGGTGGAAGGAGTATCGGTCATGGATTGGTGGTTTTAAGCTGTTGTTTGATGCGGTAGAGGCGCACGCCCACGTTCTGGGCGGTTATACCGACGATTGCGCCAATCTCCTCGTAGCTCATATTCTCAAGCCACAGGAGCACGATGGCGCGGTCCAGCAGGCCCAGGGAGCTGATGCGCTGGTGCAGCATGGCAATCTGGCGTCCGTCGGGCTCGGAGGGGGAGGCAATGTCGGCGGCCACGTCGAGCTTCACTTTTGAGCCCTGCCCACGACGTTTGCGAGTGGAGGATATGCAGGTGTTGAGGCACACGCGGTAGATCCACGTGCCCAGCGAGCTGCGCCCCTTGAATTGCTCCAAGCCTTGCCAGATGTTCACCAGGCACTCCTGGAAGAGATCTGACGCACCATCCTCGTCGTCGGCATACATATAGCACACGCTGTAGATGGCAGTCTTGTGCTGCTTCACCAGCTCGGCGAATTCCTTGTCGGAGATGGGGTTCATGTCGCGGTGTCTGTGAGGTTGTGGGTTCGTTACATCCATTAGACGCAGCGGCCACGCAAAAAATTACGCCGCCGCCAGAATTTTTCTCTCGATTGGTAAAGGCTCTTATCCTTTGGCTCGCAGGATGGCCTCTGTGAGAGCAATGGGGTCGGTGCACGATAGCACGTAGCGCCGACCGTTGCGCAGCTCTATGCACACCAGATTGTCAAGGTTGGCCGCGTAGACCATCAACTTGCCAAGCTCGGGAGTCCTGTACCATCCCCACCAGCCGAAGAAGCCGCAGCTGCCGAACGACTGGAGAAAGCGAGCGGGCACACGGAAGGGGCGAACGCTTGCCACCTCCTGAAGCGAAATCGTGCGCACACGGGCACAGAATATCACCTGCAGCACGCCGCTGCCCACGCGCGTCTCTATGGGGCAGAACAGCATGGCGAAGAGGCTCCAGGCCGTCACTATGGTCCAGCACACATAGCTCGCGGGGTTTGACTCGTCGCGGGTGTAGAGCCACAGGCCTATGCCAACAAGCACGGCAATAACCAGCACTGTCGACACTATGGAGCTCGTGGCCCACTTGGATCGTTGGCTGTACATATGCAAGGGGGCTTAGATGATGATGGTGAGTCGGGAGTATGCCTCGTCTGCTAGCTTGCGGGCAGCGTCGATGCTATCTGCCGTGGCAAGGATCACACCCATGCGGCGGTGGCCTTTCACCTCGGGCTTGCCGAAGATGCGCATCTGCACGCCGGGCAGCTCCAGAGCGCGCTCCACGCCGTCGAAGGTCACATCGCGGCTGTCGCCCTCCACCACTATGGCTTTAGACACCGAGGGTCCGAAGAAGCGAATCTCCGGCACAGGCAGACCTAACAGGGCGCGGGCATGCAGGGCAAACTCGCTCAGGTCCTGCGATATCATCGTCACCATACCGGTATCGTGCGGGCGGGGCGACACTTCGCTGAAGATCACCTCATCGCCTTTGACGAACATCTCTACGCCGAAGATGCCATAACCGCCCAAGGCGTCGGTCACCTTCACAGCGTATTCTTTTGCAGTCTCAAGAGCCTTTGCGCTCATGGGCTGGGGCTGCCAGGAATAGCGGTAGTCGCCGTCCTCCTGATAGTGGCCGATGGGCTCGCAGGTGAGGGTGCCGTTGACGGCACGCACGGTCAGGAGCGTGATCTCATAGTCAAAGTTCACGAATCCCTCCACAATCACCTTGCCAGCACCGGCACGGCCCTCGCTCTGGGCGATCTCCCACGAGCGCATGGCGTCGGCCTCTGTTTTCACCACCGACTGGCCGTGGCCCGACGAGCTCATCACAGGCTTCACCACGCACGGAACGCCAATCTCCGACACGGCCTGCATATACTCCTCAAGCGTGGAGGCAAAGCGGTAGGGCGAAGTGGGTATGCCCAGCTGCTCGGCAGCCAGGCGGCGTATGCCCTCGCGGTTCATGGTCAGACGGGCAGCCTTGGCTGTGGGGGTGACGTGGTAGCCTTCTGCCTCAAGCTTCACAAGCTCGTCGGTGGCGATGGCCTCGACCTCGGGGATGATGTAGTCGGGTTTCTCTGCCTCTACTACCTCGCGCAGACGCTTGCCGTCGAGCATGTTGAACACCACGGCGCGGTCGGCCACGTGCATGGCCGGGGCGTTAGCGTAGCGGTCGCAGGCCACCACCTCGATGCCGAAGCGCTGAAGTTCAATTACCACTTCTTTTCCCAGCTCGCCGCTGCCCAGCATCATAGCCTTCTTGCGCGACGGGGTGAATTTTGTGCCAATCTTGGTCATAATATATAATAATGTCAAGTTAATTTCTTAAGGAAAGCGCCAGCGGGAGTCTTGGCCAGAGCCATCAGCAGGGCCGACACTGCCACGCTCGCAGCGCATGCGCAAGCCCAAAAGACGTAGGGTGGCCACGCATAACAGCAGGTGTAATAAAGTGTAGCGAGCACGTACATATGCACGAGATAAATCCACATGCTCTGTCCGCGCAGATATAGAAATAGACTACGGTGGCGTGCCTGTAATGATGTAAACCTTAAAGCCACGGCGAACACCGCGAAACTTCCTGTGAGTTCCCAGAAGGGCATATTCATCGACACCAGAAACAGGCTAAGGACCAATGCCGTGACAGCGGGCAGCCAGGAGCGTCCGAAAGTCTCCAGATAGTCCTTGGCATAAAGGCCAACAGTGACGTAGAGCATACCTGCGGTGATACGGAAGAAGGATTGGGAAAGGTTAGCGACAGTTTGGCCAGAACTAAGGCGGTGTGTCAAATAAAGCACACAGACGCCAGCTCCGCCCGCAACTATTAGCCATACGCTGTTGAGGCCCCGCTTGCGGATAAAATACAGCGCTGAGGCTGCTATGGCCAACGAGAAGAGATACCAAGTGGGAAACGACAGACGCACCTCGCCGAACATGAAGATCGAGCGCACCTGAACGAATATGAATTTAGGAAGGGGGTCGGCGGGAGGGTCAATAATATAAGAGACAGCGCAGAGCGGCACGTAGATAGCAATCCAAGTAAAGTACATGCGCCAGATGCGCCGAGCGTAGTTCTTTATGACGTAGAGCTCAAACTCGTCGCGCTCAATCTTCTTGCCTAAAAGAAATCCGGAGGTGATAAAAAAGAACGGCACCGCCAACGATATCACATAGTGAACGGCGGGGCCGACAGTCCATGGGCTACAAAACGACTGCACGCGGATAAGCACCACACACAGAGCCATCAGAAATTTCATCACGTCCAGACCCCTGTATTCCAGGCGACCGACGGGGGGAAGTATTTGGCCATTCATTCTGCTTCGCGGAATTTCGGTAAAACTTTCCGCAAAGTTCGGAAAAATCCCTCACATGTGCAAATCTTACCTGCGCCAGAACGATGGCAGCAGCAGCACGATGATGGTGAACACCTCAAGTCGTCCAATCAGCATTATCAAAGCTAACACCCACAGGCCTGCTGCCGGCATGGAGTAAAGAGACGCTCCCAGGCCCTGCGAAAGGATGCCATAGCCGTTGGTGATGGCTGATAGAGAAGACACGAGCGCATCGGCCATAGGAATGCCCATAGCTGTTAGGACGAGGCCTCCGAAGAAAATTACGGCGGCAAATATAATAAGGAAAGCGATGGTCTTCTGCACGGTCTCAATAGTGAGCACGCTGTTGCCCACCTTCACGGCAAGGATATTGTTGGGGCGCAGCGCGCGGCGCGTCTCGTTCGCAGCGAACTTGCCCATCACAATGGCGCGGTCGAGCTTGGCACCGCCGGAGGTGGAACCCGCGCAGCCGCCGAAATAGAGGAGCACAATCATAATGCAGAATCCGAACGACCCTGCAGCCCACGGGTCGCCGAGAGTGAAGCCCGTGGAGGTGATGGTGGAGACTACTCGGAAGGCTGAGTTAATTAGCGCGTTCACCCATCCGCTTTCAGTTTGGAGAATCAACGTGGCCACGAAGAAGACAGCGGTGCATAGCACGATGATACGCAGGTAGAGACGGAAGATGTTATTTTTCGCCACGTCGCGGAAGTGGCCGTGGAGAGCCCTGTATATCAGCACGAAGTTGATGCCGCCGAGAGCCATGAAAGCCGTGACAACCAAGCGCGTGTAGGCCGGAGCGAATACATCCTCGCCGGGCGCCGCGCATGAGAATCCACCCGTGGATAGAGTGCTAAAGGCATGACAAACGGCACTGAACGTGTCCATGGGGCCGAGGGCCAGCAGCACAGCGCAAGCAGCCGTGAGGGCTATGTACATGCCCCAGAGCGTCATCGCAGTCTGCGACACGCGGGGTTGAATCTTATCGTGCGTGATGCCCGTCACCTCGGCGTTGAATAGCTGCATGCCGCCTGTATAGTTGAGCATTGGCAGCACGGCCAGGGTGAAGAGGATAATACCCAAGCCGCCTATCCACTGCATTACGGCGCGCCACATGTTAACGGCGTGGCTGTAGGTGACAGTGTCGGGCATTGCGGTGGCTCCCGTGGTGGTGAATCCGCTCATGGCCTCGAAGAAGGCAACGCTCACCGTCTGCGGGGTGGCGCAGAATATGAACGGCAGCATGCCGAACAATGAAAACACTACCCATGCAGATGCCGTGAGCAAGAAGCCCTCGCGACGACCCATGTCGGAGTGCGTCGGTTGTATAAAGTGGTTCAAGGCATAGCCTATCACCTCGGTCAGGGCTGCAGCGACAGCAAAAGGCAACCAATCGCTCTCGCGGTAAATCAAGGCCGTGACCAGCGGCACGAGCATGAATGCGCCCTCGATCATCAGCAGCCAGCCTGCCACGCGAAGCAGCATCTTGACGTTGAAAGAGCGGAGGTTGCGGCGCATGGGAATGGGTTATCTCTTAAGGAGGAGAATGACTCGTATAGCGAGGTCGAAGTTCACCACCTTAGCGTTGGCGTTGGCGAGGATGTCGGCGCTGGCGTCGTCTATGCTTTCGATGAGCTGCAGCACGTTGCGCTCGTTGATGAATGGTGAGAATTTTGCGGAGAAAGCCGCCTCGTCGGGGTTGAGGCAGTTGAGCTGCGGCACGCGCAGGTTGAGGATGAAATTCTCGCGAATCAGACGGGCAGCATAGGCGTAGAGCTGCGCGTTGCGCTCGCGGCCCAGCGCCGCCACATCCACGGCCCACTTCTTCAGGTCAGCCACACGGCGGCCGTAAGCCTTGCGCATCAGCTCCATAAAGAATTGCAGATACTGGGCTTGCTCTTTCGACGCTCCTCGGGCTCTAAGGGCCTGGTTGACGCTGCCCTCGCCCAACTGCGCAAGCTGCGCTGCCGTCTGCGCGTCGACACCTGCGGTCTTTTGCACGGCTGCTTGCACCTGGGCCAGCGGCAGACGTGTGAACTGCACGCGCTGCAGGCGGGAGTAGATGGTGGGGAGTATCAGCCGGGGCTGGTCGCTGGTGAAGATGAAGAGGGTGTCTGCGTAGGGCTCCTCAATGAGCTTCAGCAGCTTGTTGGCCGTGGCCTCCTGCATGCGCTCGGGCAGCCAAAAAAGCACTACCTTGTATTTAGCCGAATGAGCGGTGTAATTGAGGGCACGTATCAACTCCGCGGCCTCGTCGACGTAGATGGTGGGCTTGGCGTTGAGTTTGTCGAACTTGGCAAGCCATTGCTCATAGTCCATGTACGGGCTCTCGCCCAGAAACTCTCGAAACTCCGGCAGATAGTCGCTCGACACGGCCGGCTTGTCGCTTCGCTCTTTCACCACAGGGAAGGTGAAGATAGTGTCTACATGGTTAAAGGCCTCGTGCTGGCGACACGCCGGGCAGTGGCCGCAGCTGTCGCCGTCGGTGCGATTGGTGCAGTGGATATACTGCGCCAGGGCTCGTGCCATGGCAAACTTCCCCACCCCTTCCGGCCCTTCAAGCAAGATGGCGTGAGGGATGCGATCAGCGTCCACCATTTGGCGCAGACGCTGCTTCTGCTGCTCGTGGCCTACGATGTCGGCGAATCTCATTGCTGGGGGCGTCTGGCCTCGCCATGGGCGCGTATGCCGCCCTGCGAGAGTATGTACTGCTTGACCTCCTGGAAAAGGTCGGTGGCGAACACGAATTCGTTGAGCGCGCGGTTGGCTGTGGCGAAAATGTCCTTCATATCGCCCACCCACTCGCGGTGGCCTTTGTAGATGAACACGATGTTCTCGCCAATGCCGAGCACGGAGTTCATGTCGTGGGTATTGATCACTGTGGTGATACCATATTCATGCGTGATGTCGCTCAGCAGCTCGTCGATGACGATTGACGTGCGGGGGTCAAGGCCGGAGTTAGGTTCGTCGCAGAATAGATACTTGGGGTTGAGGGCGATGGCGCGAGCGATGGCCGCGCGCTTCTGCATGCCGCCGGAGATCTCTGACGGGTACTTATTCTCCGCGCCTTTGAGGTTGACGCGCTCCAGACAGAACATGGCTCGCTCGCGCTGCTCCTCCTGGCTCATGTCGGTGAACATCATAAGCGGAAACATCACATTGCCCAGCACCGTCTCGCTGTCAAACAGAGCCGAGCCCTGGAAGAGCATGCCTATCTCCTTACGCAGCTGCTTCTTCTCTGCTGCCGACATGCCTATGATGTCGCGGCCGTCGAAGAGTATCTGGCCTTTCTCCGGAGTGAGCAGGCCCACGAGAGATTTCATCAGAACGGTCTTTCCCGAGCCGCTCTGGCCTATGATTAGGTTGGTCTTGCCTGTCTCGAACGTAGCGCTGACGTCGAAGAGCACGGTGCGCCCGTCAAAGGATTTGGTTACGTCTTTTACCTCGATCATTGCAGCAGCAGTTTAGTGAGAATAACGTCGAAGAGGAGGATGAGGATGGAGCTTGCCACCACGCCGTTGGTGCTGGCTTTGCCCACCTCCAGGGCGCCGCCTTTAACATAGTAGCCGTAGAAGGAAGCTACTGATGCGATGATGTAGGCGAACACCAGCGATTTGATAAGAGCGTACCAGACGTACCATTCATTGAACAGTGCCTGCAGTCCGTAGACGTATTTCGACACGGTGATGATGTCGGTGAACACGGCCACCAGCCAGCCGCCCATCAGCGATGTGCCCATGCACAGGATCACGAGCACCGGCATGAAGAGCACCAGAGCCACGATCTTTGGCAACACCAGATAGTTAGCCGAGTTGACGCCCATGATTTCCAGAGCGTCAATCTGCTCGGTAACGCGCATTGTGCCGATTTCCGAGGCTATGTTCGAGCCAACCTTGCCGGCTAAAATGAGGCAGAGGATGGAGTTGGAGAATTCAAGCAACACTATATCTCGCGTGGCCAAACCTACTGAATAAGCGGGGATTAGCGGCGAGGATACGTTGAGCTGCATCTGGATGGCGATGACAGCGCCGATGAAGATGGAGATGACGATGACAAGGGGGATAGAGTCGAGGCCAAGTTTAGACACCTCGGCCACCGTGCGACGGCCGAACACGCGCCAGCGGTCTGGCACGGTCAGCACTCGCTTGATGAATAGGCAATATCGCCCGAAGGTCGACAGACTGTCAGTGATAATCATATCGCGGTTTTTCAGCGCTGGCGGGGGCTGCCGGTGCGGCCTGTCGCAGCTGCGCTTGGTTATTTTTATAGCGCAAATGTACAACTTTTTTTTGAAAATACGAGAAAACTTCGCTACCTTTGTGTTACTAATCGCCCTGTGCCCCTGCATCAACTTGTGCGACGGCCTCGGTGATTATGCAAAACAACCTGATTTTCAGCCTTAAATGACAAAGACCTACTTATATATAGTGCTACTTATAAGCGCCGCCCTGCTGGGCAGCTGCCGCTCCGCGCAGCCTGCCTCTGAGCCTGTGGTAGCAGATGAGCCGCAGCCCGTGGCTGTCTCTGCCGCGCCTGCTGATTATATACCTCGCGCTGTGGTGTATCGCACCAACGGCCCGTGGAACCAATGCGTGATGGTGACCCTCTCCCCTTCCCGCACTGCTTTAGTGAGCTATCCGGCACCTACCGATGTCAACGTGAACTCCGCTCCCGTGGTGCTGAAGGACGGTTGGCTGCTTGACCGCCGCGGTGGCGTCTCCACCAATTCGGCTTTTCTGCGCATTACATATGCTGAATATGCAGCACTGCCCCAGGCTCCGGCACCCGACAGCATTATGTCGATGGTGAATCCCGATGCCCGCGTCACCGAAGTGAAGCGTCTGCCCATCACTGCAAGCGAGGCTATCGAAAACCCCTCCGCAGTGCTTAAATATCTCGACTGAGACCGTGCAGAATATCCTCTACATCCTGCCCCGCGGCTTCCTGATCGGCGTGCTCATATCCGCGCCCATGGGGCCTATAGGCATGCTCGTGATTCAGCGCGCGCTTAGCAAGGGCCGCTTCCCTGCCTTCTGCACTGGCGTGGGGGCTGCCATCAGCGATCTGGTCTACTGCCTGCTTTGCGGCTTCGGTATCAGCTTTATCACCGACCTTATCGAGGCTCACCAATTCGCCCTGCAGATTGTGGGCGGAGCCGTGCTCGGTGCCTTCGGCGTGTTCCTCATGCGCAAGAATCCCACACGCAGCCTCCGCGCCCCGGCGCAGTCCGCGGCGCAGGTGACATACTGGGGCGACGTAGGCACGGGCTTCCTGCTCACGTTCTCCAACCCTCTGATTCTCTTCTTCATCATCGGCCTTTTCGCGCGCTTCAACTTCATCCTCCCCGAGTTTGGCGTGCACCATTATATAATAGGCTACCTGAGCATTTTCGCTGGCGCTGTGGCGTGGTGGTATGGCATCACATGGGTGGTGACCCTGCTGCGTAAGCGCATCAACGTGCGCTCACTGTGGCTCGTGAACCAGCTCATCGGCATAATCCTTATCATCATGGCCGTGGCTGGTGTGGCTATGGCCATTCACGATAATATCTAACTCACTCTTTCTTCCCTGGCATGCAAACTCTCCGCATCCCTTTCCTTCCCATGCTCGACGCACTGGCCGAGGGCCCGGAATTATCTGCCGCAATTGTTCAGCGCGGCGCACAGGCTGTGATAGGCTGCGTCAACTGGCCTTCAACCTTTCCTTTTAAACCTCTTGCTGCCGTCATTGCTGCCCATAGCGAGACCGCCATATATCTGCACTTCAGCTGCAAGTCAGACGTAGTGAGAGCCACGCACACCGAGCCGCAGTCAGCCGTGAGTCAGGACAGCTGCGTGGAGTTCTTCGTCCAACCCAGACCCGGAGGTGAATATTGGAATTTCGAATTCAACTGCATAGGCGCCATCAACGCCTCAAGACGCATGGAGCGTCCGTCCCCCACCCGACTCACGCCTGAAGAGCTGGAGCAGGTGCGTCGCATCCCTTCGCTTGGCGATAAGCCTTTCGGCGAGCGTGAGATGTCCGAGCCATGGACACTGACCGTGGTGATTCCCCTCTCGCTAATCGGGGCTGAGTATTCTGGACAACCTGTGGCGATGCGCGGCAATTTCTACGCCTGTGCTTCAGCTTCTTCCCAGCCTTATTATTTGAGTTGGAACGCGATATATTCTCCTAAGCCCAACTTCCACCTTCCTGCCTTCTTCGGCGATATTATCCTGGAGTAAAAGCCTCAGACCTTTCCCCCTTACCATGAATAACCCCATTATAACCCACTTCACCGACGACGATCTCTACAAATTCACCATGTGCTGCGCGGTGATCGAGAATTTCCCCCGCGCATGGGTGAAATATCGGTTCACCGACCGCGACAACCGCGTCTATCCCCCTGGCTTCGCGGTAGCCCTGATGCAACAGGTGGAGATGCTTGAGGATTTGAGAGTTACTGACGAAGAGCTCGCATTCTTTCGCACCAAGGCCAGCTATATACCCGGATGGTTCTGCACCTATCTTCGCGGCTATCGCTACCGCGCCAAGTGGGTGAAAGCCGAACAAGACGCCAGCGGCCACCTCTCCGTGAGCTTCGAGGGCCCATGGGCCGAGACTATACTCCTTGAGGTGAAGGTGCTTGCCATTATCTCCGAGCTGTATTTCTCCATGACAGGTCAGGCCGAGACAGTCGACTACGACGACTTCTACAGCCGTAGCTTTGACAAAGGTCGCCGGCTGATTGAGGCGGGCTGCGTATTCTGCGACATGGGCACGCGTCGCCGCTTGTCATTCCAGGCCGAAGAGACGCTTGTTCGCGCTATGGTCGACGCTCAAGAGCAAACCCAAGGCCCTGGCTGCTTCTGCGGTACCAGCAACGTCTACCTGGCCATGAAGTACGGCCTTACGCCCATCGGCACCATGGCCCACGAATTCGTGTGCGCAATCGCTGCCATGTACGGCCCGCTGATGGCCAACCACATTGCCATGGACCTTTGGCGCAACACCTTCCGCGGCGCTCTCGGCACGTTCCTCTATGACACATACGGCTGGGAAATCTTCTCGCTCAATTTCTCAGAGGATTTCGCTCGCCTCTTCAAAGGTCTGCGCGTGGATAGCGGTGACAACCTCGACCAGATGCACAAGATCGCTGCCAAATATCGCTCGCTGGGCATAGACCCGGCCACGAAGCAGATAATCTTCTCCAACGCCCTCGACACCGACCGCGCGATCAAGCTGCACAGCGATGCACAGGGCCTCTGTATCCCCTCCTTCGGCATTGGCACGCATTTCACAAACGATTTCCCCGGCATCAAGCCCCTCAACATTGTCATCAAGCTGCTCGCTGCGAAAATCACCGAGTCGTGGCCCTTCTACAGCGACACATGCAAGCTCTCCGAGGACAAAGGCAAGTATACCGGCAACCTCGAGGTGGTACGCCGATTTATGGACATCCTACATAAGAGCCTGTCCCATAAAATCTGTTAACGCTGAGGCGGTCAGCCATTGAGCAG